>JANRIZ010000068.1:0-12136 GCA_033764445.1 Verrucomicrobiia bacterium | reverse complement strand
TTTGCATATTTTGCCTGCTTGAAATCAATGGCCACACTGGAGGCGGTCAACCGCCCGAGGGAAAAGCTTGTGGCCCGGGGGGCGGCATCATTGACCGATGAGGAACTCGTGGCCGCGATCCTGGGAATGGGCGTCCGGGGGCGTGACGTTTTTTCCATCGCCCGCGACGTGGCAAAACTGATCCGCGAACACCGCACCCATCTGACCCTCGGCCATCTCACCTCCCTGCCCGGCATGGGCGTGGCCAAGGCCGCCCAGATTCTTTCTGCGTTCGAACTCGCCCGGCGTCATCTGCTCCGCGACACGGTCAAAATTTCCAAACCGCAGGATATCCTCCCCCTGTTGGCCGATATCACGGGCAAAATGCAGGAACACTTCGTGTGCATCACCCTCAACGGCGCCCATGAGGTCATTGAAAAACGGATCATCACCGTGGGGCTGCTCAACCAGAGCCAGGTCCATCCGCGCGAGGTTTTTGCCGATGCCCTCACCGACCGCGCGGCGGCGGTCATCCTCGCCCACAACCATCCCTCCGGCAATCTCGAACCCAGCAGCGCGGATCTCCAGGTCCAGCGTCAGCTCGAACAGGGCGCCCGCATCCTGGGTCTCCGCATCCTTGATCATCTGATCGTCTCCAAAAAGGGATTCTACAGCTTTCAGGAAAATGGTCTCCTGCATGAAACGGAAAGGTAAATCGCCCGGCGGATTGGGGCCACGAATGAAACACGGATGGTCAATCTCCTGCCGACAACCGGGAACTCCGATACCTCGTTGAGCCGAAAAGGTCTTGCGCGACTGTCCACCCCCACTATAGTGGCCGGACTTTTCCGCAAGGTGCGGAAGTGGCCCGCCGCCCGGCGGAGGGCCTGAAATCAACTTCACAGAGTCCCCAGATATGAGCAAACCCCCCATTCGCGTCGCCATCACGGGTGCCGCCGGCCAGATCGGTTACGCCCTCCTCTTTCGCATCGCCTCCGGCGGCATGTTCGGCCCCGACCAGCCGGTCATTGTCCACCTCATCGAAATCGAACCGGCTCTGCCCTCCCTTCAGGGGGTGGTGATGGAACTCGACGACTGCGCCTTCCCCCTGCTCAAGGGGGTCGTCCCCACAGCCAGTCTGGAAGAAGGCTTCAAGGGCGTGAATTGGGCGCTGCTGGTGGGGAGCATTCCCCGAAAACAGGGCATGGAACGCAAGGACCTCCTGGGGATCAACGGCAAAATCTTCATCGGCCAGGGTCAGGCCATCCAGCAAAATGCGGCCTCGGACGTGCGTGTCTTTGTGGTGGGCAACCCCTGCAACACCAACTGTCTGATCGCCATGAACAACGCGAAGGACATCCCCCGCGACCGCTTTTTTGCCATGACCCGTCTGGATGAAAACCGCGCCAAAACCCAGCTGGCCAAAAAGGCCGGCACGGAGGTCACTGAGGTCAAACGTCTGGCCGTCTGGGGCAACCACTCCGCCACCCAGTACCCGGATTTCACCCATGCCACCATCGGCGGCAAACCGGCCACGGAGGTGATCACCGACCACGACTGGCTCCGGGGGGAATTCATCGCCTCGGTCCAGCAACGCGGCGCGGCGGTCATCAAGGCCCGCGGGGCCAGCTCGGCGGCCAGCGCGGCCAATGCCATTGTCGACGGGGTCCGCTCCATCCATTTCCCCACGGCACCGGGCGATTTCCACAGTGTCTGCATCCATTCCACCGGCCACTACGGCATCGAAAAGGACATCATCTGCTCCTTCCCGGTGACCAGTGACGGACAGAGGTTGAACGTGGTCGAGGGCCTGAAAATCGATGACTTCAGCCAGTCCAAAATCGACATCACGGTCAATGAGCTGAAGGAGGAAAAATCCATGGTCGCCGACCTGATCAAATAGCGGTCCGCCCCCTGGTTGACGATTTTTTTTGAATGGAATCCTCCGGGCGCCGTCCCAAGGACGGGGCCCGTCACGGAAATAACGTTTTATCTCCGGCGGGTTTCCGGTATACGAAGGCCATCCTATGCACACCCCAAAATCCCTCCTCCTCTCCGCCGTGGTCCTCTCCCTTGCTGTGACAGTCCTGCCGTCCCGCGCCGGGGACCGGGTCTCGGCGTATGAAGCCCTGCGCGGGGCCCAGAAAAATGTCCGGGATGCCATCCGCGACAATCTCATGGAAATGCGTGCGGAAAAGGGCACACCCAATCCGGAAAAATGGGAGGTCGTTTTCTTCGATCCAAAGGAGGGCAGCAAGAAGGTCGTCGTTGACATGAAAGGCGCCGATTTTCTGGATGACCGCCGTCCGGCGGATCTCTTTGAGGACTACAGCCAGAAATGGGTCATTGACCTCAAAAAACTGCGGCTGGATTCCGACAAGGCCTACAAAATGGTCGAGGAAATCGCCCAGAAGGAAAACAAGCTCACGGTCAGCAAGGCGGATTTTCGCCTCAAAAAAATCAAGGATGCCGACCCCGACTCCAACCCGATCTGGATCATCAGGGCCTACGACTCCCAGAATCATTACCTCGGCGAGGTGACCATTTCCGCCTTTTCGGGCAAGGTCCTCCGCACCCGCAAACTCTGGTACCAGGGTCAGCGGGACAAGGACTTCTTCGAGGAGGTCGAGGGTTTCTTCACCGGCGACGACTCCAAAAAGGACAAAAAAAAGGGCGATCAATAACCGGTCGCGAAACCCTTCAGAAGGGCGTTGGACGGGTCGAGGTCCCTGAAAGGCCCTTGCGGTCCCGGGTTCCCACCGGCAACGCGGCCCCGGGTTCGCTGTTGACGCACGCATCTTCAAAGCTACATTGGTCCCATGCAAGAAAACCGCCCGCCCGGTTGCGAAAACTGCAAAAATCCCTGTACGATCCATCTCACGCAGATCGTCGAGGGCACCATGCACAAGGTGGATCTCTGCGCCTCCTGTCCCAATGCCAAAAACGTGGATGATCCGACAGGCTTCTCGATTGCCGACCAGTTGCTCGGTCTGGGGGCGGGGGATGAAATGGCTGCCGGCAAGGGCGATCTCTGCTGTCCGATGTGCGGGTTCACCCAGGCTGACTTCAAAAAACTCGGGCGTCTGGGCTGTTCCTCCTGTTACAACACCTTTTCCGAGGGGCTGGCCGCCCTTCTCCGCAACATGCACCGTGGAACCGAACACAAGGGCAAAATCCCCCGCCGCTTCAAGACAACCATGGAGCTGACCCAGAAGATTTTCTCGATTGAGGAGGATCTGGGTCTGGCGATCAAAAACGAAAACTACGAGGACGCCGCCTCCCTCCGGGACAAACTCAAAAAACTCAAGGCCCAGTTGCCCGACTGACCGGACCTCGGTCCGTTTGTCCGGGTCACCGCGCCATTTTCAGGAGGTCCGCGGAGGGCGCTCCGCACCAGGCACCCTTCCAACGCCCGGGGTCGTTCCGCAGGACAAAACGGTCCGATCGCCTCCCGAATTTATCACTCGATTCCCGGCGGGGGTCTTTGATAGGATCGGCCCCCTCGATCCGACCCCATAGCTCAACCGGATAGAGCAGCGGATTTCTAATCCGCAGGTTGCTGGTTCGATTCCAGCTGGGGTCGCCATCACGACCACCGCCCCTCCCGGGCGCGGGATTTTTTGGAAAAACGATGCAACGGCTCCCACACACTTTCCTTGCCACCACGCTCATGGCCGGATGGCTCCTCTCCGCACTCCCCGCCGCCACCCCCGAGGAGAAAAAACTCCTCGAAAACGGCCGGCGTGCCTCCGAGGACGGGCTTTACGACGTGGCCGAGGTGCATCTGCGCCGCCTGCTCCAGGCCTTCCCCCAGTCGGAATATCAGGACCAGGTCCTTCTGCTGCTCGCCCGGGCCCTCGAAAAACAGGGGAACACCGCGGAACTGACCGCCCTGCTCACGCCGGTGCTCGTCCGTGAGCCCGCCCCGCGCAACCGCGACGAACTGGTTTTTCTGCTGGCCGAGGGTCTCTACGGGGAGGGGCGTTTCCCGGAGGCCCTGGCCCATTATCGCTCCCTCTCCGAAAAAAACCCGGAGGCGCCCCTGGCCCGCAAGGCCCGTTATGGTTCCGCCTGGTGTCTCTTCCGTCAGGGCGATCTGCTGGGGGCGGGCAGCACCTTCGAGGCGCTGGCCAAGGACTTCCCGGGTCAGGAGGACGGACGCCGGGCCTCCCTGGCCCTGGCCAAAATCCAGATCGAACAGAAAAATGACGAGGCGGCCGAAAAGATTCTGGCCCCGCTGCTGACCCCGCGCGGCAACGAGACGGTCTCTCAGGAGGCTCTCTTTTGGAAGGGGCACCTGCTGGCCCGTCAGAAAAGGAGCGAGGAGGCCCAGAAAATTTTCCAGAATCTGACGGGGCTCAAAAAGGCCCAGCCTCCCTCCCTCGTCTCGGATGCCTGGATGGCTCTCGGGGACCTGCTGGTGGCACAGAAAAAGTTCGACGAGGCGGCCCGCGCCTTTGAGCAGGCCGCCGGTCTGCCCAACAAAACCCCGCGACGCCTGGAGGCCCTTCAAAAAATGGTCGGCGCCTTTTCCGCCCTCAACCGCAAGGCCGACGGACTTTCCAAAATCCGCAGCTTCATCGAAAAGACGGGGGACTCCCCGCTCTCCCTGCAGGCCCGGCTGGTCCTCGCCCGCATCCTGCTCGAGCAGGGGGACGCCTCCGCCGCCCTGGCCGAGGCCCAGAAACTGACCGAGGGAACGGACCGCAAATCGGTCCCGGCCGAGGCGTTCATCCTCATTGCCGAATGTTTTGACCGCATGCAAAAATCCGACGAGGCCTCCGCGGCCCTGCTGCAGGCCATGCAGAATTCCCGCGAGGACTCCCAGAAGGCCACGCTTCTTTTCAAGACGGCCGATTTCCAGGTGCAACAGAAAAAGTTCGACCGGGCCCTGGACACCTTCAAAAAAATCACCACCGATTTCCCCCGGTCGGCCTACGCCGAGGCCGCGCTCTTCCGCCTGGGTCAGACCCATTTTCTCTCCGGAAATCCCGGCGCGGCCCTCACGGCCTTCCAGAGTCTTCTCACCCAGTTCCCCGAAAGCACCTACGGGGATGCGGCCCAGTTTGAAACGGGCCAGATTTACCTGCTGACGGGGGCCTACCCAAAGGCACGCGAGGCCTTTGGGGTCCTGATGGCCCGCCATCCCAAAAGCCGGCTGCTTCCCAAGTCGTCGATGGGGATTGCCGAGGCCTACTTTCAGGAGGGGAAATTCGCCGAGGCGGCGGACCAGTACAATCAGTTTCTCAAAACGGTTCCGCTCGAGGAGCTGCGCGCCCCGGCGGCCTTCAACCGTGCCCTGGCCATCGCCCGCCTGGGCCATGACGAAAAAACGCTTGCCGAAATGAGGGACTTCATCGAAACGCACCCGGAATCCCCCCTGGCCCCCTCCGCCCTTTTCTGGACGGGCAACTACCACTACTCGAAACAGGATTACGCCCGGGCCCAGGCCCAGTTCGAGGCGCTGGTCAAAAAATTTCCCAGAGCCCCTCTCGCCGATGAGGCCGCCTACTGGGCCGGCAAGGCGGCCTACAGCCGTCAGGACTACCCGGCGGCCACGGCCCTGTTTCAACAGGTCATCAACGGAACGGATGCCTCGCTGAAGTTCGACGCCCGCATGCGCCAGGGGGAGGTGCTCCGTCAGACGGGTCAGTTTGAAAGCGCCCTGCTGCTGTACGAGGCGGTCCTCAAGGAATCCCCCAACGCCCCGGGAATCGCCGAGGCCCTGCTGGGCAAGGCGGTCTGCCTGCACACACTCAAAAAATATGACGAGGCGATCTCCGCCCTCAACGACGTTCTCAAAGCCAACCCGGATTCCCTCCCGCTCCAGCACGAGGCCACCTACCGCCTGGCCAAGGCCCTCGAAAAAAAGGGCCGCACCAAGGAGGCCCTGGCCCTCTATCTGGACATCCTCTACGGCAATGCCCTTCCCCCCAGACTCCAAAATCCGGCCCCGGCCAAAAATACCGAATTTGTCTGGTTCGGACGCGCGGGATTTGATGCGGGGAAAATCAAGGAGGAGCAGGAGGACTGGCAGGGGGCGATCCAAATCTACAAAATCCTGGAATCCGCCGGCGGCCCGATCTCCCAGGAGGCGCGTGAACGCAAAACCAGGCTCCAGGCCCAGCACATGATTCTCGACGAGGTTCCCTGACGGGTTCCGGTCCCGCCGTTTTTTGTCTTGTTCCCGCCGGGGCGATACCGCTTGATTTCCCGCATGCTCACCCATCCCGAGATCACGGCCAAACGCATCGACCTGGCCATTGAGGAAATCCGCACCCGATTCTACCCGCACCGGACTCCGGTGTCCCTGGCGGTGTTCAAATCCAAAACCCGGATCCCCTACGCGGAGGCGGTCCTTCAGCCTTTTACCCCGTCGGGCCCGGGCGAAAATCTCGGGGCGCTCTGGGACACCTCCTGGTTCCACGTCCAGGCGGTGGTCCCCCCGGCGGGCGAGGGCCGGGAAATCCATTTTCTCTGGAATACGGGGGCCGAGGGGCTGGTCTGGATCGACGGCCAGCCGCGTCAGGGCTTTTCCATCGAGGCGCACACCTTTCGCAATGGAACCAGTCTCGCCAGTCCCCTGAAAGACCCCCGCACGGATTTCCGCCTCTGCATGCAGGCGCAGGCGGGTCAAAAATTCGATTTTTTTGTCGAATGCGCCGCCAACGCCCTCTTCGGGGTCCTCGACGAGCACATGCAGCCCAAACGTGCGGAGTTTGCGGTCGCCCAGGCGGAAATCGCGGTCTTTGACCGGGAGGCCTGGGACCTGTATTGGGATGCGGCCATTCTCTCCCAGACCCTTCAATCATTGCCGGCGGAGTCGCCCCGGCGCGGACAGCTTCTCTTCGGGCTCAACGCCTTTGTCAATGCCCTGGTCCTGGAGGACCGCGCCACCTGGCCTGCCGCCCGCGCCCTGCTCCAGCCGCTGCTCTCGGCGCGGAATGCGGAAAGTCAGCACGGCCTCAGCGCAGTCGGGCATGCCCACATCGACACGGCATGGTTGTGGCCGCTGGATGAAACCAAACGCAAATGCGCGCGCACCTTCGCCACAGCCCTGGAATACATGGAGGAATATCCGGAATACAAATTCGTCTGCTCCCAGGCCCAGCAATATGCCTGGATGAAGGAACTTTATCCGCAGCTTTACACCCGCATCAAGCAGGCGGTGGCCGCAGGGCGCTTCATCCCCGTCGGCGGCACCTGGATCGAACCGGATTGCAACATCCCCTCAGGCGAATCCCTCGTGCGCCAATTTCTTTACGGACAAAGATTCTTCCGCGAGGAATTCGGCATCGAATGCCGCGAATTCTGGAATCCGGATGTCTTTGGCTACTCCGCCGCCCTTCCGCAAATTGTCGCGGGTTTCGGCATGCGCTATTTCCTCACCCAGAAACTCAGTTGGAACCAGTTCAACCGGCCGACCCACCACACCTTTCTGTGGGAGGGACTCGACGGCACGCAACTCTTCACCCATTTCCCGCCGGCGGATACCTACAATGCGGACTTCACCCCCTGGCAGCTCCAGGACAATGTCCGCAAATTCAAGGACCATGACCGCGCCAACGAGAGCCTGTATCTCTTCGGCTACGGCGACGGCGGCGGGGGACCGACCAAACAGATGCTCGAAATCGCCAAACGGGCGAAGGACCTCGAAGGTCTGCCCAAGGTCGAAATCCGGGCCCCCCGGGACTTCTGGGCCCGGGCGGAAGCGGAGGCCCGCGATCTGCCGGTGTGGATCGGTGAACTCTACTTCGAACTCCACCGCGGCACCTACACGAGCCAGGCGGCCAACAAAAAATCAAACCGCCGCTGTGAAAATCTCCTTCGAGAAATCGAATGTATCGCCGCGGTCGCCTCCCTCCATTCGGAGGAACCGTATCCCGCCGAGGAATTGCGCACGCTCTGGCAATTGCTTCTCCTCAATCAGTTCCATGACATCATACCGGGCTCCTCAATCACGGAGGTGTACGAGGACAGCACCCGCGACTACGCCCGGATCGAGGTCGAGGCCGCCCGGCTGCTGGCCCGTTTCATCGATGAGCCCTCCGCCAAAACCTCGGCGCAAAATGCCCGTCTGCGGGTCATGAATTCTCTGGTCCACCCCCGCCGGGAGGTGGTCGAACTCTCGGACAAATCCCTCTGTGTCGTCTCCGCCCCCTCCTGCGGATTCCGCGCGCAAAATGCGGAAACGGAAATCGCGGAAAAGGTCACCTTCAGATCGGATGCCTCGGGGTTCACACTCGAAAACGATCACCTTCGTGCGGTCCTCAGCAAAACCGGCATTCTGACAAGTCTCCTCCACAAGGCCAGCGGACGCGAAACAATTCATTCCCATCAGGACGGTCAGCTGGCGGTGTACGAGGACAAACCGCTCTTTTGGGATGCGTGGGATGTGGATGTCTTTCACCTCGAAAAACGGTCCCCGGTCGGACCCGCCTCGGAGGCACAGTTGCTCGAAATGCATCCTCTTCGCTGCGCGGTCCGGTTTGAATACACCTATGGCAGCTCCACCATCACCCAGGTGGTCAGTCTGACAGCCCTCTCCCAAGCCCTGGAATTTGATTGCAAGGTCCATTGGCAGGAAAAATCGAAATTCCTGAAAGCGGAATTTGATGTCGATGTCCGCGCCCCCGAGGCGACCTACGAAATCCAGTTCGGCCATGTCAAACGTCCCACGCACTACAATACCTCGTGGGATATCGCCCGCTTTGAGGTGTGCGGCCATCGCTGGGCGGATTTCAGCGAACACGGTTTTGGTGTCGCCCTGCTCAATGACTGCAAATACGGCTACGGCATCCACGGACGACGCATGGGCCTCTCGCTCCTGCGTGCGCCCAACGCCCCGGATCCGAAGGCGGACCGCGGCCACCACTGCTTCCGCTACGCCCTCATGCCCCATGCCGGGGACTGGCAGGCGGCGGGGGTTCTCCGGGCGGCCCAGAATTTCAACAGTCCCCTGCGCGTGCTTCCCGCGCTTGGCCCCGACGAGATCGACCACACCTTTTTTGCGGTGGACAACCCCGGGGTCGTTTTGGAGACAATCAAACGCGCCGAGGATTCCCCGGCGATGATCCTCCGCCTCTACGAGGCCTTTGGAGGGACGCAGACAGTGACGGTCACGACTCCGTTGCCCTTCAAATCCGCCCGCCTGTGCAATTTGAACGAGGAACCCGGCGAGTCCGTTCCCTTCGACGGGGGCCGACTGACCCTGACCCTGAAGCCCTTTAAAATTGCCAGTGTGATGCTCGAGAAATGAGCAAACCAACCGTCTGTTTGATTCGGCGAATTGTCACATTCGCTCCCTTGACCGGTGGAGCCGGTTTGCCCCAGTCTTTACGACATGAGCGACCCGATTCCAAACACCTCCGAGGCAAAGTCCATCATGGGTTATTCATTTCTCCATGTTTTTGCCAAAGCCAACAGGATTGATCAGGACGAGCTGGCCTTCATCGAACGTCTGGCCCTCCGTGACGGTCTTGTGGATGAAAACGAAAAACAGATCCTTCATAATATTTTTTCGCGTGTCTCCCAGGAAACCGAACCCGCCGAGGTGTGGGAGGAAATCTGCCGCTTCAAAAAACAGTTTGGCATCGGGTAACCGCCATTGGGTGGTCGGGGCCTTCGCCTCTGACGAAGGCCGATCAGGAAGGCCGTCTTTTTATTAAGGAAATTCTAGACCGTGTAGTTTTCGTTCAGCCAGAACATCGTGTCGCCGTACATCCGGTTGACCATGTCCAGACGCTGGCAGATGACCTCCATCATCGCCCACATGATCTGGGTGCCCACGGCGGGATGTTCCCGGATGAATTGCTTGAGGGCCTCATGAGGAAAACTCAGGACCTCGGAATCCTCACGGGCCTTGACCCCGGCGGTGGTTGTCGGCGGGAAAAACATGCTCATCTCCCCGTAAAACCCCTTCGGGCCGATCTGCCCGAGCACCACCTCGTTGCTGGCCTTGGTCTTGACCACCTCGACCATGCCCGAAAGCACCAGATGCAGCTTGTCGTTGGGTTGGCCTTCCTGGGTGATGTAGGTGCCTGCCTTGTGCTGGCGACGAAGGATCAGCTCCGACAGACGCTCCAAATCCGCATCCGCCAGCGGGGAGAAAAAATCAAACCGTTTGAGTTCCTGGACTGACATGGGCAAAGGTATAGCAGTCCCCCGGGAAATTACCAATCTGAAACTTGAAACAATTCTCCGCTTTAATTCCGGCCCGGAATACCCCATATATGGGGCATGATCTCCCTCTGCCAGAATATCTCCCGCGCCCCCCGTTTCCAATGGTTCATCATTGGAGTCATCGTCCTGGCCGCCATCCTCATCGGCCTGGAAACCAGCGAACCGACCATGGCCCGGTATGGCACGATCATCCATTTTCTGGACCGGGTCGTACTCTGGATTTTTGTGGTCGAGGCCCTGATCAAAATCCTCGCCCATTTCCCGCGTCCCTGGAAATACTTCCAGGACGGATGGAATCTCTTCGACTTTGCCATCGTTGCGGTCTGCTTCCTGCCCATCCATGCCGAATACATCGCGGTGCTGCGCCTGGCCCGCCTGCTCCGGGTCCTGCGTCTGATCACGGTCCTACCCCGCCTGCAGATGCTCGTCGGCGCCCTTCTCCACAGCATCCCCTCCATGGGGTATGTGGGACTGATGCTGCTGCTCCATTTTTACATGTTCGCTGTGATGGGGGTTTTCTTCTTCGGAAAGATCGACCCGGCCAGTTTCGGCAACCTGGCCTCGGCCATGCTCACCCTCTTCCAGATTGTCACCCTCGAAGGATGGATCGACGTCATGCAGGTGCAGCGGGCGGCCCATCCGATCCTGGCCCCGGCCTACTTCATCCTTTTTATCCTTCTGGGGACGATGATCATGCTCAATCTCTTCATCGGGGTGATCATGAACTCCATGCAGGAAATGCAGGAGGAAATGGAACAGGCCCATCGCAAGGAGATGCACCGGGACGGTCTCAACCGCGAGGAACAGATCGAGGAACTGATTTTTCAGCTCGAGGAAATCAAAACCAAACTCAAAAACCTCCAGAAATAGGGGCGGACTCCGTTCAGATTTTCTCCGTCCGTGTTCCGAGCAGGCCGAGAAATTTTTTGCGTGCGTCCCAGAGCAGATAGGCGCCCATCAGACAGATCACGATCAGCACGGGGTCGGCCAGTGTCGCCCCGCCCATGATGAAGACATGGAAGGCCAGGATGTTGACAATGATCGGGCCGATGATGAGCAATCCGAAATTCCGCGTGAAGGGAATCATCAGCAGAATGCCCCCGAAAACCTCCAGCACCTTCACAAAAGTCAGATAGCCGGTGGGAGCAAAAGCCCCCATGAACAGGGCGGCAGGGGTTCCCTCGGGCAGGGGGGGCATGGCGACCAGACGGAGGAGGACGACGAGTCCAAACACAATAAAAAGCAGACCCAACAGGGCGCCGACAATGGAGGGGATGTGTTTCATGAATGATTGCCTTTGTTCGTTTCCGGAGATCCTAATCACTGGTCCTCAAAAACTCAATCCCCTGTTGTGCCAGGATTTCCTCACTCTCAACGCCGCATTTTGGCCGCCCCGATCAATCCGGGGTAAACTTCAAGGCGCAAAACACACAAAAGGGGATTCTTTCTGAACCGCCCGGGGAGCGCACGCGCCCCCGCGTGCACCAGGAGGCGCCTCCGCCTCCGCTCTGCGAGGCCCAACAGGCCACTGCAATTTGGCCGCCCCGATCAATCCGGGGTAAACTTCAAGGCACAAAACACACAAAAGGGGATTCTTTCTGAACCGCCCGGGGAGCGCACGCGCCCCCGCGTGCACCAGGAGGCGCCCCCGCCTCCGCTCTGCAAGGCCCAGCGGGCCGCCGCATTTTGGCCGCAAAAAGGCACATAACACACAAAAGGGGGATGCTTTCAAAACTGCCCGGGGAGCGCACGCGCCCCCGCGTGCATCAGGAGGCGCCCCCGCCTCCGCTCTGCAAGGCCCAACGGGCCGCCGGATGAAATAGCCTGGGGCAATGCCCCAGGAAAATGGTATTTTCTGAACATCCCCGCCGGGTTCAACCGCCTCCGGTCACTCCGCCCTGGGACGGACTGATGGCCTGCTGTTTGAGGTTGCGGAGGGTCATCAGTCCGCCCCACTGGGCGGCTCCCTGCATGG
>JANRIZ010000065.1:0-12564 GCA_033764445.1 Verrucomicrobiia bacterium | reverse complement strand
CCCGCCTTGAAACTGATGTTTTCACCGATCATCCCGGCAAGTTTCTTTTCGAGACCTTCAATCTTTTGGAGGATTGCAAAAGCCTTTTTGACCTGGGAGGAACCCAACTGACGAAGTAAGTTTGTTTTCATATTTACGCAGTTAGTAATTCATTTCAGCCGTACGGTCAATGTGAAATTTACCCGCACACACAGGGCCATTTGTTCTTGCCACGGGACGATCTCACGCCAAGACTGGGTGGCCATGCTCCGTTTGTATCTCCTGATGGCCCTGCTGACACTCGGTCCGGTCTCTTGTCCGGTCCTGGCAGGGGACAAACTCATCGGCAAAAACTTCCCGCTGGGGGACGCGGACCCGGCGGAACTCAAACGGCTATTGGAGGAGGCCAAAACCCCCGCGGCACGCTACACCCTCCTGCCCAAATCCGGAACGGTCTTCATCCGCGAAACCGCTGAGAACATGCCATTGCTCGAGGCCATCGTCCGCGAAGCGGGTCTTCCGGTCCCCCGGGTGCGGGTGGAAATCACTTACAGCGACTCGGGTTCCTCCGCCGACCGGGGGGTCACCCTGAATCGTCATGAAGGCAGAAACCCCTCCACCCGGATCAGGACGGGGGCCGTGGAGGTGGATGTGCTGGGGGGAGACCTGGATGTCCGGGACAAATCCGCCAAAACCAGCTCCCTGGCGAGCCAGTTCCTGCTCACCCGCAGCGGGGGCACGGCCTCCATCGAGGTCGGAGAGGAGGTGCCCTTTGCGGAATTTTTCTACTATTACGCACGCAATCTGGGATATTACTCCGACCAGGCCCCGGTCCAGCAGGTCACCTGGCGTCCGGTGGGCACCCGCATGATTGTCCAGCCCGTGGTCAACGGCAACCTCATCACCCTCCGCGTCTGGCCGGAGATCACGGGGCTGACCGATGACGCCAATGCCGTCATCAGTTTCAGGACCCTCGCCACGGAGGTGGATGTCGCCCCCGGGGAATCCGTCCAGATAGGGGGTTTTGCAAAGGCCGATGAGGAATTCAACCGGAACTTCTTTTTCAAGGGACGTTTTTCCCGGTCCACAGGCGGCTCCTTCACGCTGCGGGCCACGATCGAACCGATCAAAAAATAGCCCGCCGTCCGTCGGACTTCCGTCGTTGCGCCGCATTTTTCATATTGAAGCGCGGCGCATTTCCACTAACCTCAATCCTCCCAATCAACCCCGTTTTTTTCACCCCTCCCATGAGCACGAACCATCCCCTGTCCTTTGCCCTCAAAGAATTCAGCCTTGGCCCCGGTTCCACCGGCCGTTTTTTCTCCCTGCCGGAGCTCGAAAAGGCGGGGTACGGACCGGTCTCCCGGCTTCCCGTGTCGCTCCGTCTGGTGCTTGAGAGCGTGCTGCGCAACTGTGACGGACGCAAGATCACCGATGAGGATGTCCGCAATCTCGCCCAATGGAAACCCTCCGAAACCCGGGTGCACGAGATTCCCTTTGTCGTCGCCCGCATTGTCCTGCAGGATTTCACCGGCGTCCCCCTGCTGGTGGACCTTGCCGCCATGCGTTCGGCGATCTCCCGCATGGGCAAAAACCCGAAGGTCATTGAACCGTTGGTGCCCGTCGATCTGGTGGTGGACCATTCCGTCCAGGTGGATTTTGCGGGCAATGCCCAGGCCTACGACAAAAATCTCGCCATCGAGTTTGAGCGGAACCGCGAACGGTACCAGTTTTTGAAATGGGGCATGCAGGCCTTTGAAACCTTCAAGGTGGTTCCCCCGGGCATCGGCATTGTGCATCAGGTCAATCTGGAATATCTGGCCCAGGGCGTGCTCCAGAAAAACGGGGTCTTTTATCCGGACACCCTGGTGGGGACGGATTCCCACACGACCATGATCAACGGCCTGGGCATTGTCGGCTGGGGCGTGGGCGGCATCGAGGCGGAGGCGGGCATGCTGGGTCAGCCGGTCTATTTTCTGACCCCCGATGTGGTGGGAGTGCATCTGCACGGTTCCATTCGTGAAGGGGTCACGGCCACGGATCTGGCGCTGACGCTCACCCAGATGCTTCGCAAAGCCAAGGTGGTCGGCAAGTTTGTCGAGTTTTTCGGGCCGGGGGCCAAAGCCCTCACGCTGGTGGACCGGGCCACCATCGCCAACATGGCCCCGGAATACGGGGCCACCATGGGCTTCTTCCCGATTGATGAGGAGAGTGTCCACTATCTCAAGGCGACCGGACGCACGGAAAAACAGCTCGCCCTCTACGAGAATTATTACAGGGCCCAGGGTCTTTTTGGAATTCCCGAAATGGGGCAGATCGATTATTCCACGGTCCTGGAACTGGACCTCGCCAGTGTCGTGCCCTCGGTGTCCGGGCCCAAACGGCCCCAGGACCGCATCGAACTCGACCGCCTCCAGAGTGAATTCCGCCGGGCGTTTTCACAGCCGGTCGCGGAAGGGGGGTTTGGCAAAAGACAGGAGGATTTGGCCTCGGAGGGCATCGACGTGTCGGTGGGCGCGAAAGGCTCCGCCCGGGTGGGCCACGGAAGTGTGCTGATCGCCGCCATCACCAGTTGCACAAACACCTCCAACCCGAGTGTCATGCTCGCGGCCGGGTTGGTCGCCAAAAAGGCGGTGGAACGGGGACTGTCCGTCAATCCCTCCGTGAAGGCGTCCCTGGCGCCGGGCTCCCGCGTGGTCAGTGACTATCTGGAGCAAACCGCCCTGCAACCCTTTCTCGACAAACTCGGCTTTAATCTCGTCGGTTATGGCTGCACCACCTGCATCGGCAACTCCGGTCCGCTGGACCCGGAAATCGAAAAGGCGGTCACCACCCATGATCTGATCGCCGCCTCGGTCCTCTCCGGCAACCGCAATTTCGAGGCGCGGGTCCACCAAAACATCAAGGCCAACTTCCTGATGTCTCCGCCCCTGGTGGTCGCCTTTGCCCTCGCGGGACGTGCCGACATCGACATGTCCACGGAGCCGTTGGGAACGGGGTCCGACGGCAAACCGGTCTTTCTCCGGGATCTCTGGCCGAGTCTCCAGGAGGTGCGCGATCTGATGTCCGCCGCACTCAAACCGGAGGTCTTCCGCAGATTGTACACGGATTTTGCGAGTCAGAATCCCAAATGGAATGAAGTGCCCGCCTCCACGGGCCAGGTGTACGAATGGGACGCGGCGAGCACCTACATTCAGGAACCGCCCTTCTTCCTCGATTTCAGCCTGGAACCGGGCACGATCGCCGAAATTCGCGGCGCCCGGCCCCTGGGCATTTTCGGAGACAGTGTCACCACCGACCACATCTCCCCGGCCGGGGCCATCAAAAAGGTTTCACCGGCGGGACGCTACCTGCTTGAAAATTCCGTGGGGGTGGAGGACTTCAACAGCTACGGGTCGCGCCGGGGCAACGACCGGGTCATGACCCGGGGCACCTTCGCCAATGTCCGCATCAAAAATCTCATGGTGCCGGGAGTCGAGGGCGGGGTCACCAAAATCAATGGCCAGGGGGAAGCTCTCGCCATTTTTGACGCCGCCGCACAATACGCCCGCACCAACACGCCACTGATCATATTCGCCGGGCATGAATACGGCACGGGCAGCTCACGCGACTGGGCCGCCAAGGGGACCAATCTCCTGGGAGTCAAGGCCGTGGTGGCCCAAAGTTTTGAACGGATTCACCGCTCCAATCTGGTGGGGATGGGTGTGTTGCCCCTGCAATTCATGGAGGGCGCCAATGCCCAATCCCTGAAGCTTGATGGGACGGAAATTTTCGACATTCTCGGACTCTCCCCCGATATCAAACCCCAGCAGGATCTCACACTCCAAATCACCCGGACCAATGGGCAAATCGAGAAAGTTTCCGTCAGATGCCGGATTGATACCCCCATTGAGGTGGATTATTTCCAGCATGGCGGTATCTTGCCTTATGTCCTTCGCCAATTAGTAAAAATTGCATAAACGAAAAACAAACATACAAATTTAAACTTGACACATTGGCAATATTTCTAACAGAATTCCATTGACTTTTAAGTGACATTTCAGCGTAAATATAAATTCTTTCGATATGCCCCCCCGTCCCATTTTTGAACGTAAAGTAAGTAAAAAACGAGCATGAACCCCGCCATTCCCTCTCCTGTCGCAGGTGTTGCCCCTCTTCCGATTCTTGCCGGGGATGGATTGTTTTGGCAGATGTTCCGTGAGGGAAGCGACATCATGCTGTTGCTGGAAGTCAACCAACTCTCCATTGTCGACCTGAATGAAAGTGCCGAAAAACTGATGGGTTATTCCCGGGCGGAACTCCTCAACCGCTGCTTCGTCCCCTCTCTTTCCCAAACCCAGCGTCTCTACGTCAACGAAACCCAGCGTCTCCAGGCGATCATGAAGGCGCTCAACTCCTCCAAACGCTTCAGCTTCACCAAGTCCAACGGCATCACCATGACGGCCGCCGGCAAGGCGAGCCTGATCAATCTCCAGGGGATCAACTACATTCTCATCGCCATCAAGGCGGAGTCCGAGGAGCGCAAACACGAAAAGGACCTGCGCCAGATGGAAAAACTCGCCGCCCTGGGACAGACGGTCGCGGGGGTGGCCCACGAAATCAACAATCCCCTGATGGTCATCAAAATGCGCCTGGAACTGCTCAAGCGGCAGAAGGAACTCCCGGCCAATGTGCAGTCCACGGTCAAGGAGGTGGATGCCCAGGTGGACCGCATTTCCCGCATCGTCAAGGATTTCCTCTCCTTCGCCCGCAAGGATACAAGCCAGCGTGTCCCCACTGTCGTCACCGACGTCATCACCAAGGCGATCGAACACCGCCGCGAGGAAATCACCCTCTCCAACATCGAAATCATCGAGGATTTTGAGGCGAATCCGCCCCAGGTGGCCTGCATTCCCTCCATGCTCGAACAGGTCTTCCTGAACATCATCAACAACGCGGTGTACGCACTCCAGGCCCAGCAGCAACCGGGACGTCTGACCATCAAAACACGCAACGACGGGGCCAATGTCCAGGTCATGATCGTCGATTCGGGTCCGGGCATCCCCGAGGAGCATCTGGCCCATATTTTCGAGCCGTTTTTCACCACCAAGGAGGTCGGCAAGGGAACCGGGCTTGGCCTGTCGATCTGCTACTCGATTGTCATGGACTTTGGCGGACAAATGTCGGTCTGGAACGAACCGGGAGCGGGTGCCGCCTTCATGATCGAACTGCCCATCTACGATCCCCAGGCAGCCCAGGCAGCCTGAGCCCCCGACGGTCCGGGCCCCAAATTAGTCATTTCCCCTTTCTCGCCTCCCCGGGTATAGTCGGGTTCCGTGAACGACCTGAAAAATCTGACCTCCGACGAAATCCACGGACAGATCTCCGAATGGGATCTCCCCGCCTACCGCGCCGGGCAGATCCTTTCCTGGCTCTTTGAAAAACGGGTCCGGGATGTCGAGGCGATGACGAACCTTCCGGCCCTTCTCCGGGACCGGCTGCGGGCGTCCTATTCCCTGCACTCCCTGGAATGTGTCCGAAAACAGGGATCGAAGGACACCACACAGAAATTCCTCTGGAAACTTCCCGACGGACAGTTCATCGAAAGTGTCCTCATCCCGGCCAATCCGGCCCTGTACGGTGATGCCTCCGACCGGCATACACTCTGCGTCTCATCCCAGGTCGGCTGTGCCTATGGCTGCCGCTTTTGCGCCAGTGGTCTGGAGGGATGGAAACGGAATCTGGAACCCTTTGAGATTGTCGAACAGGTCATCCGCTCGGAACAGGAGGGGGGACACAAGGTCAATAACATCGTGTTCATGGGCATGGGCGAACCCCTGGCCAACTACGAGAATCTGCTCCGCGCCCTCTCCCTGCTCAACGCGCCCTGGGGCCTGGGCATCGGCGCGCGGAAAATGACCCTTTCCACCAGCGGTCTGGTCCCCCGCATCCGCGACCTGGCACGTCAGCCGCTCCAGGTGCGCCTGGCCATCTCCCTTCACGGCGCCACCGACGAGGTCCGCAACCGCATCATGCCGGTCAATAAAAAGCACCCGCTGGCGGAACTGGTCCAGGCCTGCCGTGATTATCAGCACGGGAAAGACCGGATGATCACCTTTGAATACATCCTCATCGAGGGAGTCAATGATCAGATCGCCCATGCGGATGATCTGGGCCGTCTCTGCGAGGGGCTGAAGGTGAAGGTCAACCTCATCCCCTACAACAAGGTCGAGGGTCTGCCCTGGGTCCGGCCCTCCGAAAAAGTCCAGGAGGCTTTTGCCGCACGGGTCAGACATCATGGGGTGACGGCCACTCTCCGGCGGGAAAAGGGGCACGATATTGATGCTGCCTGTGGACAATTGCGCCTCAAAGAGCTAAATGTCTCTGGTTCGCCCCCCGCCATTGAATGAACCCCGCCCCCCCACCGTCCAATCCTGATGAGGCCTCGTTCCGTGAACCGAACGAGAAGGAACTCATCCGCATGTCCCAACAGGGGGACATGGAGGCATACGGGATGCTCGTCAAAACCCATCACCAGAAAGTCTTTGGATTGGCCATGAATATTCTGCACAACGAAGCCGATGCGCTTGATCTCGCGCAGGAAACCTTCATCAAGGCGTGGAAATCCCTCGCCCGTTTCGAGGGTAAAAGCGCTTTTTACACCTGGCTGTACCGGATCACCTCCAATCTCGCCATCGACCGGATGCGCAAAAACGCCCGCCACCCGCACGTGGACTTCGATGAGGTCAATCTCACAGCCGAGGACCAGGAGGCGCCGGTCAACAGCCATCTGATGGACTCCACACACCCGTCCACGGGGCTCCAGCAGGGGGAACTGCGCTCCCAGATCATGGCCGCCCTCGACCAGCTTTCCCCCGAACACCGGACGGTCATCGTTCTCAAGGAATACGAGGACCTCGATTACCGGGAAATCGCCCGGGTGATGGATTGCAATATCGGCACGGTCATGAGCCGTCTCTTTTACGCCCGCAAAAACCTCAAACGTCTGCTCAAGGGAATCGTATGAACCCGGAATCCGGAAAAAAAACACCCCGCCCCCCCGAAACGGTCTACCTCGCCGGTCTCGTCGACGGTCAGCTGGATTTCTCCCAGCGCAACAAGATCAAATCCCTGGTCGAAAAGGATCCCTCACTCATCGACGAACAGGTGGAACAGGAGAAAATCCGCGAGGTGCTCCGCAAGAACATCCCGAAAACCACCTGCCCCGACAATCCGGATTTCTTCTGGTCCCAGGTCCAGAACCGCCTGCACGCGGAAAAAAGGCGGACACCCGCACGTGAGGTCCGCTCCCACCTGCTCGCCTCCCTTTCCCGCCTGTGGGCCCCGGCCTTCGGCGCGGCCCTGGTCATCCTCCTCCTGGCTCTCGGAGGACAGCACTTTTTTTCGGGCAACGGCAGCCGCTTTGCCGAGGTCTCGGAAACCCGCACCTTCCAGGAACATGTTTATGCCACCGCCTTCAAATCCCGGGAGGCCGGGGTGACGGTCATCTGGGTCGATGGATTCGAATACATCCCCGCAACCCCCGGAACCTTTTAGGCCATGAAGTTTCCCCTCTTTTTTCCCGCCCTCCTGCTGGCCGCGATGCTCATGACCGAGGGTCTGCACGCCCAGGACTTTGTCGCCAAACTGGTCTATGCCCGCAATCAGCCGCCCCAGGAAAAGTCCGACCCGGGTCTGGACCCGGCGCTTCTGAAAAAAATCGAAAAAACCTTCGGCTACAAATACCACCGCATCGCGGCCCAGGCCCGCTCCCCGATCACAAAATACACTGCGGACTTCCCAAGACTGGGTCAGGATTTTTCCCTCAAAATCGAGGAGCTCGGCCACCAGGACGGCAAATACCGCCTCCGCATCAATCTCTTCCACAAAAACAAATCCCTCCTCGAAACCACGGTCGATTTCCGGAAGGATGTCCCTCTTCTGATCCGCGGCCCCTTCTACGATCAGGGGGAACTGATTCTGGTCATTGAAATGACTGACAAATAGCGGGCTGGTTTCGGATCACAAAAAATTCGTTGCAGGTTCCCCCTTTGGAATTTTGAATTTGGAATTCCCTCCCCCCTCCTGTTGACTTCCTCCATGAACCTGACCGAACAGATCGACTCCGCCATCAAGGAAGCCATGAAGGCCAAGGACGCGCTCCGCCTCGAAACCCTGCGCATGGTCAAAAGTGCGCTCAAATACACGATCATCGAAACCAAGGGCCCCGACGGCAAGGCCGAGGACGCGGATGTGATCGCCACGATCCGAAAACAGATCAAAATGCGCCAGGATACCCTCGCCAGTTTTGCCCAGGGGGGACGCACGGATGCGGGGGACAACGAACGCCGGGAAATCTCCATCCTCGAGGCCTTTCTCCCCGCCCAGATGTCCGCGGAGGAGCTCGAAACAATTGTCAAATCCACCCTGACGGAAATCGGTGCCACCTCCAAAAAACAGATGGGCGATGCCATGAAGGCGGTCATGGCCAAGGTGGCCGGACGCGCCGAGAGCCGTGCGATCAGCACTCTGGTCGGCAAATTTCTGAACTGATTCCGTCCCCCGATTTTCGGGGGGCTGGATTCCTCCCCTCCCGGTGTCACACGCCATGAACACGACCCCCCCCCTGATCCTGGCCTCCGGCTCCCCCCGGCGTGCAGACCTCCTGCGCCAGGCGGGCATTGCCTTTGAGGTCATCAAAAGTGAAGCCCCCGAACTCGGACCCGACGCCGCGGCGCATTTTGCGCCGCGGGAACTGGTCCTGGAAAATGCCCGGACCAAGGCCCGGGCGGTGACGGCCCTTTACCCGGACCGGCGGGTGCTCGCGGCGGATACGGAGGTCGCACTGGATGGCAGAATTTACGGCAAACCCGCCGACCTCGAATCGGCGGTGGAAATGCTTCTGGAACTTTCCGGCCGCACCCACGAGGTCTGGACAGGGGTGTGTGTCTCCCAACTCAATCCCCCGCTCCACGAGGAACGGGCCGTACTCACCCGGGTCACATTCAGACCGGTCGATGAAACGGTCCTCCGCCGGTACGTCTCACTGGTCAATCCTCTCGACAAGGCCGGGGCCTATGGATTCCAGGAACACGGCGGAATGATTGTCGAAAGGTTTGAGGGATCCGAATCCAACATCATCGGACTGCCGATGCAGGAGGTCATGGAACTGCTCGGGTCACTGCACGCCTCGATGGGCGGAGGAATTCCGGAAGTCTGAACAACCCAATCCAACACCGTGACAAACCCCACTCCCTCCCTTTTTTTTCGTCTGCTGGAATTTGTCAAATTCTCCCACACGGTTTTTGCGATGCCCTTTGCCCTGGCGGCCATGGTTCTGGCCATGGCCACGGACTGGCCCCTTCGTCACACGGTCTCGCCAGCCCCCTTCTGGCGGGTGTACCTCCAGCCGGTGCTGGCCATTGTGGGCTGCATGGTCTTTGCCCGGACCGCCGCCATGGGCTTCAACCGGGTCATCGACTGGGGGATCGACCGCAACAACCCGCGGACCCAGCGGCGGCATACGCTGGTAACCCGCCGCCAGGCCATTGCCCTGGTCATTGTCTCCTCCCTGCTCTTCACACTGTGCACCCTGTTTACCAACACCCTTTGCATCGCCCTGGGGCCCGTGGCGCTGATCCTCGTGTTTTTCTATTCCGTCACAAAACGATTCACCCATGGATCCCATTTTTTCCTGGGACTCGCCCTGGCGGCAGCTCCGCTGGGGGCATGGGCGGTCGTGACGGGATCGCTCCTTGATGGGACACCTTTTTTTCTCGCCCTGGCCGTCCTGTTCTGGGTGGCGGGATTTGACATCATCTATGCCACACAGGATTACGAGTTTGACCGGAAGTCGGGACTGCATTCCATGCCGGTCCGCCTGGGCATCCCGCGGGCCCTTCACTTGTCCGGGTGGCTGCACCTGGTCATGCTCCTGTTTCTGATCCTTTTTGGTCTGGCCGCCGGATTCCGGAATGTCTACTGGGGGGGACTGATCCTGATCGGGTTTCTGGTCCTGTACCAACACCGGAAGGCCGCGCGACAGGATCTGCTCTCCATCAACGAGGCATTTTTCAAAGCCAACGGACTGATCAGCCTCATCATTCTGGCAACGGTCATTCTGGAGGTGTCCCTCCGCTTTTGGGGGAAATGACCCCAATCCGCGGCATCGGGACGGAAGATTTTTCTTTCAAAACTTATTGAAAGTTCCGAATCTTTCGCCTACAGTACAGAACCATGAGTGTTGCAGCTGCCATCCCGAGCGCCGGATATGAGGACATCGCCCAAAAGGTGCGTGCCGGGGTGCGTCTGGACGCGGCGGAAGGGCTGCGACTTTTCCAGTGCCGCGACATCCATCTGTTGGGGGCACTGGCCAATGAGATGAGTCTGCGGAAAAACGGAAACAACGCGACCTTCATCCTCAACCGCTACATCAATTACTCCAATCTCTGCATCCTCAACTGCCAGTTCTGCGCCTTCGCCAAACGCAAGGGTGATCCGCAGGCCTTTGAATACACGGTCCCCCAAATGGTGGAAATGGCCCGTCAGACTCTCGCCCTGGGGATCACAGAGCTGCACATCGTGGGCGGCCTTCATCCCTCCCTGCCCTTTGCCCATTATCTGGAAATGCTCCGCGAACTCAGGAAGCTCGGGCCGGAACTCCACCTGAAATGTTTTACCGCCGTGGAAATCCGCCACCTTTCCTGGAAGGCCAGAATGTCCGTCGGCGAAACCCTGCTGGCCCTGCGGGAAGCGGGTCTGGGCTCACTCACGGGTGGGGGTGCCGAAATTTTTGATCCGCAGGTGAGGGAACAGCTTTGTCGCGGCAAGGAAAGTGCCGAGGAATGGTCGGAGATTCACCGGACCTGGCACCGTCTGGGCGGACGGAGCACCTGCACGATGCTTTACGGCCACATTGAAAGTCTGGAGCATCGCGTGGATCATCTGCTGCGTCTGCGCGCGCTTCAGGATGAGACGCGGGGTTTCACGGGTTTTGTCGCCCTGCCTTACATGCCCGAAAACAACCAGCTCCAGGGGCTGCGGGAGCCCACCGGCTACGACAGCCTGCGCACGATTGCCGTCAGCCGCCTGCTCCTGGACAACTTCGACCATATCACCGCCTACTGGATCGGCCTGGGATTGCCTCTGGCACAGATCGCCCTCGGGTACGGGGCCGACGACCTCCATGGCACGATCATTGAGGAAAAAATCTTCCACATGGCCGGCACCGCGGCACCCCAGCTCCAGCAGAAGGAGGACCTGGTCAGGGCCATTACCGAGGCTGGCCGCACCCCCTGGCAACGCGACAGCCATTACCAACGCCTCCATCCCTGCGCCCGTTGAGAGGCCCCCGTTCCCCGGTTTTTACGGGACACCGGCCTGCGGAGAAAAGCCTCCCTAGAACTTCCAGTTGAGCACGGCGTTGAGCCCGGCATTAAAGGACTGGTACTCGGCGAGGGTGAGATTCGAATCATTGTCCGTAAACGTGCCGCCCAGGCGCAACTGGAGGTTTTGATTGACCACATGGGTCAGTGAAAGCCCGGCAATATTCCGCGAATCCTCGCGGTTGAGTTTGTGGTAGTCGCTCCACTGGAAAACATAAAAAAGCTGCAGGAACAGATCATCGCGCAACACCTGGGTGACCCCCCCGTAGGGTTTGAAGGCATCGCGGTCGCTGAAACTCGGGGAGGTGTGGAACTGGGCGTATTCAAACCCGTAAAACAGCGCGGTCCGTCCCTGATTGACCGGCACGCTGTGCTCAAACCCGGCATAGTTGGAAAGTGAATCCAGAATGCGCTGATCGGTATCCATGGAACTGTAGGAACTCGGACGGAACCCGGCCCGAAGCACGGGCATGGAGGGTTTCATCTGCCAGAAGACCTGGACATCCCCCGAGGGACCCCAGAAATCATTTTCCTGCACCTCGACAAATTTCACCGAGTCGACGCGGACGGAGGCGGCCACCCCGATGCCCGATCCCATCTGACGGCTCCAGCCCCCTTCGATGGCGGGGTTCCACATCAGGTCGGCCCGGCCGGTGGACCCGCGGTAGTCGGCATTGGAGACATATTCCAGGAGGTTTTGAAACCGCACAAAAAAACGGTCCGGCGAGGGCGCCTTTCCCCCCAGAAACGCCACATCCCCGGCATCCTCACGGATGGCCTCCTTTTGGGCGGCCTCGCGGGCCTCCCGGACCAGTTCGTTGACGGTCTGGTCCACGGCCTCGGTGGTGGGCTGGCGGGTCTGGGCATCAACGATTGCCTGTGTGCTCGAAGCCCGTTGCTGGCCGTGCAAAGAGCCAAATGCGGTCACAACCAGGAAAAGGTTCAGAATGTGTTTATGGATGGTTTTCATAATTTGATGATCGGGAAAAATGTTTAAAGGGGCGGCGGTGGGGGCTCCTCGACCGGTGGGGGGGGCGGCGGGGGCAAATCCTGCTTCACATCCTTGTTCAATACCGCGTTTTCAATGGTCTGATCAATCCGGTTCTCCGGCGGTCCCGGCGGTATCTGACCAATGACCTGACCTTCATTGATGGCCGTTTCAAACGTGCTTTGGGAGGATTCATCATCAAAGGTCGTAAACAGCGACGACGTCTGCGACCCC
>JANRIZ010000043.1:0-19093 GCA_033764445.1 Verrucomicrobiia bacterium | reverse complement strand
TGGCCCTCAAGGAAAAGCGTTCCCTTTGCAGACCTCTGCCTCGCTGTCCCTGGTGGCCCTACGTCTGGAGTATTCGCTCCACGGTCCGCGTCGGCTCCGATGGAAGAGTCCCCGTGGGGACTCAACGCTTACGGGTCGAGTGCCCTCACGGTCATAAACTCATCCATTGTGCACACCCCAATGGCGACATCACCATCCTCAAAGACCCTCCGGCGCACCAAAAATCACCAATCCCCCTTCTCCATTGCTCAAATCAACTTTAGTGTCCGGGTTTGCTTGCCCCAATTATTCCGGGTTTGTTTGCAACACCACAATCCTAAATTAGGTGCTTGCCTTTTTTATTTTTCCCCATACTTTTCATGATTCTTTTTGAAAGGAAATTATGAAAGCCGAAGTCCATCCCAACTACCAAGAAACCACGGTCTCCTGTGCCTGTGGCGTCACCTATAAAACACGTTCCACCAAGAGCAATCTGCGTCTGGGCATCTGTGCGGCGTGTCATCCGTTCTTTACCGGAACACAAAAATTTGTCGATACGGCCGGCCGCATTGAGAAGTTTGCCCGTCGTTACGGCGCGGTGCGGACTCCCAAAAAAGAGTCAAAGTCCTAGCTTCAGACCATTCGGATGGTGTTTTCGGGCTGTCACCGGCCTGAAAACACCATTTTTGTTTTGTGCCACCCCCCACCTCCCGGCCCCATGGATCTGACCGCCCAAATTCGCAGACTCAAGGATCGTTTTGCCCAGGTCGAACACGATCTGGGCCTCCCGGAGGTCTGCGCCAATTCCAAACTCATGCGGGAATTGAGCAAGGAACACGCCCGTCTCAAAAGGGTCATGGAGGCGGAAATCGAACTGGCCCGCTGTCGGACGGAGCTGTCGGACAATGAATTGCTCGTGACGGCCAACGAGGACCCGGAACTGGCCGACATGGCCCGCGCGGAAATTGAACCTCTCAAAAACCGTCTTCAGCAACTCCAGTTTGAGCTTCAATGCGCCATCCTGCCGCCGGACCCGACCGATGACCGCAATGCGATCGTTGAAATCCGTGCCGGGACCGGGGGGACGGAGGCGGCACTTTTTGCCGCCGACCTGTACCGCATGTACACGCGTTATGCGGAGTCCCAGGGCTGGAAAATCGAGGCCATGGATTCCAGTCCCTCCGATCTGGGCGGCTACAAGGAGATCATTTTCGGGATCAACGGCGAAAACATCTTCCGCAAACTGCGCTTTGAAAGCGGGGTCCACCGGGTTCAACGCGTTCCGGCCACCGAGGCCCAGGGGCGCATCCATACCTCGACAGCCACCGTGGCGGTGTTGCCGGAGGCCGAGGAGGTGGACCTGGTCATCAATCCCAACGACCTCGAGGTCTCGGTCTGCCGCTCCGGCGGACCCGGGGGTCAGGGGGTCAATACGACGGATTCCGCCGTCCAGATCCTCCACAAACCCACGGGGCTGATTGTCCGGTGCCAGGACGGACGCTCCCAGATCAAGAACCGTGAGAAGGCATTCGGTGTCCTGCGCTCCCGCCTGTTGGAGCAGAAAATCAGCGAGGAAAACGCCAAGTACGCCGCCCAGCGCAAAAGCCAGGTGGGCAGCGGGGATCGCAACGAAAAAATCCGCACCTACAATTTTCCCCAGAACCGCGTGACCGACCACCGGATCAACCTGACCATATACAATCTCAGCGCCTTCATTGACGGGGACATCTCGGAAATGGTCTCCACACTGGTGCAGCGAAACCTGGAGGACCGGCTGGCCGAACTCGACGCCGCCCCGGTCCGCTGACCCTGTCTTATCGGGGTTGATGCGTGGCAGCGGGCAGACGTCCGAGCATATCCCGGAGTGTCGGCTCGCCGGGAATCTGTCGGAGCCCCTCCTCAAGGACGGCCCGGGTCTGGGGATGCTGTCGGGTTTCCCAGAAAACAACCGCCAAATTCCGGTAGTATGCGGGGGTTTTGGGGGACAGTTGGATGGCCCTCAAATAAGGTCCAATGGCGGAGGCCCTGTCGCCAGCCTGTGTCAGCGCATAGGCCAGACCGGCATGGCCCGCCGCAAAGGAGGGATCGATTTCGACGGCGTTGCGGAAGTGGATGAGGGCCATTTGCGGTTTTCCCTCCTGCAGATAGAGGTTTCCGAGGTTGTACTGGATTTTTCCATTGGGCCAGTTCGACCGCAGTCCCAGGAGGTATTGGGACTTGGCCCTGCCCAGGTGCCCCTCTTCCGCAGCCATGGACCCGAGGTTCCCGTAGGCTTCGGCCAGTTTGGGATTGTAAATGACGGCGGTCCGGTAATGAAACCGGGCCTGTGAGATTTCACCCCGGGCGCGCAGGATCCCGGCAAGATTGTGGTGGGCGATCCACGAGGCGTCGTTTTTTTCAAGCGTGTCCCTCCAGACGGATTCATCGGAGAGAAATTCCCCGGCGACATGGAAGGAGAGCCAGGAGAAAATCCCCACCAGCAGCAGGGGAACCGTCCGTGCCAGCCCCGGTCCGGGCAGTTGCGCCAGGGCTGCGCCGGCCAGGGCAAACAGGGCCGGCAGGGCCTGGTAACAGAGATGATCCCCCACAAAGGAAAAACGGATCATGTACCCCCCAAAAAACCACATCACCGGAAAGAGGGTTCCGGCATAGAGGGCCAGCGCGACAAACACGCCCCGTCCGATTTTTTTGCATGCCAGAAGGCAGCCCAGCAGGAGCAGCCCGAAACTCAGCGGCCAGACCAGGTTCCAGGGGTCCTCAACGATCTGCCACCGGGGGTACATGAACATCTGTTCCCCGGGCCACAGGGTTTTGAAAAGGTAGAACCACACCACTTTCCCGGCGATGATCAGGTGGCCGATCCAGCCAAATTCGTAATCCTCCCCCCGGGCCCCGAGTTGATGGGATTCCATCCAGATGGTCACTTCGGCGGCCAGGGCGCTGAGGCAGAAAAAGGGCACCAGTGAAAGCCACAGGAGCCGGTCCCCGAGTCTCCTTTTCCACCACAGGAGGACCATCAGGGCGGCGGGCAGGGTCACGACCATGGTCTTGCTCAGGAGGGCCAGGACAAAAAATCCCAGTGCGGCCAGGTAGGCTCCCTTGCGTTGCATCCGCGCGTCCGAAGGCTCATTTCCCAGACCGGCGAACCGGACATAGCTCAAGGCGGAAGCCAGATAAAACAGGAGGGAAAGCAGGTTTTTGCGCTCCGTGATCCAGGCGACGGATTCCACACAGATCGGATGTACGGCAAAGAGCAGTCCGGCCCAGAGGGCTCCCGGCACCCGCAGCTGCTCCAGGAGGATCATCAGCAGCAGGGCACAGGCGGCCTGCAGGAGCAGGTTCTGAAGTCGGTAGGGCAGGGGCCGACCCTGCCACATCTGGTGGTCCAGCCAGAAGGACGTGTAAAACAGCGGATAATAGTTCATCGTGGCCCCGGGCTGACCCCAGATTTTGCCCAGTCCGTCAAAAGACCGGATGGAGGCGTTCCCGGTGATATTGTCATGGTCGTCCCAGATGAATCCGCCCCGCAGGGAGGGCCAATAAACGGCCAGCAAAAGCACGGTCAACAGGACATAGAGCAGACCCCATTTTAATCCGGGTCTCCGGGTCCAATCGAATCGGAGGTGTTTCGGGTCCATCTCAGGAGGGACTATGGCATTCTGCCTCCAAATTGCAATCCCGCCGGGTCGAGGCGCAAATTCATTGGCGGTTTTCAAGGAAACGATTAGACACGGGGACGTGAACATCCTTGAGTTGATCCGGAAAACGACGGATTTTTTTGAAAAAAAAGCCGTGGAGTCCCCCCGGCTCCAGATTGAGTCGCTCCTGTCCCATCACCTGCGGCTCAAACGCATGGAGCTGTACCTGCAATTTGAACGGGTCTTGAGTGAGGGTGAAATGGCTCCGCTCCGGGAAATGGTCCGTCGGCGTGCCGAAGGCGTCCCTCTGCAGCATCTGACCGGTCTGGCCTCCTTTTACGGGATGGATTTCGGCGTCTCCCCCGCAGTGCTCATCCCCCGTCCGGAAACCGAGAGTCTGGTCGAAGCGGCGTTGAAGCAAAACGAGATCACCCCCTTTCGCCGGGTGGTGGATGTGGGGACAGGCAGCGGGATCATTGCCCTGACCCTGGCCCGGCACTGGCCGGAGGCGGAAATCCTGGCCGTGGATATTTCCCCGTCCGCCCTGGCCGTGGCGGGGCAAAATGCGGAAAGGCTTGGCCTGGCCGGGCGGGTCCGGTTTGTGGAGGGACATCTGCTTTCTCCCGCCCAGGGGCCGTTCGATCTGGTCATCTCCAACCCGCCCTATATCGCGTCGGAGGTCATTCCGGGGCTTTCCCGGGAGGTCCGTCACGATCCGCTCCTGGCGCTGGATGGAGGACCGGACGGATTGGACCTGATCCGGGAGCTGGTGTCGGGGGCCTGTGAAAAGCTCGGGCCGGGCGGATGGCTGATGTTTGAAATGGGTTCCGATCAGGGGGCCCGGGTGGGGAAAATCCTCGAAACCGCGGGCTTTTCAGAAATCCGCATCCAGCCCGACCTTGCGGGGCTGGATCGCGTGGCCATCGGACGCCGGTGAATCTGTAAGAATTTGCTTTCCGTTTGCGATTGGCCTCCCTACAACCATGTCTTTTCCTATGGATAAATTTCTCATACACGGTCCGTCCCGGCTCGAAGGGACGGTCACGGTCAGCGGTTCCAAAAACTCCTCCCTGCCCATTTTGGCGGCGACCATCCTCAGTCGCGAAAAATGTGTCCTCCACAATGTCCCCAATCTCAGTGACACCCGGTTCATGCTCGAAATCCTCCGGCATCTGGGGGCGGAGGTGGTTTTTGAGAATGGGACGGTGACCGTGCACGCCCAAAACATTTCCTCGACCACGCCCTACGATCTGGTCCGCAAAATGCGTGCCTCCATCTGCGTGATGGGCCCGATCCTGGCGCGAAACCGGGAAGTGACCATTTCCATGCCCGGGGGCTGTGTGATCGGGGACCGCCCCATTGACATCCATCTGCGCGGCATCGAGGCGTTGGGGGCGGTGGTGACCACCAGCGAGGGCAATGTCCATGCGGTGGCCCGGGAACTGGTGGGGCGCGAGATCAACATGGGCGGCAAGTTCGGTTCAACCGTGCTGGGGACGGGCAACGTGATGATGGCGGCGACCCTGGCCCGGGGAGTGACCATCATCGAGGAGGCGGCCTGCGAGCCCGAGGTCGTTGACCTGGCCTCCTTCCTCAACAAAATGGGCGCGCGCGTTTCCGGGGCGGGTACACGACGGATCGAGGTGGTGGGGGTCGAATCCCTGCACGGGGCCACCCATGACATCATTCCCGACCGCATCGAGGCGGGCACCTTCATCGTGGCCGCCGCCGCCACCAAGGGCCGGGTCACGGTCAGGGGGGTGGAGGTCTCCCACCAGCGGGCGCTTTTTGATCAGCTTCAAAAGGCCGGGGTCTGTCTGGAGTTGGATGGCACCAGCGTGCATGTTTCCGTCCCCAACGGATTGAAGTCCGTCGATATCACCACCCAGACCTTCCCGGGTTTTCCCACCGACATGCAGGCGCAGATGTGTGCGATGCTCAGCCGGGCGCAGGGGCTGAGTGTGATCACCGAAAAAATCTATCCCAACCGGTTCATGCACGTGAGCGAACTCAAACGGCTCGGGGCGGATATCCGTCTGGAGGGGCCCTCGGCGATCATCCGCGGGGTGGGGACGCTCAAGGGTGCCCCGATCATGGCTTCGGACCTGCGGGCCTCCGCCGCCCTGGTCATTGCCGGGTTCATGGCCGAGGGCCGGACCGAGGTGCTGCGCGTGTACCACATCGACCGCGGCTACGAAAACATCGACAGCAAATTCGCCGCGCTGGGCGTCAAAATCGAGCGGCTCAAGGAGTAGGGCCCGTGTTCCGGTGGTCTGGTCGGTGAGCACTGTCTCCCCGCTGGCGACAGCGAATGCCCGGGAGTTTCAAAGGATCTGCGGGCTGCCATGGTGCGCGGTTCACGGATGGGTCTGGAATCCTTCAGGCCCATCCATGCCATGCGACCCCGGCCAGTCCGCAGAGGGCGACCGTTGTCAGCGGTCCGACCCGGGTGAATTTCAGTGCGGCAAAGGCCGGTAATGCCAGGAGCAGGACAAAAACATCCGGGCCTCCATCGCCGGGCCACAGGGCATGGATGGAAAACCAAACGCCCAGATTGAGGATCACGCCCACAATGGCGGCGGTCACCCCGGAAAGGACGATGTTGAGTGTCGGAAAACCGGCGGATTTTTCCACGAGGGGAGCCCCGGCAAAAATGAAATAGAACGAGGGGAGAAAAGTGACCCAGGTGGTCAGTCCCGCCGCCAGTGTCGCCGTCAGTAGGTCCCCCGGAAACCGGTTCCATGAACCGACAAACCCCACAAATTGCAGGACCATGATCAGCGGACCGGGTGTCGTCTCGGCGAGGGCGAGTCCGTCCATCATCTGCACGGGGGTCAGCCAGTGACGGGTTTCAACGGCCACCTGCGAGACATAGGGCAAAATGGCGTAGGCACCTCCAAAGGTCATGAGGGAGGTTTTGCTGAAGAACATCCCCATCGTTTTCAGAAAATCCGCGGGTGTTTCGGGCATCAACAGATGGATCAATAAAAACGGGGCCGCCCACAGAATTCCAAAGAGGGCGGTCAGAAGCGGCAGCCGATGGAAAGATCCGGGGCCCGCACTCCCGGCCTGTGGCGGTGCAGAGGGGGGGGCGGAAGTTTTCCCCGGCGTGCACTTTGCGGCGATCAGTCCGGTGAGGGCGGCGACCGCCAGAATGACCGGGAAGGGAACCTTCCAGAAGCCGATCCCCACAAATGAGACCAGACACAGGACCCATTGCCAGGGGGCCCGCAGCGTTTTGCGTCCGATCCGGATGATGGCCTCGGCCAGCAGGGCCATCACGGCGGCTTTCATCCCGTGGAAGAGGGCCGCCACCAGCGGGACCTCCCCGTAGAGACTGTACAGGAGACTGATGGCCCACAGCAGCATCGCCGAGGGCAGGATAAAAAAAATCCCCGCCACCAGGCCGCCGCGGATTCCGTGCATCCGCCACCCAAGATACGTGGCCAGTTGCTGGGCCTCGGGTCCGGGCAGGAGCATGCAGTAGTTGAGCGCGCGAAAAAAATGCCCGTCCCCGACCCATTTTTTTGTTTCCACCAGTTCCCGGTGCATCAGCGCAATTTGCGCCGAGGGGCCGCCGAAGCTGACGATGCCCAGGCGCAGCCAGAACCCCGAGGCTTCCCGCAGGGTGGGGTGGGGCGTTTGCGGCAGCCCCTCCACAGTCGTGGAGGAGCGGGTCTCGGGCGTGGAGTCCATCGTTGCCTTGTACCGGTACTCCCTCCGGTTGCCAAGAAAAAGGGGGCAACGAGGGGTTTTGAGCCTTCACCCGGACGGAAAGGGTGCCAGGGTGCCGTGAGAATCCGGTCCATTCCCGTGGCCGCCCCGGTAAAGGTTTCCTCAATTTGCGCGAGCAAATCGGGGCCGTCATTCAGACGGTCTTCCAGGGCCGCCGTTTCGAGTGTGCGGAAGAGGGTCACAAGCGGGTCGATCCCGCAGGTGTGGGCGATTGTCCGGAGGTGATCCAGACGGACAGGGGTTTTCTGGAGGAAGATTCCGGGCAGTTCCCGGCGGGGGTTACATTTTTTTTCCGGCGGCGGTGACAAAGGGGGGGATTTCCGCCATGAGCTTTGCGAAGAGATCGGGGGTGACCTGCTGGGCCCCGTCGCTCATGGCCTGGGCGGGATTGGGATGCACCTCGATGAGCAGGCCATCGGCCCCCACCGCCGCCGCCCCTTTGCACAGGGCGAGGACGAGGTCCGCCCGTCCGCAACCCTGACTGGGATCGACGATGACGGGCAGATGCGTTTCCTGTTTGGCAATGGCCACGGCGGCGAGATCCAGTGTGTTGCGGGTGTGCGTTTCAAAGGTGCGGATGCCCCGTTCGCAGAGCATGACCCTGGGGTTGCCTTCATTGAGGATGTATTCGGCGGCCAGAAGCCACTCCTCGATTTTCATGGAGAGTCCGCGTTTGAGCATGATGGGTTTGCCGGTGCGGGCGGCCGCCACCAATAATGCGAAATTCTGGGCATTCCGCGCCCCGATTTGGAGGATATCCGCCACCGCCGCCACGGCGTCCACATCCCGTTCGGAGAGAACCTCGGTGATGATTGCCAGCCCTGTTTCCCTTTTGGCCAGCGCCAGCAGCCGCAGGCCCTCCTCCTTGAGCCCCTGGAATTCGTACGGGGAGGTGCGGGGTTTGTAGGCCCCGCCCCGGAGAACGGTCGCTCCCCGGGACTTGACCGCATGGGCCGTGGCGAGGATTTGCTCCTGGCTTTCCACCGAGCAGGGCCCGGCCATGACCTGGAATTTTCCCCCGCCAATGACCTGGCGTCCGCCGTCGATTTCAAAAAAAGTGTCCTTCGGGTGGGCCTGGCGGCTGACCAGCTTGTAGCGTTTTTGCACCGGCATCACCGTCTCCACGCCCGCAAAAAGGGTCAGTGTCTCCAGCGTGTGATGTTTTCTTTCGTCCCCGATGCAGGCGATGATGGACTGTTCGACCCCCTGGATCAGCCGCGGATCGTAGCCGAGTTTTTTGACCTCGGCGACCACCGCCTCAATTTGCGCCGGGGCGGCACCGGGTTTGAAAACAATGATCATGGAGGGGGGGCTTCCCGTGAGTCTGTGGATCAGGCGGGAGAGCCTCAGCCCAGACGGACGCGGCGTTCCTGGGCCATGCGTTTGAGGGAATCGGGAAGGGGATTGGTGAGAATCTCGTCGTAGACCTGACGGGCGCCCGCCGGATCGTTTTTGATTTCCAGGCAGCGGGCCAGGGAGATCATGGCGTAGCCCCGCCACAGGTCGTTTTTGGGACCCTTGGTGCGGATGTTTTGGTAGAGACTGACCGCCTCGTCCAGGGCTCCGGCGGCCTCCCGGCAGGAGGCGGCCCCGTAATAGCCCGCGTACAAAAGCGGATGTTTGGGGTATTCGGTGGTAAAGCGGGTGTAGGCCGTGGCGGATTCGTTGAAATTTCCCGCCTGAAAGAGGGAATCGGCATAGAGCAACAGGGCCTGACCGCCCGCCAGTGTGCCGGGAAATTCGGAAAATGTTTTCCGGAGGGACTCGACACTGACAATGCCGTCATTTTTCCCCTCCGTCTTCTGCAAATTGACCGCCTGATCCAGCAATGCCTGCGCCTGCGCCTCGCGGTTTTGGTTTGCCGCCGTGGTGGCCTGATGCACCCCGGCCACGGCCAGCACCAGAATGGCCCCCGCCACCATCTGGATTTTGTATTTTCCCCAGATTTCCGCCAGGCGGAGTTCGAGGGGGATTTCGACCGGTTCCGGAGAGGGAGAGGGCTGGGGGTGTGACATAATTTGGAGGGTGACTAAGCTATCAGCAACCGTTTTGATGGCAAGAGGTTTTGAGGACATGAGAACATACGCATTGACCATCGCCTATGACGGACGGGACTATGCCGGGTGGCAGTGCCAAAAAAACGGCCTCGCCGTCCAGCAGGTCCTCGAGGAATGCCTGGGCAGGATGTTCGGGGAAAAAATCACGCTTCACGGGTCGGGCCGGACCGATTCCGGTGTGCATGCCCTGGGCCAGATCGCCAGTTTCCAGCAGCAGAACCAAAAACCCGACATCGAGGTCCGCCGGATGCGGCTGGCGCTCAACGCGATTCTCCCTCCCGCCATCCGCATCCTGCGGGTCCGGCGGGTGAAGGATCAATTTCATGCCCGGTTCCAGGCGCGGGGCAAGGAATACCATTACTACATTTTCAATGGGGAGGTCCTGCCTCCGCATCTGGCCGGGCGTGTGTGGTTTGTCCACGACCCGTTGGATCTCCGCAACATGCGGCAGGCGGCGCGGCATCTGGAGGGAAAACACGACTTCACCTCCTTTGTGGTCAACCCCGGGTATGAGGTGGGCAGCAAGGTGCGCACGATCACCAAGGTGCAGGTGGGCGTGGTGAAAACCCCGTCGGGTCCGGGCTGGGTGCCGGGATACGGAACCCTGCTGGCGGTGCGGGTGGCCGGCAGTGGATTCATGTACAAAATGGTCCGGAGCATCGCCGGGACCCTGGTGGCCGTCGGACGCGGAAAAATGACTCCCGCCGAGGTGGCGCGGGTTCTCAAAGCCCGGGACCGGCGCCTGGCCCACATGACCGCCCCGGCCGGGGGGCTTTATCTGATGCGGGTGAAATACGGAAAATGATCCCGCCCCCCTTCCACGTGGTTTTGTACGAACCGGAAATCCCGCCCAACACGGGAAACGTGATGCGCCTGTGTGCCGCCACGCGGACGGTGCTGCATCTGATCGAGCCTTTGGGATTCCGCCTTGATGACCGTGGGATGAAACGGGCGGCCATGGACTATGCCGGGGATGTGGACATGCACGTGTGGAAAAACTGGGCGCATTTTCTGGAGGAACAAAAACCCGGACGCCTTTTTTTCATCGAGACCGGGTCCGGCCAGTCCTACACCACAGCGCCATTTGCGGCGGGGGATTGCCTGGTCTTTGGCCGGGAAAGCAGGGGACTGCCGCCTTCGATGCTTGCGCAGAATGCGGGGCGCTGTTACGAAATCCCGATCATCAATCCCAACGCGCGAAGCCTGAATCTCTCCAACTGTGTGGCCATCGTCCTCTACGAGGCCCTCCGGCAGGCGGGCGGCGGCCGTCATTCCCACACCCCCTGATCCTTCAACTGCCGGGTGGCGGTGCCTGCCCAGTCGCGGTTGGCGGCGGGGCTGGCCGGGGAGGGATGCAAAATGCGGCAGAGGGTCAGCCCCGGGGGCAGAATGTCCCTGAGCCGGCCCTCGGCAAAGCCGCCCACCCCCACGAGGAATTGCGGGGACAGCAGACGGATCATCTCCAGCAGATGGGTGTCGCAGGCCTTGAAAAGGGCGTTGGTTTCCGGGGCGGGAATTTTGTCGGGGGTGATGTTGGCCCCCGTCCGGCCCATGAACACCAGCGGACAGTAGTTGAGGACAAAATGGTCCTTGAAAAAGGCGGGGGCGGAACCAAACCTTTCACGGAAAAGCCCCCACAGACGGCGTCCGCTGACCTCGGACTTTGGACAGTCAAAACCCTGGATCGGGCGTTTGGGATGTTCGTACGCCGGGCGACCGACCCGTGTGCGGATGCCCATCCAATCCCGCACCGCCGCCACCTCTCCGAAGGGCACGCCCGTCTGGGCCATGCCCCAGGGGCCGGGATTCATCCCCAGAAACAGGACCCGCTTTGGTCCCGTGGCAAAACGCCTCACATATTCCGCGTGGGCCTCCCAGGCGTAGTCGAGCGGGTTGTAAACGCCGCAGACCGGATCGGAGAACAAAAGGGAACCGACAGCGCGGGAGAGTTGGCGGGCGGGTTCCAGGGGGGACATGGCACGAAGATGGAGGCGGGGGTCGGAATCGAACCGACGCATGGGGCTTTTGCAGAGCCCGGCCTTACCACTTGGCTACCCCGCCAGTGAAAGGAAACCGCATCATGCCGCAAAATGCGGGGCGTTCAAGGTCAAAAATGGACTTGGAACAAACGGCGCCGACTTCCGGGATTGCAGTCGGGTGTCCGTCCGTATACCATCCCTCCACCGGCATGAAACATTTCCACATGTGGTTTGGGGTGATCCGCCCGCTTTTTTTGCTGGTCCTCGTGGGGACGCTGTTTTTTTGGACGGGCTGCAAACGACCCGATGACGAGGTCGCCCGCGGGGCCTTGGAGGCGAGGGGAATCAGGTTTGAGGCGGACCCCTTTGTGGCCGCGGCTGAAACCGGGGACAAGGCGGTGGTGAATCTGTTTGTAACCGCGAAAATGGATCTGAATGTCAGGGATTCAAAGGGATGGAGTCCGCTGGCCATCGCGGTTCTCAACGGGCACACCAACATTGTCAATCGTCTTTTGGAGGCCGGTGCCGATCCCGATATTCTCCAGGACTCGGGCCGACAGGGCTTCAGAATGTCGGTCCTGACAATTGCCGCCCAAAAGGACAGTCTTGAATCGGCCCGGCTCCTGCTGGAAAAGGGTGCCAAAACCGGGCCTTACGACGCGACCAAATGGACCCCGCTCCATGAGGCCGCCCAGGATGGACATGTGGGGATGATCCAGTTGCTGCTCAAGCACAAGGCCGATCCCAACGCGGCCGATGACCGTGGCGCGACCCCGTTGCGGCTGGCCGTCGAGTCAAAAGATGAACGGGCGGCCCTGATGCTGCTTGAATCGGGGGCCAAACCGGACCTGGCCACCCCCGAAGGGGAAACGCCCCTGATGGTGGCGGCCAATGCGGGAAATGAAAAAATCGTCTCAGCACTTTTGGAGCGCGGGGCGGATCCGAATCTCCGCTACAAACAGGTGCAACCGGGAGTTCCGGGCGGGCAGACAAGTCTGATGGCGGCCGTCGCCAAAAAAAGGAAGGCGGTTGTCAAAAAACTTCTTGCAGCCAAGGCGGATGTCCACGCCGCCGATGAAAGCGGGGCCACCCCCCTGCGTTTTGCCTGCATTGTCGGGGATGCGGAGATGGCCGGGATTCTGCTGGAGGCCGGAGCCAAACCGGATGTGTTGGATCAAAAAGGGTTCAGTTGCCTGATGTCCGCCATTCAGGGAAACCATCCCGGGGTGGTCCGTGTGTTGCTTGAAAAGGGGGCCGATCCGAATCAGAAAATGGAAGGGGATGTGGACATGATGGCCCTGGCCGCCTTTTTGGGGCGGGACGAGATCATCCCCCTGTTGGCGGCCAAGGGTGCGAAGCCTGACACCTTTGACTCGAAGAAAAAGTCCCCGCTGATGTCGGCGGCCTGGGAGGGGCGGGCGTCAACACTCAAGGTGTTGCTGGCCCAGGGGGCCACGCTCAATCTCGCCAATGCCGACGGGGAAACAGCCCTGATGTTTGCCGCCTATCGGGGCAAGGATGAGGCGGTCCGGGTGTTGTTGGAGGCGGGGGCCGATGCCTCTTTGCGGGATCGATTCGGGAGGGATGCCGCCGCCTCGGCCCGGCAGGGCGGTTTTACCGGATTGGCCGAACTGCTCTCACAGAAAAATACGAAGCCCGCCCCGGCGGCCTACGGCGAGGTGCCCACTCCGGCAAAAGGTCCTGTGGAGGCTGTGGAGGGGGATCCGGGCAAGGACCGGGGCCGGGTCGGGGAGAGTATCAATCCCGCCTCCCTGAAAGTCACCGGGATACTGGGAACCCCCGGGTCGGGGACCGTGACCCTCACCCTCAACAAAAAAACGCTGATTGATGTGGGCGAAAGCATCCAGATCGAGGTGGGCGGGGTGGCCTATCCGCTCAAGCTCCTGTCAACGGCGCCGGGCACCGCCACCTTTGAATCCGGCGGAAAGAAGTTTGAGCTGCCCCTGCCGCAGTGAGACCGCCTTTTCGGATCGACTCGGGGTCTGGATGCCGTAATTTTCCGGGATTCCATGAAACAATCCCTGATGCTCATTGTCTTGTTGCTCGGCGGCGTGCAGGTGCTATCCGCCGCCGGGACGCACGGGGCGGCCGCCTTTCCCAAACCGCTTCATGAATATGCCGATCCCGCCGGAGGGATTCTCGACACGCTCCTTTTCCGGGCGCGGGAGGAACCGTTCAATGTGGTTGCCACCCTCATTTTTCTGGGGGCCATTCTCCACACTTTTTTTGCCCCGGTTTTCATGAAGCTGGCCCATGGGCTGGAGCGGCAACATCAGAACAGGGTTCGCCAGGTCAGCCTGGGCCGTTCTGGAGATGTCGCCCCGGAACACGGCAGCAAGCGTGCGGCCCTGCTGCATTTTCTGGGTGAGGTGGAGGCCGTGTTTGGAATCTGGATCATTCCCCTGATGATTGCCCTGGTGTTTTTCAAGGGCTGGGCCACGGCCAAACATTACCTCAACCACACCGTCAACTATACCGAACCACTTTTTGTGGTGGTGATCATGATCATGGCCTCCAGCCGGCCGATCCTGGATTTTGCCACCCGCTGCCTGAGTCTGCTGGGCGGAACATCGGTCATCCGCTGGTGGCTGACCCTCCTGACCGTCGGGCCGCTGCTCGGATCCCTGATCACCGAGCCGGCGGCCATGACCATCTGCGCCCTGCTTTTGTGCCGGAAGTTTTATCAGTGGGAACCGACCGAACCCCTCAAATACGCCACCATCGCACTGCTTTTTGTGAATGTGTCCGTGGGGGGGACCCTGACACATTTTGCCGCGCCCCCGGTGCTGATGGTGGCCGGGCCGTGGGGGTGGGACTCGTGGTACATGTTCAAAAACTTCGGGGACCGGGCCATCGTGGGCATTGTGGCCGTCAACGTTCTGTGTTTTCTTGTGTTCCGGAAGGAATTGCTGCGGTTGGAAAAAAATTCCCGCACGGAGCAGGGTCCTGACACGGTCTCCACAGGAAATGCCGTCCCCCTGTGGGTGACCGGCGTGCATGCGTTGGCGATGGTGTGGACGGTTTTCAACAGCCACTACCCGGTGCTGTTTGTCGGGGGCCTGCTCTTTTTCCTGGCTTTTATGACGGCCACCCCCGCGTATCAGAGTCCGTTGGGCCTGCGCACCCCGCTGCTGGTCGGGTTTTTTCTGGCGGGGCTGGTGGTGCATGGGGGGCTTCAGGGATGGTGGATCGAGCCGGTCCTGGGGAATCTGGGCGAGGTGCCGCTGCTCCTGACGGCGGCGGGACTGACCGCTTTCAATGACAATGCGCTCATCACCTATCTGGCGACCCTGGTTCCCGGATTGGGTGAAAATCTCAAACTGGCCGTTGTTTCCGGGGCCGTGGTGGGGGGCGGGATGACCGTCATCGCCAACGCCCCCAATCCGGCCGGGCAGTCGATCCTGTCGAAATTTTTCAAGGGCGGGGTCAATCCACTCAAATTGGCGGCCGCCGCATTTTTCCCGACCCTGGTGATGCTGCTGGCGTTTGGTCTGTTCCGGTAGGGCCGTCAGTTCCCGCGCCCTGACAGGCCCGGTGAAACACCCTGTTGACCTGGAGCGATGCCCCGGGCTTTCCATGCGAGAACCGCTCAGGCCCGGTGAAATTCGATCCCGTCGACCGTGATTTTGCGTGCAACACACTAGCCCCTGATCCAGCCGACGACAGCCGTGTACAGCGGGATGCCCGCCAGGATGTTGAAGGGGAAGGTCAGCGCCAGTGAGGCGGTCAGGGCCAGGGAGAGGTTGGCCTTGGGAAGGAGCATCCGCACCACCGCCGGGGCGGCGATGTAGGAGGCACTCGCACAGAGGGTGGCCAGGATGACCGTTCCCCCGGGGGTCATCCCGGCCATGCTGGCGGCGGCCATTCCAATTCCGGCCGCCAGCAGGGGCATGAGGAGGGCAAACACCGTCAGACGCAGACCCAGCTGGCGCAATTCGCCGAAGCGTTGGGCCGTGACAATGCCCATTTCGAGCATGAACAGGGCGAGGAACCCCTTGAAAAGGTCCGTAAAAAAGAATTTCATCTGGGTCTGGTCCGTGGCCGCGATCGTGTACCCCGCGACCAATCCCCCCAGCAGCAGGATGGTGGTCTTTCCCAGAAAAATCTCCCGCCAGGCACTGGCGCCGGGATGGCCCGTCGGAGCGCAGGTTTTCCGTGCGAGAACCACCGCCGCCATCAGGCCTGCGATTTCCAGACAGACGAGCAGGACGGCCGCAAAGGGTTCATAAACGATCTTGGCGCGGTTGAGTTCATTGACCACCACCGCATAGGTGACCGCGCTGCAGGACCCGTAATGGGCCGCCATGGAAACGGCGTCATCCGGACCCACCCCCACGATCCGCCGTGCCAGAAACCAGGCCAGGATGGTGACCACAATGCCGGCTGCTGCGGAAGCCAGCAGGGGTAGAAGCAATTCCGAGGGCTGGGTGTGGAAGAGTTTGATGCCCCCCTTGATGCCAATGGCCAGCAGCAGATAGATGCTGACTGTCTCGTAGAATGCGGCGGGAATTTTCAGGCCGGAACTTGAGCGTTCGGCAATCAATCCGATGATAAAAAAAACGATGACAGGATCGATGATGCTCATGCGGGCACAGGTCTTTAGGCTTGTCCGGACCCCGGGTCAATCACGAAGAGTTGTTTTCCGGGTTTTTTCGGGAAACAGGACCGAGAGAATCGTGGCCAGAGCAAGAATGCCCAGGACGATTGTCAGTGAAAGGAGCGGATCGACCTTGATGGATTTTTGGGCCTCCAGACCGATCACCGCCAGATAGGGAGGCACACTCAGGAGCATGAGTTTGAGACCGACAAAGGCCAGAATCAGGATCAGTGCCGGTTTGAGGAGGCGGAATTTCTGGATCAGGGCGGCCAGGCAAAAGTACAGGGCCCGCAATCCCAAAATTGCAAAAATGTTGCTCGTAAAGACGATGAACGGGTCCGGGGTGATCGCAAAGATGGCGGGAATCGAGTCGACGGCAAAAACCAGATCGGTGATTTCGACCATGATCAGGGCCAGAAACAGGGGGGTGATCGCCGTCTTGGCACGGAGCGAGCCTGCGGGCGGGGGGTCCATGATTTCCTTGCCTGTCTTTGGATCACACGTGTAGGTGGGGCGAAGGGTGCGCCGGGTGAAGAATTTCTGTCCGTCGTAAAACTCCGCCACGGGAAAAATCATTTTCACCAGCCTGACGATCGGGTTTTTGGAGGGGTCCGAATGGCTGCTGATCACTGCCATTTTGAGGGAGGTCAGCAAAAGAAACACCCCGAAGAGGATGAGAATCCACTGGTATTTCATGATCAGTTCGCCCCCGACGCCAATCATGGCCCCGCGCATGATCAGGGCTCCGATGATGCCCCAGAAGAGGACCCGGTGTTGGTATTTTCCCGGGATGGCGAAATAGCCGAAGATCATGGCGATGACAAAGATGTTGTCCATGGCCAGGGATTTTTCGACGATATATCCCGTGAGATATTGGATCGCCGCCGTCGCCCCGAGCACCTCCCCGTGGACAATCAGGGGCGCGGAGGAATCCGTGGCGGCCAGCGGATTGTACATCCGGGTGGAGAGCCCCAACCCCAGCCAGTGGTGTTCGTAGGCCAGATAGATGAAGCCGGTAAAGGACAGCCCGCAGGCGAGCCAGATCACGCTCCAGGTGACCGCCTCCTTCATGCCCACCTCGTGGGCCTCGCGATGAAAGACCCCCAGGTCGAGTGCCAGAAATACGAGGACCAGTCCGATAAAAAGCAGATAGGCAAGCCAGACCAGATCGCTTCCCGATGCGTTGGACAACGTTAGGGCCAGGAGAGGGAGGAGGGGGATTTCAGCCATGGATGATGGTGGTTTTTTTCTGAACGGCCATACCGTTAACACGGATTTTCAACCGCGCAAGTATAACAGGACAAAAAAAGTATTTTTCGCGGGAAGGATCACTTGAAGTTGGACCGGCTTTCCCTATAGATGGCGGACCATGAAACTCCTTGAATTGACTGAAAGCGGTTTGAATGTCGTGCTGGGAATCCCCGCAACCGGTCCCGTCCGTCTTCTGCATTTTGCGGCGTGCGCGTTTGATGCCTCCCGTGTCCCGGAGGAAAAAGACCTGGGGCAGTGGTACAAGCTCGTGGAGGTGCAGGTGGCCGGTGAAAACCAGTGGGGGCACCATGGCCAGAAACATGTGTTTACCAGTCCCGGGGTGCGGCTCAATTACCACACACATCGCGAAAGCCGCACGGAGCGCGGAAGAAAACTGGAGATTGTGCAGCGCGAGGAAAAGGGGCTGGAAGTGACCGCCCACTGGCAGTTTTTTGACGGAGTGCCGACGGTGCAGACGTGGGTGGAAATCCGGAACACCGGCCCAGAAGTCCAGCCGCTGGTGTACGTCTCGAGTTTCTCCCTGACCGGAATCGCCAAGGAGGGTCTGAGGCACTGGAATGAGAAGTGTCTGCTGTCGATCGGTTACAACACCTGGTTCGGGGAGGCACAGTTCCGGCGCAGGAACCTTTCGGAGCTCGGGCTGCCGGGGGTGGGCGGGGCGACGGCGCGGCTGGCGTGGTCGAATTCCGGCACCTGGTCGAGTTCGAACATGCTGCCCCTGGGTTATCTTGAAAACACCGAGGCGGGCACGACCCTTTTCTGGCAGATCGAACACAACGGGTCCTGGCATTTTGAGATCGCCGATGGTGGCAAGGACCTGTATCTGAACGTCAGCGGGCCCACCGAGCAGGAAAACCACTGGTGCCGGAAACTCGGTCCCGGCGAAAATTTCATCAGTGTGCCCGTGGCCGCCGGTTCCGTGGCCGGCGGATGGCCGTGTGCGGCCAATACCTTCAATGCCTACCGCCGGGCCATGCGCCGGGGGCATGAGGACATCCGCCAATTGCCCGTGATCTTCAATGACTACATGAATTGCCTCAACGGGGATCCGACCACTGAAAAATTACTGCCATTGATTGATGCCGCCGCTGCGGTGGGGTGTGAATATTTTGTGATTGATTGCGGCTGGTACTCGGACGGGTTTTGGTGGACCGGGGTGGGGGAATGGAAACCCAGCGCGCAGCGGTTTCCCGGCGGCATCCGGGAGCCGATTGAGTACATCCGCAAAAAGGGCATGGTTCCGGGCCTGTGGCTCGAGCCCGAGGTCATGGGTATCGAGTGCGCACTGGCCCAAAAGGCGCCCGACTCGTGGTTTTTTATGCGGCATGGCAGACGGATCATCGACCATGCCCGGTACCAGCTGGATTTTCGCAATCCGGAAGTCATCGCCCATGTCGATGAGGTGGTGGACCGGATCGTCCGCGAATACGGGGCGGGGTATATCAAGCTTGATTACAATATCAACGGGGGAGTCGGCACCGAGCGGGAGGCCGATTCTTTCGGGGAGGGTTTGCTTCAGCACAACCGGGCGTACCTGGCGTGGCTGGACCGGGTGCTGGCGCGGTATCCGGACCTGATCATTGAAAACTGCGGCAGCGGCGGCATGCGCATGGATTACGCCATGCTGCAACGGCTGACCATCCAATCGACCAGTGACCAGACCGATTACACAAAATTTCCCGTGATCATCGCCGGACTGCCGCTGGCCCTGACCCCCGAGCAATCGGCCATCTGGAGTTATCCGCTCCGGACCGGGGACCGGGAGGAAGTGATTTTTAACATGGTCAACGCGCTTTTGATGCGCATCCACCAGAG
>JANRIZ010000033.1:0-14722 GCA_033764445.1 Verrucomicrobiia bacterium | reverse complement strand
TTCATATCGACGAACCGGTTTGGCACCTCGATGTCGGCTCATCGCATCCTGGGGCTGGAGAAGGTCCCAAGGGTCCGGCTGTTCGCCGGTTAAAGCGGTACGCGAGCTGGGTTCAGAACGTCGTGAGACAGTTCGGTCCTTATCCGCTGTGGGCGTTAGGAGAATTGCGGGGTTCATTTCCTAGTACGAGAGGACCGGAAATGACGGACCTCTGGTGTTCCGGTTGTCACGTCAGTGGCAGCGCCGGTTAGCTATGTCCGGAAGAGATAAGCGCTGAAAGCATCTAAGCGCCAAGCTCATCCCAAGATAAGTTCTCCCCATAGGCCCGTGGTAGACTACCACGTTGATAGGGCAGGTGTGTACGCGTAGTAATACGCTCAGCTAACTGCTACTAATGGCCAATTGGCTTGATCTTAATTATTTACCTCGAATGTCAGTTCGAGACCTATTCTTAAGCCGCTATGCAGTTGTCAGCCGGACAATCGGTTGAAATAAAAAATGACAGGCAATATGTCATCAGAAATTCTGGTCAACAGGTTCAACCCGTTGTCAGCCCTCTGGTGATCACAGAGGTGTGGCCCCACCCGTTCCCATTCCGAACACGGCCGTGAAACACACCATCGCCGATGGTAGTACCTCTATAGGTTGTGCGAGAGTAGGTTGTTGCCAGTCTAATCCCCGTGTGAATCCGAAAGGTTTCCACGGGGTTTTTTTTGCCCAAAAGCAGTCATGTGTTGCCTGTCTTCGGTGGGCCCCGCACCCATCCGTGTTTGATCGGTGTGCATCCCGAACCATCCGGGACAAGTCCGTGGCTTCCGATTTCATGAGACTCTTTGAGAGCCACGGATCAAACACGGATTTTTGGGGACGTGGATTGACTTTCCAGAAGGCAGGAATGTATGCGACTGAAGCGGGACACGGATGCCCGCCCCTCCGCACCCCAATGAAATTCCCTTATGCCGACACTGCTTCGTCACTGGTGTTACGCGGCCTTTTTTTCCACAAACCAGCGCTGATAGTAGGTTTTGACCACACTTTTGACCAGCCGGGGAACGCTGAAACGGATGGGCATCATTTCCGGATGTTTGAAATCGGTCACCTTGAACCGTTCGACCGGTTCTCCCAATATCTTGATGCGGTCGAAATCCGTCTCCCCCACGCCCATTGTGCGGGCGGCCTGGTGAAGAAAGTTTGCAGACGGATCAAAACCGATGATTTCCGTGATCACCCGGTCCAATGCCACCGCATCGACGGCCCCTGCCAGCACATTCAGCGGACGGGGATCCCCCAGACCCGGGCCCATGCCCTCCATGGCCACAATGCCATCCATCAGGCTGAAGGCCGGTTTCAGATGCAGATAGTTTTCGACGAGCATCTCGGCAAAGTCATTGTTCCTCTCCCCATACTGGTAATGCATCAGGGCCTTCTGTTTGCCGGCAATGCATCCGTAAAGATTTTTGACCGCCCCGGAGGTGACCAGTTGGCAGTGGGCCTTGAGTTTCGGAAGATTCAGGAGGACATCCGCCTCATGGATATGATGGTCGTACGCCTGTGAAAAAAGAAAACGGAATTCCCCATTCCGCATCGGCACGTCCTTCCGGAAATCCACCAGTTCCGCCCCGTACCGTTTTGCAATGGGAATCAAGCCCAGGCTCCGGGCGACAAATTTTGTCGTGCTGAAAGGAGGGTCCTCGCCGATCCAAATCCGTCCGGCCCCGCAGTCCCGCAGGGTGGCCAGGACCGCCTCGATGACGGCGGGGTGGGTGCTGATGGCTTTTTCCGGACGGCCTGTCTTCAGAAAATTCGGCTTCAGGAGCACGGTGTCCCCCGGACGGACAAAATGTCCCGCGCCGCCGAAGTGATCAAAGAGGTTTCGGACCGCCGGAACGAGCCGGTCCTGCGAATAATCCGGGCAGTGGACGAGGGCGACTTGGCTCATGGTGTGCGCCACAGTAACCCCCGGAAGGGAGGGCGTCCAGTCCTCACGCAATTTGTTTCAGGAGTGTGACCTGAAAGTCATCGGTCAGTTCCGGCAGGGTTGTGTGGACAAAATCCTTCAGGTAAGGGGCGTTTTTGTGGGTTTCAAAGGCGGCCATATCCTTGAAAGTTTCAAAAAACATGAAGAGGCGCGGGTCATCGAGGCTTTCATGAAGGTCGTAGCGCAGGCAGCCCGGTTCGGCGCGGGTGAGGGGAACCAGTTTTAAGGCCGCTTCCCGGACCTCCGCGATCCGGCCCTCCTTGGCCCGGATCAGGGCATGGACAGTGATGGTATTCATGGGGGGGAGCCTAGGTGATTGTCTGCAAAATGCAAAGCGGCATGTTTCCCTGTTTACTGTTTTGATCCGGGACCTTAGAATGCCGTCATGAAAATCAACCTGATCCAGATTCCCGATGGGGGGATGAACCTCGAGGGGGAGTTGCCCGCCTCGATCATGGAGTGGGAGGGGGCGGACTTTCGCTTTGAGGAACCGGTCCACTACGACGTGAGGGTGCAGGTCGATGAGAATGGCGTGGTGGTGTATGGTCGTTTATGGACCACCGTCCAGGCCAGTTGCGGGCGGTGCGCCGAATATTTTCCGATGTCCCTGGAAGTCAAGGAATTTGCCGTGCACCAGGAAACAAAGGCTGAATCCGTTGACTTGACGGGCGAGGTGCGGGAGGATATTCTCCTGACTTTACCGTTGGTTCCCAAATGTGAATTGACGCAGAAAAACACCTGTCCCTTTGGCAAAATCCGCTGGGACGCATCCAAAACAAAAACCATCGACCGCATCCATGAGCAAAGCCATGACCCCGAAGGGGATGGCCGCAAAGTATGGGGTGCGCTTGATGAGATCAAGATACAACCAAAAAGAAAGAAGTGATTTATGGGAGTGCCCAAGCGTAAAACATCCAAAATGCGGCTTCGCATCCGCCGTTCCGCCAACCGTTGGGAGTCTTCCGAATTGATCGAGGACAAAGCCACAGGGACCCGTCATCGGTCCCACCGGGTCAATCCCGCCACGGGCACCTACAAGGGCCGCCAGGTCCTCACGGTCAAAGCCGACAAATAATTTCCGGTTTTGAACCTGTTTTTGGGAGCCTCCTTTCAACCATGAGAGTCTCAATCGATGCCATGGGGGGTGATTACGCTCCGGAGAACATTGTTCTCGGGGCGATCATGGCATTGAAGGATATTCCCGTCATCACCCGCCTGCATTTGGTCGGGGATCAGAAACGCATCGAGCAGGAGCTGGCACGTCATGCATTTGCCGATTCCCGGCTGACGATTCTCCATGCATCCCAGGTCATCGGCATGGATGAATCGGCAATCCAGGGGGTGCGGCGCAAGAAGGATTCCTCCATGACCCGTGCCATAGACCTGGTCAGGGAGGGGCAGGCGGATATCATCGTTTCGGCGGGGAATACGGGCGCCCTCTTTACGGCCGCGCATCTGAAACTGCGCACCCTTGAGGGCGTGGACCGTCCGGGCCTGGCCTGTGTGATGCCCAGCCGCGAGGGTCGGTTCATCCTCATGGATGCCGGGGCCAATCTGGAACCGCGTCCGGAGCATCTGCTGCAGTACGCCTACATGGGCAGCCTGTATGCCCGGGAAATTTTCGGCGTCCCACAGCCGCGTGTGGGTCTCTTTTCGATCGGCACCGAGGATATGAAGGGAAACGAACTGGTTCTCAACGCCCACAAACTGCTCAAGGCTTCCTCCCTGAATTTTGTCGGCAACCTGGATGGCCACGAGATTTTTTCCGACAAATGTGATGTGCTCATCGCTGATGCGTTTGTGGGCAACGCCATTTTGAAAACCGCCGAAAGCACGGCCCGCGCCATGGGACATTGGCTCAAGCGCTCCCTTTCCCGCAACCCGCTCAGCAGGCTGGGGGCGGCCATTTCCAAGGCGGGGGGCGCCTTTGCCCATCTGCGCAGCAGTGCCGATCCGGATGTCTTCGGCGGGGCTGTGATGCTGGGCATCAACGGACTCTGCTTCAAATCCCACGGGTCCGCCTCGCCCCTGGCCATCCGCAACACCATCTCCAGGGCCATTGAATTCGGTCAGGACCATTTTAACACCCACATCGTGGAAGCCTTGCAAACGGCCCGCGCCCGGGACGAGGATTTTCCCTCCATGAGCCCCCTTTATGACGGCTCGGCTGCTCCGGTGGCCCCCGCCATGCCGACCTCCCAGGATTGACTCCATGTCCGTTTCCTCCCCTTCCAACCAGACTCCCGCCATCATCAATCCGCGCAAAAATTCGCGGGTGGGCCGCTCTGTGTCCATTGCCGGGACGGGGTCGTATGTCCCGGAAAAAATCCTCACCAACGAGGAGATCAGCCGTCGCGTGGACACCTCCGATGAATGGATCACGACCCGGACCGGCATCAAGGAGCGCCGGATCGCCGCCGAAAACGAGTTTACTTCCGACATGGCCGCCCATGCGGCGACCCGGGCTCTCGCCCAGGCCGGATTGAAGGCCGGGGAGGTGGACCTGATCATCGTGGCGACAATCACCCCCGATACGGTCTTCCCCTCGACCGCCTGCTGGGTCCAGAAAAAGATCGGGGCCTCCCGGGCGGTGTGTTTTGACATTCAGGCCGCCTGTTCGGGATTTCTTTTTGCCCTGGAGACGGCCCAGCAGTTCATCACCTCGGGCACCTGTGAAAATGCCCTGGTCATCGGGGCGGAAAAACTCTCGAGCATTGTTGACTGGACGGACCGGAACACCTGTGTCCTTTTCGGGGATGGGGCCGCCGCCGCCGTGCTTTCCGCCCGCGGGGATGAACACGGGATTCTGCACACGGTCATGGGGTCCAATGGCGAACTCAGCGACATTCTGGGCATGCCCGGCGGTGGCTGCATGCTCCCCATTTCCCAGAGTCTTCTGGATTCCCGCATGCATTACATCAAAATGAACGGCAAGGAGGTCTTCAAGCAGGCGGTTGTCGCCATGGCCCAGGCCGCCCAGGAAGCCCTCGAAGCCTGCGGTTTGAAAAGCTCCGATATTGCCTGTGTCATCCCCCATCAGGCCAACAACCGCATCATCGAGGCGGTTTCCGAACGCCTGGAGGTTCCCCTGGAGCGGTTTCACGTCAATGTCAGCAGGTATGGAAACACCTCCGCCGCCGCGGTGGCCATTGCGCTGGATGAGGCGGCTCGGACCGGACGGTTCAAGAGGGGCGACTACATTCTGATGGTTGTTTTCGGTGGGGGGCTCACATGGGCCGCCTGCGTGGTCCAATGGTAGGTGTCTGCCCCGGACGGCTTCACGAGAATTTTTGCCCATGGAAACGGACCCTTTCAGAATCTGGCGCCGGTTCAAGCCCAAGTTCCGGGCCAAGCTGCGGGGATCGGTTTCCTTTCGCCGCAAAATGCTGGTGGGTATTGTTGCCGCGCTGCTGCTTCTGGGCGGTGGCGGCTGGGGTGTCTATTACGGGTTGGTGGTGTTCCGCCACAGCCATTTGCGCTACCAGATCCAGCTCCGCCAGGCGGGTGTGCCATTTGACGAGCAGACTTTTTTGGTCGCCGTCAATGCCGGCAACCAGCCCCTGGTATGGACCTTTCTGCGCGCGGGGATCAATCCCGATGCCGCCATGGCCGACGGGACTTCGGCCCTGATGATCGCCGCCGCCCAAGGGCACGTGCCCGTGGTTCAGACCCTCGTGGAAAACCGCGCCAGCCTCAACCACACCAACCAGTCCGGACAAAGCGCCCTGTCCATGTCGCTGGGAGCCCGGAAACTCGATATTTCCGCCTACCTCAAACGGGCCGGGGCCACCAACGAAATTTCCATCCTCGATGCCATCCGTCTGGGGGACCGCGCGGCGGTCGAGGACATCGTTTTCGGGATCAGACAGACCGACGAAACGGGCCGGGAGGGGACGGGGGAAATCAAGGCGGATTTCGGGGCACAGGACCCCTATGGGATGTCAAAAATGCCCGAGGCCGAGGTCAGACGCATTTATGAACTGGTCAACCGCCCCGACGGGGACGGACTCCCGCCTCTTTTCTGGGCGGTGGTCACCGGCCAGGAGACGGTCGTGGAACCGCTGGTCCGTGCCGGGGCCGAAATCAACCATGTCCACAAACGTTATGGGCAGACGCCCCTGATGCTGGCCGCCGAAAAGGGGTTTCCAAAAGTCGCCAAAATCCTCCTCGACCACCGGGCTTCCGTCGACTTTCGGGATTCCAAGGGCAGGACCGCGCTGCTGTGGGCGGTCATCGCCAACCAGCCCCAGGTGGTGTCCCTTCTGCTGGCCAAGGGATCGGATATCAATGCGGCCGAAAGCCAGAAGGGGATGACGCCGCTCCAGATTGCCATCGTCAATAAAAACCGCAATCTGGCCGAGGCCCTCATTGATGCCGGGGCGGATGTGCGCAAACCGGATTTTTCCGGTCGGGCGGCACTGGATTGGGCGGTCCAGGTCGACTCCCTGCCCATCGTCGAGATGTTGCTCAAGAAAAAAACAAGCGTGTACGTGGGAAATCCGGCTTTTTTGCTGACCTCCGCCAAAATCGCCCAAAAGGAGGGCCGGACGGACATGGAAAAATTGATCCGAAGTTATCTGAAAAAATAACCTCCCCGGTCCGTCGCAGACTTCGGGCTTGTCCCCGGAGGTTCAACCGTTATTGATGACCGTATGGACCTCTCTCGCTACTGGCAAAAATACCGGGCCAAATTCAAGGGGTCCCGTCTGTTCCGTCGTGGGGTGATGATCCTTGCCCTGTCTGTGCTCGTTCTGGTGGTCGTCGGTGGCGGTGCGGCTTTTTATGTGATGACCGTTTTTCGCCACAGTCCCCTGCGTTACCAGTGGCAGCTTAAAAAGGCCGGCATTCCGTTTGATTCGGAGACATTCCTGGTCGTGGTCTCCGCCGGAAAGCAGCCGCTGGTCTGGACCTTTCTCCGGGCCGGGGCCGATCCGAATACGGCCCAGCAGGACGGTACGACGGCTCTCATGCTCGCCTCCTTGAGAGGACACCAGGAGGTGGTCAAAACCCTGCTGGAAAACGGGGCCAGTCTGCACGCGACCAACCGGAACGGACAGAGCGCCCTCTCCCTGTCCCTGTCCTCCCATCAGATGGGGCTGTCGAGTTATCTCAAACAGATGGGGGCCACCAATGAAATCACCCTTCTGGATGCGATCCGTCTGGGGGACCGACTGACTGTTGAGGAGATCCTTTTTGGAAAACAACAGGCGCCGGGAGCCGGGCCGGAGGACGCGGGCCGGATGCAGGCGGATTTTTCCGTCAAGGACCCTTTCAAGCAGTCCACCTTCAAAAGGGGCATGGACATGAGGGTGGCCCGCGACCTGGCCAACCGCAGGGATGGGGACGGCATGACTCCGCTGCTGTGGGCGGTGGTCACGGGTCAGGAGGCCATCGTCGAACCTTTGCTCCGGGCCGGGGCGGATGTCAATTACGCCCACCCTGGCTCGGGGGAAACGCCCCTGATGATCTGCTCCGAAAAGGGGAACGACAAAATTGTCAGTCTCCTCCTGGATTCCAAGGCCAGTGTGGAGGCCCGGGATTCCAAGGGGCGCACGGCACTGATCTGGGCCACTGTCCGCAACCAGCCGCAGATGGTGCGGCTGCTGGTCTCCGCCGGTGCTGATATCAATGCCATTGAATCCCAAAAAGGGATGTCTCCGCTGCTGATCGCCATCCTGGGCAAAAATGTGGATTTGGCCGGGGCACTCATCGATGCCGGGGCGGACGTACGCAAACCCGATCTCTCCGGCCGGGCGGCGCTGGATTGGGCGGTGATCACGGGGCATCTTCCCTCGGTGGAAATGCTTTTCAAAAAGAAGGAGATTTTCTACCGAAGCAATCCGGCCTACATCCTCACGGCCCTGAAGTTGGCCGAACAAAGCCGCAACCCGGAAATCGTCTCCTATCTGAAACGGAAAAATTCAAGATAATCCTCCCTGTGTTTTTTGTAGATTGTTTGATGAAAGCATGTTGGGTTTGAAAATGTTCTTTTCACTTTTGTCACATGTTTGACCTGATTCTGTCGCGGCCGAACCGGAGTGTCAGTCAGAATCATCCAAGGAGAGCGCATGAGTGACCCCAAAGTTTTCAAGGTATTGTTCCTGTCCAACTGCAATTCGGCCAACAGCATCTTTGCCGAATTCATGATGAAAAAACTCAGCATGGGTCGGTTTGAGTCGGAGAGCGCCGGGATCACTCCTGCCGCCGAAATTCATCCCCTGACAGTCAAAATTCTCGATTCCTTTTACGGCATCCCCATTGCGGGGGTCAAACCCAAGTCCGTCGATGACCTGCGGGGAAGGTCCTTTGACTTTGTCATCACGGTCAATGACAGGCCCCTGGAAAACATTCCCGTGTTTGCGGGGGACCCGGTCCGGGCGCAATGGGGTTCTCCCGACCCCGCGGCCTTTCAGGGTGGTGACGAGGAGAAACTCAAGATTTTCCGCCAGGTGGCCGTGGAAATCCACCGCCGTCTGGAATTGTTCACGAGTCTGCCCCTCGAGCGTTTTGACCATGCCTCCCTCAAGAAAATGATCGAGGTCATCGGCGAAAGCAGGTCCCGGTAGCTCCCAGTCGGTTTATTTTCTGATGAAATCGGCGAACTTTTTGTACAGCTCGGACAGTTTGGCGCCGTAGTATTCGATGTTTTCGTCGCGGCGTTGCGGGTTCCATTCGGATGCCGGTTTGGCGGCTTCGTAGACGGTGACCTTTTTGGTGTCCCCCGTGATGTAGTAGGAAATCGAATCGCCGGGTTGGACGTCACGCCCGCTCCGGAGGGCCAGTTCGTAAGCCGCGCTGCGGTTGCGGGAGGATTTGGCGATCTTTTCCTGATAAACTGACAGGGAATCCTGCAGGGTCTCCTTTTTGAGGAACAGGGAGATGTCCCATTCCTGACGTTCGATCCTTCCCCGGTATTCCTCCAGCAGGGCGGGGACCTCCTGATTCCGGCCCTCCAGCAGCATGCGGATCATGCCCTGCATGAAATCCCTCTGGAATTTTTCCAGTCCGCGGGATTTGAGGGCGGCTCCCTTGATGATGACGCTGCCATCCTCGCGCAGGAGGGCGTAGTTTTTGGACTTGTAACTGAACATGGCCCGGAAGCGCTCGTCAAATTCCACCGTGATGCCCGGTGGAAGAATCGCGGCCAGACCTTTTTCAAGAGACTCTCCTCCCGTGACGGGCGGGACAAAGTAGATGCCGTCGGTATCCAGCTCGATCAACTGGCATCCCTGTGACTTCAGCCAATCCATCATGGAGGTGATGATTTCCCGTCCCTTTGCGGTGACATCCGCCGCCGCATTGTAGTCTGCAAAATGGCCCTGGGCGAATCCGAGATAGCCATAGAAGGAATTGATGAGGATTTTGAAGGTTTGTTGCAGGGCATGATAATGGTTTTTTTCCGCCGGCGCGGCCGCATTTTGCTGAAGTCTTTTGGCGTCGAGACGGAAGGTGCGGAGGTCGGTGAGCATTTTTTTGAAAATGCCAAGGGTGTCCTTTTCGGGGACATAATCGAAGGCGAGCATCACCGAGGGGTAGAGGGAGGCGACGTCGCAGTGCCAGACATTCTGGGCGACCCCCTCAAAAAACACATCCGTGTATCCGCCCATAAAGCCCTGGGGTTCGGGTTCCCATGGGATGGCCTGTCGGTGGTGGAGATATTCGCGCAGGAAGAGGGCGTCGATTTTGGTGGCGTTGCCGCGGACGATGATGTTCTGGTAGTGGAACGGGAATATCTGGGCCTGAATGAAGCTGCTTTGGCTCAGTAAACCGGCGATGGCCCGGGTTTCACGCACGTCGTCCAGGGCGTAGGCCTTGAAGGTTTCCGGGTCGGTCTCGGCTGTCCGGGCAATCAGATGTCCGGGTATGTAGGTGCGTGCGGGGGCGGCCAGACCAAAGTGACGGGCGACTTCCTTGAGTCCAAAACTTTCCAGTTCCCGTGTGGCCACGTCGTAAAATTGCACAAGCAGGTAAGTGTCCACGATGTGCCGTCCGTAGAGTTCGAACTTTGGATAGTTGATTGTTTTTTCCGCAATTTGCACGCGGGAAGCCTTGGAGGAGAGGACGCTGCCATCGCGGCCCAGAGGCAGTCTGACCTTGTGCCGTTTGGCCCGCTTGAGGATGTACGGGAGATCGAAACGGAACAGGTTGTGCCCCTCGATGACATCCGGATCCCGGGCCAGAAGGGTGGCGACCATTTTTTCCAGAAGCGATTTTTCATCGGCATCGGTCAGCAATTCCTCCCAGCCGGTCGAGTCGCCCAGGGCGATGGCAATGATCCGGTCGCCTTCATTGTCGGCATTGCTGAACTCATCGGCGCCCGCACTGGCCGTTTCAATGTCAAGCTGGAGACGGCGCAAATCCCCGAAGGCCATCCCCTTGAAGGAGGTCAGTCCGCTTTGAAGCATGAATTGATGGAGGGGGTCGTTGGGCGAGAGCAGGGGGGTTTTGGAGGTGGAAAGAAATTTGCGGGCTTTTTGATAGGTCTCCCAGTCGGGGAACCGCGCCAGCAGATTGTATCCGTCCCCCCCCTTCAATTCCTCCAATTCGCATTTCCCGTCAAATCCGCCCAAGGCACCGGCGATGGTCCACAGGAAGGGTTCAAACGGAACCTCGCGGGTTTTGACTGTATCCGCCTCACGCAGGAACAGTTCGATGGTCCGTCCATCCTTCTGTTCCAGGGCGACCACGTTTTCGGTGGGATTGCGTCCGAACAGCAGGGGATTGCCCGAAAAGGCGGAGTGGGGTTTGGCCATCCCACGTTTCTTCCGCAAATTGCACCAAAAAACAATGATGGAATTGGTGTTCCCCGTTGACGTTGGCGCAGTCACGTTGAATGACGGGTTGGGGAGATACGTCCTATAAACCGGGGTATCCCTGGAATTGCCCCGGCAGAATTTATGAATGTGGGCGACCGCCTAAAATATTGACAAATTTCCATTGCTTTTTATGTATCTTTAGTTAAAAAGTATCAAATTGCCCTTATCCCTACTCATGCAAAGGCTTCCAAAATATTTCAGGATGCTCGTGACCCTTTCTGCGGGGTTGATCTTTTTAAGCGCGCACGCCCAGGAGAAACCGGACCCTGAAAAGGCCTCCAGTCTTGAGAAACAGGCCATCAGGAACATACAGGAACCCAGTTCCAATGGGGGCGGCAATCGTCTGGTGTGGGTGATGGATGAGGAGGGCGTGTATCGTCAGGTTCCCGAAAGTCAGGTCAAGGCTGTGGAGGAACGGGCCCGTGCGGCGGCGCGTTCGGGCATCAAGAGCCGGCGTCAGCTTGAGCAGACGGCCAGAATTGAGAAGTTGCCCTTTGAGCCCAGTTCCAAGGATCAGGCCCGGGCCAAGGACCAGCCGGTGGTGGTGGAAATGCTCGCCCCCTACCAGTGGATCCGCGATGCCAAGGGCGGTTTTGTCCAGGTCCCCACCACCGAGGTCGAGTACCGGGTGCGCGAGGAGCAGAAGGCCATGCTGGCCAAACGGGAACGCGAGCAGGATCCCTTCGGCGAGATCGCGTCGGCAAAACGCGGCAAATTTGTGGTGGAGGACGACAGGGCGGCCCCCCGAAAAATCAGCGATGCCGACCGTCTGGCCGCCCAGAAACAGCAGTCCGAACGCGACAAAGTCCAGGGGCAGGTCCTGGTCCAGCAACTGCGCGGCATTGTTTTTGTCAACAATCCCAAGGATGTTGAGAAATCAGGCCGGCCCGAGGCACGCGGGATCAGCAGCAGCGGGGTCAACCTGGTCAATGACCGGGATTTCAAACCGGTGGCTGACGAGTATCTCAACAAGCCCATTTCGCTCAAAAGCCTGGGGGAACTCTCCAAGGATGTGGTGGGTTACTACCGGCAAAAGGGGTATCCGGTTGTGTACGTTTTTGTGCCCGAGCAGGACATCACTTCCGGGGTGGTCCAGGTGGTCGTGGTGGAAGCGCGGGTGGGGCAGGTTCAGGTCAAGGGCAACAAGTGGTTCAGTGACAGGCAAATCGCCTCCCAGGTGCGGTTGAAACCCGGCGAAATCGTCAATTCCAAGGTCATGGACCGGGACCTGGATGCCCTCAACAACAATCCCTTCCGCAAGGTTGACGCGGTCTATTCCCCCGGCAAGGAACCGGGGACGACGGATATCACCCTGCAAACAAAGGATCGTATCCCCTTCAGGCCCTTTGTCGGCTACGAAAATTCCGGCAACGAGGTCACCAGTGCCGATCGTCTGATTGCCGGGTTCAACTGGGGGGACGCCTTTTTCCTGGATCACCAGCTCAACTACCAGTACACGACCGATCCCTCGTTCAAGTTTGTCCAGGCCCATTCGGCCTCGTATCTGATTCCTCTGCCCTGGCGTCACCGTTTCAGCGTGTTTGGCGGCTATTCGGAGTCCGTCGCCGATGTGCCCCCCCCGGTGTCGCTCAAGGGTGACGGGTATCAGGTGGGTTTCCGCTACACCGCCCCCCTGCCGCGCACGCGGATGTATGATCATGAGGTCTCCGGCGGTCTTGATTTCAAAAGCAGCAACAACAACCTGGAATTTGGCGGTTTGCAGGTGTACAAAAATCCGCTGGATATCTTCAATCTTGTGGCCGAATACCGTGGGACACTCACCGATGAGTACGGGGTGACCTCCTTCAATCCCGTCCTCACCTACAGCCCCGGGGGGGTGACCAAGGACAATTCCGCCGCGGCCTTCCAAAATGCGCGGGCCAATGCCAAACCCGATTACGTCTACGGTCAGTTCAATCTCAACCGTCTGACCCGCCTTCCCTACGAGATGTCCCTCTACAACCGCTTTACCTACCAGGTCGCCACTGGCAACCTGACCGGCAGTGAGCAGATCGGCATTGGCGGACTGGGCAGTGTCCGCGGGTATGACGGACGCTACATCAACGGGGATGACGGGGTGGTCGCCTCGACGGAATTCCGCTCCCCGTCGTGGAGTTTTGGAAAATGGTTTGGTTGGACCGGATACGACGACCAGTTCCAGGTCCTCGGCTTTCTGGATTACGGCTGGGCGGAGCTGGACAATCCCCTGCCGGGCGAGAGGAAGGACATCGACATCATGGGCATCGGACCCGGGTTGCGTTATCAGATCAATACCTATCTCACCTTGCGGGCCGATTATGGCGTGCAGCTTTTGAACGGAAACCGGGATGGGAACGGGTACTCCCGGTGGAATTTCGGTGTTACACTAAGTTATTGATTTTAAACATATTATAAGATTATAAATCCACAATTTAAAACTTGATTTATCCCAAGGTGCCATTAACATGCTTACTACGTTCAAAACTCTGAAAGACTTGTTTCATTCCTGCCTGGGGATGACAAATCTTTTGACGGGGAGTTCCATGGCTCGCTTGAAAAATTGGATATTGAATCTGGCTCCTGCACGGGCCGGGATTTTTTGTGTTTCAGCCGCGTTGCAGGTGGTTTTCTCCACAGTGATTTTTGTGTCGGCCAACCCGACCGGCGAACAGGTGGTGTCCGGGGGGGCTACCTTTAACCGGGAGGGCAATACACTGACGATCAATACCAGCGACCGGGTCATCATCAACTGGCAGGATTTTTCCATCAATAGCGGGGAGATGACCAAGTTTTTGCAACCCGGCTCGGATTCCGCCGCGCTCAACCGAGTCATCAGCGGCAATCCCTCGTCCCTTCTGGGCACTCTTTCAGCCAATGGCCAGATTTACCTGATCAATCCCAACGGCATTCTGGTCGGGCCCAACGCCCAGATCAATACGGCGGCTTTTATCGCCTCGACGCTGGACCTCGACAACGATGAATTCATGAAGGGGGGCGATCAGCGGTTTTTTGGGGATGCGGCCTCGAAAATCGTCAATTTGGGAACCATTTCAGCCCAAGGCGGGGACGTGTTTTTGATTTCACGCGAGATCGAGAATGCCGGGGTGATCAATGCGGAAAAAGGATCGGTCAATCTGGCGGCGGGCAAGGAAGTGTTGCTCACCCAGAAAGGCGACCAGCGGGTGTTTGTCAAGGTGGGTTCGGACGGTGCCCCCGGGTCGGTGCAAAATGGGATTGTCAACAAGGGGCTGATCAAATCCGTCCAGGCCAATATCGAAGCCCAAGGCAATATTTATGCCTATGCGATCAATAACTCCGGTGCGATCAATGCCACCGGGGTTGAGAACAAGGACGGACGCGTCATGCTCACGGCGACTGGCGGAAATATTGTCAACTCCGGGGAGATCGTGGCTGAGCGAAATGGTTTTGGCCTGATCCGGGCGCAGAACGCGGAGTTGGCCTCCGGTTCGTCGATCAAGGCCACCGCCGGAAATAATGGCGGCCAGATCACGGTGCAAAGTGCGGGGAAAACGACGGCTTCCGGGAGTGTGGTGGCCACGGGAACGGCTTCGGGCAAGGGTGGGAATGTGTCCCTGCTGGGTCATGAGGTGACGGCCAAAAATCTCACTGTCAATGCCTCGGGCGGCACAGGCGGCGGACAGATTCTCGTCGGGGGGGACAAACAGGGCAAAAACGCCTCGGTGCAAAATGCCCAGAAAACTTTCATTGAAAAGGATGTCACTCTCAATGCGGATGCCACGGTCCAGGGCGCCGGTGGCAAGGTGATTGTCTGGGCCGATGACCGGACGGATTTTTACGGGAGGATCAGCGCCCGCGGCGGGGAAACCGGCGGCAATGGCGGGTTTGCGGAGGTCTCCGGAAAGGAAACCCTCGTCTATCGCGGATTTGCCGATCTGCGCGCCCCGAAGGGTTCCACCGGCAATTTGCT
>JANRIZ010000022.1:0-13740 GCA_033764445.1 Verrucomicrobiia bacterium | reverse complement strand
CTCATTTCCCGCGCCGCTGGGCATCCTCGCGGACCAGTTGCCACAGGGATTCCAGCCGGACCGGGGTTTCGGCCTTGGCCCGGGCGAGTTCCTCCGGGGTGAATTTTTTCCCGGGAGCGGGCAGGCACTGGCCGAAGAAATAGAATTTCACCTTGGGTTCCGTGCCGGAGGCGCGCACGGCAAAGCGGTCACCCCCGCGGAGGGTGAAAAGGAACATCTTTTCCCGCGGCAACACATCGCCGTCGGCATCACGGATTTCCTCCGAGTCGAAATTGCGGAGGTGTTCGACCGCGTGGGAGCCGAAGGCCACGGGAGGGTTGTTTTCGTAGGAGGAAACAATCTTGCGGATGCGGGCCGCGCCTTCCGCACCTTCGAGGGTGATCTGGCCGAGGGACTCGGTGAAGTAACCCAGGGACATGTAGATATCATCGAGCATTTCCGGGAGCGATTGGTTGCGGGATTTGGCAAAGGCCGCCACCTCGCAGAACATGACTGCTGCCGCGTTGGCATCCTTGTCCCGCACAAAATCCCCGGCACTGTAGCCATAGGACTCCTCGCCGCCGAAAATGCAGTAGGTGCCGTATTTGAGCAGCAGATCGCGCCGGGCCCCCTCGCTCAGCAGCCGGTACTCCGCCGGGGTCATGGACTTGGCCGCCCGCACCGCCTCCTCGTACTGGCGCAGTTTCTGGCCGATGTATTTGAAGCCCGTGAGCGTTTCGATGAGCTTGACCCCGAAATGCGCCGCGATGGCCTTTTGAAGGTCGGTGGTCACCACCGTTTTGATCAGGCACGCCCGGGTTTTGTTTTCGGGGGTGAGAACCCCCAGGTCCAGAAGTTTTTGCGTGCGGTAAAAGGCCATCAGCGCCCCGATCTGGTTCCCGGTCAGCAGCAGCATTTTGCCCGAGGCATCCCGGGCCGCCGCTCCCATGCGGTCGGTATCCGGGTCGGTGGCAATGACCAGGTCCGCCCCGGTGCGTTCCGCGCGGGCCAGCGCGAGGGTGAGGGCTTCCGCATTTTCCGGGTTGGGTGAGGCCACGGTCGGGAAATTCCCGTCGGGGGACATCTGTTCCTCCACCCGTTCGACACTCAGACCCAGACCCGCGAGCAGGTCGGGGATGAAGCGGGCTCCCGTGCCGTGCAGGGGGGAATAGACGATTTTCAGGGAGGGCCCCTGTGCGGAGACCATGGCCGGGTCGAGCACGAGGCTGGCGACCTTGTGCCGGTACTCCTCGTCGAGTTCCGGACCGATCGTGTACACCTCGCCGGGGATTTGGGGGAGCTGGTTTTCCCGGGAGGTGGGGGAATTGACCTCGTGGATGATCCCCGTGGCATGGGGTTCGACAATCTGGGCCCCGTCGTCAAAATACACTTTTAGCCCGTTGTCATGGGCCGGATTGTGGCTGGCGGTGACCACCCCCCCGGACTTCGCGCCCAGCTGGCGGATCGCGAAGGAAAGTTCGGGTGTCGGGCGGTCGGATTCAAAGAGGTACGCGTCCAATCCGCACCGGGCGGCGGTCTGGGCGGCCAGGTCCGCAAATTCCCGGGAAAAGTGACGGGTGTCGTGGCCGAAAACAATCCGGAGTTTCTCGCCCGGTCCGGAGGGCGGGAACTGCCCGAGCAGGTAGCGGCACAGACCGCGCACGGCCCGTTCGATGTTCATTTCATTGAGCGTGTTGGTGCCCGCCGCCGGATGTTCGGGACGTGCCGTTGCGGGGGCGGATCCCCGTTCCGCAGCGGTGACAATGTGGCCGATGGTCCGTCCCCGGATGCCCCCGGTGCCGAAGGTGACCCGCTTGAAAAACCGGTTGTTCAGCTCCGCCCATTCGCGGTTGAGGACCAGTTCCGCGATGCAGGCGCGGACCCATTCCGGTGTGTGTGGGTCCGTGTACGTGTGGTTGATGTTGCGGGCGGTTTCCGCCGGGACGAGATGTCTGAATTCAGCGGCGTGAAGGTGACGTGAAACAAGGGACATGAAGTGTCATGGTACCCTCTGGAGGGCAAACAGTCAAAATCGTCTTTTGGAAATTGAGGGCTTTCCGGGGACGCCGTCATGCCATGGAAGGCGGCAATGGGTCGTGTGCATCCGCGCCCCGCACGGGGGACCCCTGCGCCGCCCCCGCCGGTTTGGCCATTTGGGCGTAGAGCGGACCAAACCAGGTATCCACCAGGCACAGACCGAAAACCGCGGCAAAGGGAAGCGTGTAATAAAAGGCCGTGGTGACCGAGTTCAGCCCCATCAGGAAGACGGAGGCAATCAGGAAATCCCCCCCGCGCATTTTGAAGAGGCGGATGTTTTCCGCGTAGTTGAGGGCGCACGGAATGAGGCCGCCCCCGTCGAGCCAGCGGCAGCAGGCGATCCCGCAGAAGGGGATCACCAGCAGGAAAACCGGCTGGATGAACAGCATCAGAAGTCCGTCGGGAAGATTCAGCAGACGGATGAAGACCGTGTGGCAGAAAAGGGTCCACAGACCCACGGGCAGGAGGAGGGTGAAGATCGAAAGGAAGAGCTTGACCGCCCCTTCCCGCGCGTACCGTGGAAGCACGCGCCAGTTCCAATCCGGCAGCTGGGGACCGGACCCCGTTCGCGCACGGCGCAGGACCTCGAAGGTGAAGCCCAGGGGGAACCAGAAACTCAGCACATTAAAGGCCAGGCATCCGTAAAAGGCCGGTTCAATCCACGCCGGACCGTGTCCGGTGGCCCTGTAGGCAAAATAGGCCGGGGCGAAGGCGAGCAGGAAGGGATTGATGAGGAGGAAACCCGCCAACAGGATTTTGGGAAACCAGCGGGGGTCCGCGAGCAGGGTCCGGAAGCCCCTTTTGATGTCGTTGAAGAAATCCATGGCGCGATTCCCGGGGGGAGTGACGGCGTGTCCCTAATCAAAGGTGACCAGGGAGTGGATCGGGTAACGGTGGACCTTTTCGCGGCCCTTGAGGAACCCCAGCTCCACCAGAAAGGTCAGGGCCACCACCTCGCCGCCGAGTTTTTCGACCAGCTCCGCCGCCGCGTTGGCCGTCCCGCCCGTGGCCAGGACGTCATCGACAATCAGGATGCGTTTGCCCCTGGCGAAGGCGTCCTCGTGGATGCAGATGGTGTTTGACCCGTATTCAAGGTCGTACTGGACGGAAATCGACCTGTAGGGAAGTTTGCCCGGCTTGCGTGCGGGGATGAAGCCGCAGGCCAGATTGTAGGCCATGGCCCCGCCGAAGATGAAGCCGCGGGCGTCGATGCCCAGCACGTAATCGACCTTTTTTTTGCCGAAGGGCTCGACCATCGTGTTGATGGCCAGGCGGAAAAGATTCAGGTCCGAGAGGATGGTGGTGATGTCCTTGAAATTGATGCCGGGCTTGGGGAAGTCGGGGATGTCGCGGATGGCTTTTTTGATGCGGTCACTGGCGGCGGAGGAGGAGGCTTCAATCATAGGGGCATGGACCTTATTCGATGGAGACAAATTTTCGATCTTTTTTTGACATCATTTTCATCATTTTTGTGAGGGCGATATTCTGGATCTGGCGGACACGTTCGCGGGTGATCCTGAATTTTTTCCCGACCTCCTCGAGCGTCTTTTCGTCGGAACCATCCATGCCGAAGCGGAAATTGATGATTTCCCGTTCGCGCGGCTCCAGGATGTCGAGCAGCTCCTGGATGTCCCCGCGCAGCTGTTTGGAACGGAGCAGCTCGTACGGATTGAGGGCGGATTCGTCCTTGATGATGTCGCCCAGCTCCGTGGAGTCGTCCTCCGGGCTGACCGGGGCGTCGAGGGAGGCGGGGCGGATTCCCGCCGTGCGCAGCCGGGCCACCTTGCCCACGGGCATGCCCAGTTCCTCGGCCAGCTCCTCATCGGTCGGCTCGCGGCCGAGGTCCTCGCTCAGGCGCATCGAGGCTTTGCGCATTTTGGAGATTTTATCGACCAGATGCACCGGGAGACGGATGGTTTTGCTCTGGTTGGCCAGGGCGCGTTTGATGGATTGTTTGATCCACCAGGAACTGTAGGTGGAAAGTTTTCCCCCCTTGGAGGGATCAAACCGTTCGACCGCCTTCATCAGCCCGATATTGCCCTCCGAAACCAGGTCGATCAGCGGCAGTCCGTAGTTGGTGTAGTCCTGCGCGATTTTGACCACCAGACGGAGATTGGACCGGATCATCCGCTGCCGTGCCGCCTCCGCCTCCTGAAGAAAGACCATCATTGAATCCGCCTTGGAGCGTTTGGATTTTACGGGTTTTGCCGGTTTGGCTTCCATGACCTTCAGGGCGGTGCGGGACCTTGAAAGAAGGCGGGCGGAGGCGAGCTTTTTTTCCGTCAGTTTCCCCCTTTTGATGATGGCCGCCAGTTCGATTTCCTCGGCGGGGGTCAGCAGGGGGGTTTTGCCGATCTCCCGCAGGTAGATCGTCAGGCTTCCTTCACTTTCTGCATCCATGGGTCCTGCCATATTGGTCTTCCACTTTTAAGTCGAAGACTCAAAAGGACAAGCCAATAAATGTAAGGTCATTCCGGGCGCCGGTTCCCAAAGGCGAACCTTCGCCTCACAAGGGCCATTTTTCAGGCCGATGAGCCCTTTGTGCCAGCAACCCAAAGAGACGGCATGATTCGTCCGAAAAGGATGGAATTTTGGGCGGTCACCTGTTAGAAGATGCCGAACCGTATTTGGGGAGGCAGGCGTGGCGTTTAAAAATCCGTTTCGTAAGATCAGTGCGGCACCAACCAATCCGCATGTGGAGGTGGCGTCCCATTCGTTTGATGTGGCGGATCTGTTTCAGGGTCCGGTGTCCGAGAGTGCCACGGAGGCGTCAGCGACCGTGATCTTGGATGAGAAGCTTCGCCAGGCCTATTTCTGGATCGTCAACACGGCGATTATCAGCACACACTACGACATTGAATACAATCACCAGTCGCCGCAGTCGTTTGTGCTCGGGGACAGCAAAAGCCGCCTGGTGCTGCCCACGGATCAGAGTTATTCGAGTTTTGTGCTCCTCCCCCTCCTGACCTTCGCTGTGCGGGGCAAATGTCTGCTGGTCGGCGGACCGGGTCGAGGCAAGACGGCCAGTGCGATTCTGATGGGTGTCTTGGCGGGATATCCCCTCAAGGAAGTGCGTCGAGGAATGCAGCATGGACATCCTCAAATGACGATGGCGGATCTTTTGGGGAATCCCCTGCCTGCGGATCTCGTGAATGCACAAAACCTCGATGACATCCGCATCTCGTGGCGGAAATGGCTTTCGATGCGTGTGAAAATCATTGATGAGTACAACCGCATTCCGACACGCACTCAGAGCGCCCTGCTGACGGTCATGGGGGACAATTATGCGGAGATATTGAATCACATTTATGAGTGTCCCGATTCCGCATGGTATCTGACGGCAAACGACGACCAGGGCGGGGGAACCTATCAGGTGATCGAGGCATTAAGGGATCGCATTGATGTGATCGTGCAGGCCCTGAACTTCAATCCCCGTTTTCTGGGCGCACTGCTGACGCGCATTGAGGAAGACGTGCGGCCAGAGGAAGTGGTGCCGCCGGAAGTGATCTTTCATCAGCAGGAGCTTGATGAGATGCAGAAAAAGATCCGGCAGGTCGGGCTTCCCTCGGAGGTGCGTCGCCGGATCGAGTTTTTTGCCAGCCAGTTCGAGTTTTGCGAGATTGCCTCCGAGCAGTTTGAGTATAAGACCAAGGATACGGTGCGTTTGAGCGGGACGGATTGGAATCAGGTCACGGCTTTGGATACGGGACGGGATCGTCTCAAGGATCTGGGCTGTCAGACGCGCAACGGATTGTCCGTGCGGAATCTGATGACGCTGATGGTGTACGCGAAGGCGCTCGCCTTTTTCCGGGGAAACACCGCGGTGGAGCTGGAGGACTTGCGACAGGTTCTTCCCTTTGTGCTGCATGACAAGTTGGTGCCGGATTTGGAGGCTCCATTCTTTAATGAGCCCGGGCATGAAGTCTACCGTTCGGACCGAGTGGGGTGGCTGCGCAAGGTGTTCGATCTGTCCTGCCGTGACTACGACCGGCTCAATCTTGATGACGAAGACCCGATCCGTTCGCTCACGGGAGAGTTCGGGGAAGGCCTGGAAGGCGTGAACGAGTCCGAGGTCCGCCTGCGGCTGGGCCGGATTGAGCGACTCATCGGAGAATGGGCGAAGGGACGCAAGCTGTATGGTCATATGCACGATGATCTCATGGTGCTGAAATATCTGCATCAGCGATACACGAACTATTTGCGCTGGCTCAAAACACAGGAATAGCAGAATGACATTTGTCAGTCCCCCACTGGCCGCAATGCTGGAATCGCGTCGAACCGCGTACAATCAGCGGTTCAATCTCGCGCGCCGTGCCTATCCGGATATGGACGCGGAGATTTTCAAGGCATTCCTGAGGGAGACTCTCGATCCCCTGGTTGCGACCGCCTCCCACAGGGATCCGGGGGCAATACCGCCATTGGTGGATGCGGCATATGACGTGGGACTGGAGCTGATCGGAAAAAAGCTTCTGGGGCCGCACGCGCGTTTGCCCTATCTGCAGGCACTCTGGACAAGGGTCTTTCCCCAGATCATGGGTCTGATTCTCAAGGCGCCCGCCCCGCTCATGGTCCGGCTCTCCAATGCCGCCTGCCAGATCGGAGGCCAGGAGCATGCACGATGTGCGGAGTGGTTGGAAGCCTTGGAGCAATGGGGGCCGCGCTGTGAAAATGCCGATCAACTCCAGCAATTTGCACAGATTCTGGCATGGCGTTCGGGCATGGCCCAGTTCCGGGAAAGTGTGTTGAAAATACTGCCGACACTGCCGACGCCGCTGATGGCGGATGTCTTTAAAAGTGTGCAGGGTCTGCCGTGGAGCGACGTCTTGGCGAAACTGGAGCGAAACCCCTGGTATCATCCCTCTCAACCCGATCAGGACCCGGTACAGCCTTTTGCGGGATACGTCGGGGGATTCCGCGGAAGCGGAGGACCGTTTCTTCATCCCCCCCTGGCCCGTGCGGTGGCAGGTGGTTTGGTGCTGACCAGTGGGGGGGAACAATGGGCGCTGTATGCGGATGTCTTTGGCATGACGCATAAGCGTTGTGCGGCCACGCGGCAATCTTTCACAACAGAAACGTCGGAGGATGTGCGGGTGGAGGGAAAAAGCCGGGTGATTTGGAATGCGATCGCATACGATTTTTCCCATGAAGGAACCGTCAGTTCTGTCGCCAGCAATCCTCACACACTGGCGGTGACACTCGAGAATTCCCACTTTGTCTGGCTCTATGCCAGACGCCATGCCGTATGAAAAAGCAACCCGGCACGGACGCTTTGGCGGATCGATGGCGTGAGGAGTGGCCCCGGGCGTTGGCGGTCTGGAGCAAATTCACGCGTCTGCGTTCACCGCTCCTGTGTGGAACGGACGCGGAGGCGAGACGGGAGGGTTTGGATGGCAGCTTTGCCATGATACGGCTCCATGATCAGGCCATTGTTGTGAATCTGGAGGAAGTCCTGGCACGTGGTTTGGGGGACTATGGCGTGGAAATTCTTGCGCATGAGATCGGACATCACATTCTGGCGCCGGCCACGCTGACCGAACACGCCCGCACGTTGGCGAGAATGAGAAAGGCGCTGCCCATGCATGAGGCGCATGCGCCGATGATCGCGAATCTCTATACGGATCTCCTGATCAATGACCGGCTGCAACGTGGCGCACGGCTGCGGTTGGTGGACATTTACCAAAAGATCAAGGCGGAAGCATCCCAGAGCAAGGTCTGGAATCTTTACATGAGGATTTATGAAATCCTGTGGTCATTGCGGACGGGGACATTGGGAATACCCGTGCTGCCTGAGGACATGGAGGGTGACGCCGTGTTGGGGGCGCGGTTGATCAGAAGTTTTGCGTCGGAATGGTTGAGGGGATCGGGCCGGTTTGCGGCACTCATGCTTCCCTATGTGATGGAAGACCAAAAGGCGTCGAAGGCCATGAGAGTCTTTTCCGTTTGGTCGGATACCAAGGATGCCTCGATCGGAGGAATGCCCACCGGGCTCACCGATGAAGACCCTGCGGAGCAATCCGAAAACGTTCATCCGGCGGAAGATGAAGCGGGCGGATCGGTGCCCGCCGATTCCAGGACCGTTCCGGGGGGGGCTGCCGGACAAGCGCGCCAGCCGTTTGAATACGGGGAAATCCTGCGTTCGGCGGGAATCAAGCTGGAGGATCACGAGGTGGCCGTCCGTTATTATCGTGAGCGTGCCCGCAAACATCTTCTGCCATTCCCCAGACGAAAAATGCCTGAAAGCCAGGACCCCTTGCCCGAAGGGCTGGAGCCTTGGGAAATGGGTGAGTCGTTGGATGCGATTGATTGGATGCAGACCATATTGCAGAGTCCCCGTGTCATCCCCGGGGTGACGACGGTGCAGCGTATCTGGGGGCTGGCCGAAGGAACGATGCCCGGCTTTCGTCCATTTGACCTCGACCTGTATGTGGACAGCTCCGGATCGATGCTCAATCCCCAGCGCCAACTTTCCTATCCGGCTCTTGCGGGAGCCATTTTGTGCCTCTCCGCACTGCGTGCGGGTGCCCGGGTGCAAGTCACGTTGTGGAGCGGGAAACAGCAGTTTTTAACGACGGACGGATTCATTCAGGATGAGGATAAAATCCTGAAAGTCCTGACCGGATATTTTGGCGGGGGGACGGCATTCCCCCTCCATATTCTTCGCGTCACCTACCTCCACAGACGGGTGGCTCGCATGGCCCATGTGATGGTGGTTTCCGATGATGGTGTCACGACCATGTTTGATTCGGATGAGCGGGGCGCTTCGGGTTGGGATATTGCCGGGCAGGCATTGGCGAAGGCGGGGGGTGGAGGCTCACTTGTTTTAAATCTCCCCGCGTACTGGGATCAGGGCAAAACAGATCTCTCGCGGGACTTGTGCAGGGCACGGGAGGAACAAGGGTGGGATATTTATCCGGTGGGTCAGTGGGAGGAATTGACGTCCTTTGCCCGTGAATTTTCACGGCGACATTATCATCCCAAAAACGAGGAAACTCACCGATGAGACTTGTGGTTGTCTGGCGGGTGACAACGGCCTGCAATCTTGGCTGCGGGTTTTGCGCCTACGACCGCAGGCGATTGTTTGAGCGAAAGAGCATGGATCCGGCAGAGGTGATTCGTGTCGGGAGATTGTTTGCGTCCTATGGCCGGAAGACGGGGCGTCAGGTTTTGCTGAGCTGGCTGGGCGGGGAACCATTGCTGTGGAGCCCCCTCCGGGAGGTGGGGCAGACACTCGCCGAGGAACAGGCATTGGCACAAAGTGTCACGACAAACGGATACGCTCTTGAGTCCGCGGACATGAGGGAATTCCTGCTGGATTCGTTTGAGGAAGTGACCGTGAGTGTGGATGCGCTGGGTGTGGTGCACGAACGGTTGCGCGGGTGGCACGGGGGTTTTGATCGTTTGCGAAACGGTGTCACCCGGCTGATTTGCGAAAGGCGGAAGCTTTGCCCTGATTTTCGGGTGCGTGTCAATGTGGTGTTGATGCGTGACACGTTTCGGGATTTTGGCGTCTTGTGCCGGGAACTGGCCGGCTGGGGTGTGGACGAAGTGACCTATAATCTCCTCGGCGGGAGGGATCGGCCCGAATATTTTCAGGAAAATAAATTGATGCCGGCGGATGTGGGACTATTCTTGAACCAACTTCCTTCACTGAAGGCGGAAATGACCAGACGGGGATTGATCCTAAAGGGAGGCGACTCCTATCACGCGCGGCTGATGGCTTCGGCTGAAGGCCGACCCGTGCCTGTGGAAGACTGTTCCCCCGGTCAGCAATTTCTTTTCATCAATGAGGAAGGCATTGTGTCGCCCTGCCACTTTACGACTTCAGAGTACGGGGAGTCCGTGAGCCAATGGCGGTCGCTGGAGGATATCGGGGGTGTTGCCGGGAGATGGGCGGCGGCGCGGAGGCGGAGTCGGGCGACGACATGCGATGATTGTCCCAGCACACAGACATTCGGGAAGTTCGAGGGGGGGGCGTATGAATCATGAAAGTCCCGCCCTTGAGGCGCTCCTGCAGCGGCTGGCGGCGACACCGGAGGACTTTTTGGCCGAGCCCTCCATTCATGGACATGGAGTGATCCATGTGGAGGCCGTGGTGCATGACATCGTGCGCTCCTTCGGCCAGTCGTCTCCCGACCGGTTTGCATTCCTCATCGCGTCTGAACATTCCCAACGGAACCTGCTTTCCCTGGCTGCCGTCCTGGCATGGCTCATGGGTGATCCGTTTTTTGTCGGCCAGCGGCTGAGTCCCGACGCTGTGATCGACAGGATTCAGAAGGTTTCCGAGGAGCTTTCGGCATTTGTGAACGCCCAATCGTGTGTGGATGATCCTGAGCGCCGGGAGGAAACTGTCCGGTTGATGCTTTCAAAGTTCCAGATGCGTCCGGCGGGAGAAACGCAGGAGCAGGCCCAGGACCGGCTGACAACGATCAGTTCCCGGGAGAGGTCTCGTGTTGTGGAAGCCTCGCGCCGGGCGCAGGAGCGTGCCAAGGCGATTCGTGAGGCGCTCGCACGAAAAGCAGCCGAGGAGGCGGCGGACAAATGGACGAGGGAATAGGAGTGATTGCGGAGGATGATCGCGACCGTTTTCCGATCCTGGGGGATGAGGGCGGGAAAATGCTGCGGTTTTTGCGGGAGCACGCGCATGCGCCTCTGTATCGCAATCGCAGTGGTCACCGGTTGGGTGCGGAGGATATCCGGTCCGTGAAAGAGTTTATGCCCCGGGCCATGGGGGATCCCGTCGAGATCGGTCGTTTGCCTGACTGGCTTTCCGTCTTTCTTGAGACGAGTCATCGCACGGTGCCCTTCTATCGTCGTTATGGTGCGCTTCCCAAAGGTCTGACGGACTGGCCATTGATCGGTCGATCCGATGTGGCTGCGGATCCGGCGCTTTTTGTGCGGGATCACGTGCCTGTCGCACGATTGATCCATTATCGAACCAGCGGCACGACGGGACATCCGCTTTCGGTTCCGTCCCATCCGCGAGTTGCGGCGTGTTATCTGGCCTTTCATCTGCGTGCTTTGAAACGTCTGGGGATGACTCTGAGGCATGGAGCCGGGCAGGTGGGTGTTGTGATCCTTGGCTGTCAGAAAAAGTGTTTCACATACGTCTCCGTCACTCCGCTTCAGGGGGAATCCGGATTGGCAAAAATCAACCTGCACCCCGATGACTGGCGGCATCCGGATGATCGTGTCAAATATCTTGAGGCACTGAATGCCGAGGTGGTGGCGGGAGATCCGCTTTCGTTTGTGGAGTTGCTGCGATTGGATCCAAACATATTCCCGCGTGTGATTTTTTCAACCGCGATGGCCTTGGAAGGGGGGATGCGCAAGCAACTGGAGGAGAGGTATCAATGCCCTGTGTTGGATTTTTATTCCCTCAATGAGGCCGGACCCGTCGCCGTATATGATGCGGACCTGGGAGGACATGTGCTCCTGCAACCGCGGCTTCATGTGGAAATTTTGGGGGAAAATCAACAGCCGCTTTCTTTGGGGCAACGTGGTGAGATTACGCTGACGGGCGGGTTTAATTTCTGTCTCCCGCTGGTCCGTTACCGGACAGGGGACCAGGCATCCCTGGAGTGGCGGCGGGGAGAGCCGGTGCTGATCGGTCTCCAAGGCCGTCCGCCCGTCCGTTTTTTCGGGTCAGGGGGACACCGCATCAACAATGTGGATGTGACGCATGTGCTTCAATCATTGGGGTTGGTCCAGTTCACCCTGCACCAGGCGGAGGATCGGTCTCTTGCATTCAAGGGTGTGGCCATTTCTGGCCGTGAGGGGGAGATTCAAGCGGCGCTCAAAGGGCTTTTCGGCGAGGATCAGACCATCCATGTTTTTCCGATGGAACGGTTTGAGGGGAAAGTCATTCAATACACATCATCAATGAAAACAATGGACTGACGGCATGGAGTGGCGCATTTTTTTTGATTCCCAAGCGGTGTTCGTGACAGTGGCCGGATACCCGTTGAGTTTTTTGGAACTGATCGGAACGCTTTTTAACCTTTGGAGCGTCTGTCTGGCGGTTCGCAACAGCACTTGGACGTGGCCCGTCGGGGCGATCGGAGTGATACTCTTCGCGATTTTATTCTATCAAATCCGCCTATATGCGGATTTTCTGGAGCAGATTTATTTCTTTATTGCAGGATTTTATGGTTGGTGGGTTTGGGCGCGTCAGGATCGCCCCGTGAAAGATGTGAAAAAGGATCGCCGCCCGGTTAATCGGCTGGGCTGGAGCGCAAGGGGAATCATGATTCTGACCATCGTTGTCGGAACGGCAGGGCTCACCTTTGTTGTGGTCCATTTGCCCCGGTGGCTGCCAGCGTATTTTCCCGAACCCCCGTCCTTTCCGGTGGGGGATGCTCTCACGACCGTCATGAGCCTTGTCGCCACGGCCGTCATGGCCAGACGTCTGTTGGAATGCTGGCCTTTGTGGATCGCGGTGGACGTGATCGGTGTCGGGCTTTATGCGAGCAAGGGGATCATTTTTGTTGCGTTGCTTTACGGGGTGTTTCTGGTTCTGGCCTGTCAGGGCCTTTGGAACTGGCGGCGTCTTGAGCAGGCACAGGGAGCCGCTCCATGAGGCGAGGCCTGGTGATCGGGAAGTTTTATCCGTTTCATCGGGGGCACGGCCATCTGATCGCGTCCGCCCTCCGTCGCTGTGATGCTCTCACGGTTGCCGTCTGTCACCATCCGAATCAGGACATTCCCGGAGAGGTGCGGGCCGGTTGGATTCGTGAGGTATATCCCGAGGCAAAGGTGATCATCGTTGAGGACTGTGTTCCCGCTGATGACTCCCAGGGTTGGGCCGGATATACCCGTCGCTTTCTGGGCCACGCCCCCGATGTCGTGTTTACATCCGAGTCCTATGGGGAGGCGTATGCAAGGCATCTGGGATGTGCCCACGAGTTGATTGACCTTTCGCGGAACGCGGTTCCCGTGTCCGGCACGGCCGTCCGCGAGAACCCGTTGCGACAGTGGCAGTACCTGGATCCCTGCGTGCGTGCCTGGTTCGCGTGCCGGACGGTGGTGATCGGTGCCGAATCCACCGGCAAAACCACACTCTGCAAACAACTGGCTGAATACTTCCGGACGGTCTGGGTTCCGGAGTTTGGACGGATGTATTATGAGTCAAAAGTGCATTCAGCCGCTGAGGGGACATGGGAGAGCCGGGAATTTGAATTGATTGCGGCCGAGCAGAATCGTCTGGAGGATCGAGGGGCGCGTGAATGCAACAAGCTGCTCATCTGCGATACGGACAGTTTTGCCACGGCAATCTGGCATGAGCGTTATTTGAAATGCGGTTCTCCCTCCGTGGAGGCCCTGGCGTCGGGGCGCCGACCGGCACATTATTTTCTCTGTGCCCCCGATGTGCCCTTTGTGCAGGACGGATTCCGGGATGGTGAACACATGCGTGCCTGGATGCATGAAACCTTTCTGGAACGGCTGACGCATACAGGCAGGCGCTTCACCCTTTTGTCCGGATCTTACGGGGCGCGTTGGGATTGTGCCCTTGAGGTGTGCAAGACCTTTTTGTGTTAACAAGGGATCGCGTCGCCACACGGAAAGAGGGTTCAACCCCTCAGCTGCCGGGGGCTTTTGCCGAAGTGTTTTTTGATGAGTTTGTTGAAGGCGTGAAGGTCCGTGACTCCCACTTCGGCGGCGATGACCTTGATCGGTTTGGTGGAGTGGATCAGAAGATGGCGGGCCTGATCCAGACGCAGCCGGCGG
>JANRIZ010000018.1:0-6934 GCA_033764445.1 Verrucomicrobiia bacterium | reverse complement strand
TCACACCTTCATCAGCTCGGCTTCCTTTTTTTCAAGGTGCTTGTCCACATCGGCAATGTACTTGTCGGTGAGTGTCTGCACCTCCTTTTCGCCGGTTTTCAAATCGTCCTCGGTGATCGTGCCCTCCTTCTGGATTTTTTTGAGGTCCTCGTGGCCGCTGCGGCGCACGGCCCGGACCGCGATCCGACCGTCCTCGGCCATTTTGCGGACGACCTTGACCATGTCGTTGCGGCGTTCCTCGGAAAGTTCCGGGATGCGGATGCGGATCAATTTGCCGTCCAGCTGGGGGGTCAGACCGATATTGGCCTTTTGGATGGCCGTGTCGATGGCCTTGACGATGGAGGCGTCCCAAGGCTGGATGACAATCAGGCGGGGTTCCGGGGTGGAAATGCCGGCGACTTCCTTGAGTTTGTTGCTGACACCCTCATAGGCCTCGACATTGATGTTTTCGACCAGGGCCGGGGAGGCCTTGCCCGTGCGGATGGTCGAGAAGTCGTGTTCGGTTTTTTCCACGCACTTGATCATGCGTTCTTCCGTATCCAATAAAATATCGTCCAAATCCATAAAAGACTCCGTCCCGGTTGTTGGTTCAAAAAATCAGATCAGGTCCCGTTCCCGAAGCCAGGGTTCGAGTTCGGCCGCCCCAAAATCCGCCAGAATTTCACCATTCCAGACCATGGTCGGGGCCTTGGACTGGCCGGAGATTTTTTTCATCTCCTCAAAGGCCTTGGAATCCGCATGGACGTCCACGGTTTTATACTCAATCCCATGATCATCAAGGAATTCGGTGGCTTCGGAACACCAGGGACAGCCGCTTTTGACGTAGATGAGGGGGGTGTTGGAATCTGACATGGGCGGCATCCTAGCCCATGGGCCCGCAAAGAAAAACAAAATTTTAACTTTTCAAACACCCGTCCGTGGCGATAGGGTGAACACACAATCGTCACAATTGCCGACCTGACAAATCCACCCTTTTACCGTTTTTATTGATGTCATGATTGCCCACGCCCAGGCCAGACCCTCCCTTCGCCAGCGGGCCCATGACGCCCTTTTCAACAAGGTCCACACCGGCAATCTCATTTACAACACCTGCTGGGAGGATCCGCGCCAGGATTTGCAGATGATGGCCCTCAACTCCCAAAGCCGGGTGGTCATGATCACCAGCGCCGGATGCAACGCCCTGGATTATCTCCTGGCCGGCCCCGCCCATGTGCACGCGGTGGACATGAACCCCCGCCAGAATTCGCTTCTTCAGCTGAAAATGGCCATGATTGCCCGGGAGAACTTTGACGACCTCTTCCAGCTCTTTGGCGAGGGCTCCCACCCCGGGTTTCCCGATCTTCTCAAGGCCATCCGTCCGGCATTGCCCTCCTATGCGGCGAAGTTTTGGAAGGAAAAGGCGCATTACTTCAAGAGCACCCGGCTCAATCCCTCGTTTTACTACCGGGGCACGGCCGGACGGATGGCCTGGCTGGCACGGCAAAGTTTTTTGGGGACCAATAAAAAGGTCCGCAAGTACATGCACGACCTGCTGGACTCAAAAACCGTGGAGGAACAGCAGGACCTCTACGAGCAGGTGCGGCCCATGTTATGGAACGGTTTTGTCAAATGGCTGCTGGCCCAGCCGTTGGCCATGGCCATGCTGGGAGTCCCCCGCGCCCAGATCCGGCTCATTGAAACCCGTTTCCCGGGGGGGCTGACCGGCTACATCCAGGCCAAGCTCGAACATGTCTTTACCCAGGTCCCCTTTCAGGACAATTATTTCTGGAGAGTGTACCTGACAGGCCGCTACACCCGGGACTGCTGTCCGCGCTACCTGCAGGCCGAACACCAGCCGCTCCTGCGCCACAATCTCCCGAGACTGACCACCCACACTTCCACGATGGCCAATTTCCTGCGGGAAAACCCGGGCTCCTACTCGCATTATGTGCTGCTCGATCATCAGGACTGGCTGGCGGCGCACATGCCCGAGGCGCTCAATGAGGAATGGAAGCTCATCCTCCAGAACAGCCGTCCGGGCACACGGATTCTGATGCGGTCAGCCAGCCCGGTCATCGACTTCATTCCGGGTTTTGCCCGGCGCCACCTGAAAATGGATGAGGCACTGGCCGGGAGGTTGCATATCCTCGACCGTGTCGGCACCTACGGATCGACGCTTTTTGCGGAGATTGTCTCTTGAGTTCGGCTCCTGCGCAGGCCCCCTCCCGGGAACTTTCCAACTACTACCGCTGGCACTCCCGGATTTATGACCTGACCCGCTGGGCCTTCCTTTTCGGACGGCACGAGATCATCCGTCGTGCCGTACGGACCACGGCCTCCCCCGAACGCATTCTGGAGGTGGGTTGCGGCACGGGCAAAAATCTCGTGGCGCTGGCCCGGGCCTTTCCGGAGGCGGAAATCACCGGACTGGACCTTTCCAGCGACATGCTCGACCGGGCACGCCCCAAGCTGGCCGGGTTCGGGGAACGGGTCCGTCTCCTGCACCGGCGTTATGATGCGCCGGTGGCCGACGGAAAGAAATTTGATCTCGTCCTCTTCAGTTATTCGCTGTCGATGATCAACCCGGGTTACGAGGGGGTTTTGGACCTCTGCCGCGAAGACCTCGCCCCCGGGGGCTGCGTGGCGGTGGTGGATTTCCATCAGTCCCGCGCCGCGTGGTTCAGACGCTGGATGGGCGTCAACCATGTCCGCATGGAGGGGCATCTGCTGGAGGCATTCCGGGCAAGATTCGAACCGCGTTCCAGCGAAATCTCCTCCGCCTACGGGGGATTGTGGCAGTATCTGCTGTATCTGGGGCATATCCGCCCCTGAAAATATATCCTTGTCCGCAACTTTGTTTTCACTAGCGTTTTGATCCAACTATGCAAATCACCTCTCTTTCAAAGACCGGGGCGCTTGCCCTCTTGGCGGCCGCCCTCCTGACCGGATGCGGCAAGACGGACCTGAGCAAGCCCGCTGAACTGAAAACCGACAAACAAAAGATCAGTTATACCCTCGGCGTGGACATGGGCCGCGGCATGAAAAAACAGAATGTCGACATCGACCCGGAAATGATCGCCAAGGGCATCTACGACGCCCGCTACGGTACAAAGGTCCAGTTGAGCGATGAGGAAATGCAGAAGGTCATGATGGCCTTCTCCCAGGAAATGCAGAAGAAAATGATGGACCATTACAAAAAAATGGCCGAGGAAAACAAGGCCGAGGGGGACAAGTTCCTCAGTGAAAACAAATCCAAACCCGGGGTGACGGCCACGCCCTCCGGCCTGCAATACAAGGTTGTCAAGGCCGGCGCGGCCACAGGCAAAAAACCCAAGGTCACGGACAAGGTCACCATCAACTACGCCGGACGCCTGCTCAACGGCACGGAATTCGACAGCTCCTACAAACGCGGCCAGCCCGCCACCATGCCCCTGGCCAATCTGATTCCCGGATGGAAGGAAGCCATCCCCCTGATGAAGGAAGGCGACAAATGGGAAATCTACGTTCCCTCCGACATGGCCTACGGGCCCCGGGGCGCCGGCGGGGTCATTCCCCCGAATGCCACCCTCGTTTTTGAGGTGGAACTCCTCAAGGTGAACTGATCCCTTTTTCAATCACCGTTGCCCAAAAATCCCGGATTTCACCCCACTCTGAAAAGCCTCCCCACCGGGAGGCTTTTTTTATGGGAGGCCACTGCATTCACCCCGGCCATCCACTTCCATCCCCCGCTTCCGACCGGCACACTTCCTGACAGAAAAACTGTTTTTACTGTTCCCGCCGGTTCATGCGGCCCTCTCCAAAAAAATCCACCACGCCCCATCAGCCCCTGGCCCGGCCCGCCTTGCCTTTGATCTCAAACAGTGCCGCGTAAAGGTTGACAATCATCTTGCTGCACCCGCTTTTCCCGGGCTTTTTGCGGCCGCTGATCTTTTTTTCCAGCGCCCCGAAACGGACCAGTTTTCCCCGGGCATCCCGGATCGGAAAAATGTTGATCTCGGCGACATACTTTTTCCCGTTCTTGTGGTAATTGACAATCCTGACATCACAGGGAAGGGAATGCACCACAGCCTCATGCAGTTTGGCCACCGTCTTTTGGCAGGTTTCCGGCCCCTGCAAAAAGGCACCGGGCCGCTTGCCCCTGATCTCCGGCAAGGTATACCCGCATAACTCCGTAAAACCGGGATTGACCCATTCAATCCGACCTTTTCTGTCGGTAATGACGATTCCGTATTCGGTGTCCCGCAGCATGCCCTCAAAAATGCATTTGGAGTCCCTGTTTTTGGCCTTTTGAGGCGATTTGACCGTCGGCATAGGGCGCAAAATAATCTTGATTCCACGCTTTGTCCAAATGTTTTTTGGTGGCAAGCAAAAATTGCAGTTTGCGCCGCCCCGTCATTTGTGGCATTCTCCCGAACTCATGAAAGTTGATCCTCGTTTTTTAAAGGAGGACGGAGTCGAGGTTTTCCTGGGCAACGAACTTTTGGTCAAGGGTTTGCTTGAGGTCGAGGGTGGTACGCACCTCTGGACCGGCTACCCCGGCTCCCCCATTGCGGGATTCTTTGACTGCATCGAGTCAATCCACGAGCTTCCCAAAAAATACGGGATCCATGCCACGATGGCCAATAACGAGGCCCTCAGTGTCGCCATGGTCAATGGCTCCCAGATGTCGGGGCTCCGGGCCATCACGGCCATGAAGTCCGTCGGCGTCCACGTCGCCTCCGATGCCCTGGCCCTGGGCAATCTCGCCGGGGCCCACCCGCAGGGAGGGGCGGTCATTGTTCTGGGCGACGACCCCTGGAGCGATTCCACCCAGGTGGCCAGCGACTCCCGCTTCCTGTGCAAACACCTGATGATGCCCGTGCTCGAGCCCTCCACCCTTCAGGAACTCAAGGACTGGGTCGATGTCGCCTTCAAGCTCTCCCGTCAGTCGGAACTCTACATCGGTTACCTGGTCACCACCAACCAGGCCGATGGCGGCGGCTCGGTCAGGGTCCGTAAAAACCAGTTCCCCGCCATCAACACCCATCACAAAACCACCCTCGACACCCTGGGCGGTCTGCGCGTCGAGGACATGGTCCTGCTCCCCCCACGCACCTGGCGCAAGGAACAGGACATGCCCGCCCGGGTGGATCGTCTCTGGCAGTCCGCCCGCTCGCTGGGGGTCAACCGCATCCTTTATCCCCGCCCCCACGGCCGCGCCGAAATCGGTTTTGTCACCTCGGGCATGGCTTTTTCCTATCTGGAGCACGCCCTCAACGAACTGGGTGTCACCGGGCAAATCCCCATCCTCAAACTGGGGATCACCTACCCGCTTGACCCGGCGCTGATCTCCGACTTTGCCCAGCAGGCCCGCACCCTCATTGTCGTCGAGGAACGCCGCGGGTTCCTGGAGGAACAGGTTACCCAGATCATCTCCCGGCTCAACCAGCGCGTATCCCCCTCGGATTCCACCCGGGTCTATGGCAAGGAATTTCCCAACGGTTTCAAGGGGATCCCCACCCTCCGCGGCCTCAACCCCTCCCTGCTCATCGACCTGCTGGGTCCCCTGATCAAGGAACTCGAGGACCCCTCGGTCAGAATCGACGCCGACCTCATCGACGGCGAACTCTCCCTGATTTCCTTTACGGGCGGCTACGACCTGAAATTGATCTCCCGCTCGCCCACCTTCTGCCCGGGCTGCCCGCACCGGGACTCGGCGAGTGTCCTCATCGATGTCAAAAAGTCCTTCATGGACCCCGCCTACATGCAGTCCACCCACGGACGCGGCATCACCGACCTGGTCTTTCACGGGGACACGGGCTGTTACACCATGCTCATGTTCGAGCCCAACCGCGACCTCATGCACAATTACTCGGGCATGGGTCTGGGCGGGGGCACGGGGGCGGGGATCGACCCCTTCATCACCAACAAACAGGTCGTCTTCATGGGCGACTCGACCTTTTTTCACTCGGGTCAGGTCGCCATCTCCAATGCGATCAAAAGCGGCCAGGACATCACCTTCATCATCCTCGACAACAAAACCACGGCCATGACCGGCCACCAGCCGGTCCCCTCGGTCGAATACGATCTGATGGGCAATCCCACCTTTGCCCAGGACATCGAACGGGTCGTCCGCGGCATGGTCGGTGACAATGTGTCCCTCATCCGCACCAACCCGGCCTACCGCGAAAGTTACCGCGAGCTGCTCGAGGAAAACATCCTCCGGAACGGGGTGAAGGTCATCATCGCCGACAAGGAATGCGGCATCACCTTCCACCGGCGCCAGAACCGCGAGGACCGGCGCACGATCCGCGAAAGGGGTTTCCTGGAGCGCAAACGTCTCATCAACATCTCCACGGAGGCCTGTGAAAACTGCCTGGAATGCACCAAAAGCACGGGCTGCCCGGGGCTTTCCTTTGTCGACACGGAATACGGACGCAAGGTCCAGACGGATCTCTCCTGGTGTGTGGCGGACATGGCCTGCACCAAGCTCCACGTCTGCCCCTCCTTCGAGGAGGTCCTGCTCACCCGCACCCAAAAACCTCCCAACCCGCTGGACGCTCTCGACCTGGAAAATTTCCCCGACCCCCAGCCCCTGTCCTTCTCCTCCGCGTGGCGCACCCTTCTCTCCGGGGTCGGCGGCATGGGCATCGCCACCTCCACGGCGACCCTGGTCCGTGCAGGCCACCGCGAGGGCTACCAGGTGGTCTTTTGCGAAAAAAACGGCCTGGCCATCCGCAATGGCGGGGTTTACTCCCAGATCACCTACCTCCAGCCGGGCCAGAACCACACCTCACAGATCATCCCCTACGGAAAAGCCGACCTGATCCTGGGCATCGACATCCTGGAGGCCGCCCGCAGTCTGGACCCCGAGGGAAACGTCCGCGTGGGTTCCCCGGACTACACCTCGGCGATCATCAACACCGAAAAAACCCCCACGATCCTCACCCTGCTGGGTCGCGAGGATTTCGACACC
>JANRIZ010000017.1:0-25045 GCA_033764445.1 Verrucomicrobiia bacterium | reverse complement strand
TCATTGAGGGGCACATTGAAGAGGCAACGAATAAACAGGTTCGCCAGCCGGTTGATCCACAGTTTCAGCCACGGATAATCAATGGTTCCGCCCCCCTTCATAAACCGGCTGCCAAAAACACAGTCAAATCCCTCGTTGAGTTTTTCCCAGTAACGGACCACATCGCGCACATCGTCGGACTCATCGGCCATCAAGATCACCACCGCATCCCCGGTGCTGTGGGAGATTCCCCGTCGGATGGCCATTCCGAATCCGTGAACTCCCAGATTTTGAACCGGACGGAGTGTTGGCACGGTTGCCATCAGTTTTTGCAATATCTCCCATGTGGTGTCCCGGCTCCCATCATCGACCGCGACGATTTCATGGGGGATTTTCCTGAGTTCCAGCTCCAGATGCAGGTGATGGATCGTGCGGGATACACCCCCCTCCTCATCGCGGGCCGGAATGACAATGCTGAGGAGTTTCAGGGGTTCATCTGGCAACTGTGACATTGAACTTTTTTTCTCCAGCCCCTCTGATCAATAAGTTCATCAAACTTGAAACAAATTTTTGTGTAGCCCAGATTGACGAATGATTGATTGAAGGGTGCCAATCCGAACTTCCTTATGCATTGGAATGGGCACTGTCACTGTCGTTTGTGTTTTCTTTTGCATGATGAGATGACTGCCCTTTTGTCTCATTCTCTCAAAACCTTGCGATTCAAGAATTGTGGCTATTTCTTCACCAGAAAACACTCCCAGCTTAGGCACACATAACCTCAAAATGAGTAAACAAAGACGGCTTCCCAAGACGGTTCTGAATTTCCCCTGGACTGGCACATTCAATAAATCCTTCCACCGCCTCTTTCAAATTTGCAATGGACTCTTCCACAGATTCACCCTGACTTGCAATATCCAACTCAGGGCATAGAGCCACGTAACCAGTCCCTTCGGCATTCAAAATGGCAGTAAGAGTCATGCTTTTCATAAACTCATAATAACAAAAATTAATGCTGACACAAGGTGGATATTGCATTGGATGCCATCGAAATTGTGATGGATCGTTGAATCCATATCAATCATGACCCGGCCGTCAGCTCCAACCAGTCAGAATGGGACTCCGCGAAGGTTGCGATTTCCTCAAGGATGCGGTCCATCCCCCATTGGGGAACCCAATCAAATTGATCCCGGACCCGTGAGGAGTCCAGCACCACCCAGGGCAGGTCAAAGGGACGCTGTGTGGGATCGGATGAGATGGGGACCGCGCAATAGCGTTGACCACACCACTGGCTGAGTTCCGCAAGAGACATGGAATTTTGGAGTCCCCCGGAGACATTGAAGATTCGTTGCGCGTTGGGGGTTGGGCGTTGGGCGGCAGGGGGAATCGGTTGTCGGTTGTCGGTTGCCGGTTGTTGGCCTACGGATTTCGAAGGTAAGTCTCCAGCAGTGACCATTTGTTTGCGGATCAATTCCGCCAGATCCTCCGGGTGCAGACAGTCCCGGACCTGATACCCCTTTCCTCCAAAACCGATGTATTTGAGCGGCTTCTGTTCCCTGAAGGAATGGATCCAAAACGAAAAAATCCCCTGATCGGCCCGGCCAAACTGACCCGCTCCCGCCATGACACCACACCGATTGATCCTGACGGGGAATCCAAAGGCGTCGCCGTATTCAAGTGACATCGTTTCAGAGGCCAGTTTTGTGGCCCCGTACAGGGAGATCGGAGAACTTGTGCTGAAATCCTCGCGGATTCCCTGGGAACCGATCCCGGCAGGCATATCCCCAGTTTGGACCACAAAACGCGACCCCTGTGCCTTTACGGAGATTGATGAAAGCGGCCTGATCCCATAAACCCGGCTCGTGCTGAGCATGATGAATCCTGCACCGTGCTTCTTGCAGAATTCCAGGGTGTTGAGGGTCGTCAGCAGGTTCTGCTCCGTCAATTGGCGCGAAGAAGTCCTTCCATCCACGCCGGCCAACACCGAGGGATTGGCGGCCGCCTCGATGACCCAATCGGTTTGCGGCAATGACTCCAGATCACTTGCCAGGCGAAGATCGGCATGCCGCACGCGGATTCCCAGATCGCTTAAAACACGCCGATTCAACTCGCTCCCTGCCCGGCAAAAATTATCCACCCCCACGACCTCAAAGTCGCGTGACAGATTCCGGGCCAGACGACAGCCCACAAACCCACAGATTCCGGTGATTAAAAGTTTCATGGGGAAAATGCTGAAATTGCGAAATACTGAAAGGCTGAAGTGCGGAAAATTATTTGCGCGGTGTTTTAAAAATGATGTTTTCAGGATTGAGATAATTTTGTTCGTTTCTCGAAGCAAAAGTTAATCTCAAAAACAATTTTCAGCATTTCAGTATTTCTCAAATTTTCAGCTTCTCAGTTTTCAAGACTCTTCCATCTCTCCCGGTTTTTCTCGAAAATATCCTTCAAAATGCCATCGATCGAATACCGTTGTTTCCACTCTGGATAATGACTTTTAAACTTGGAGAGGCTCGAAACATACCAGATATGGTCGCCGATTCGGTTCTCCTCCCGGTACGCCCACCGCAACGGACGACCCGCAATTTTTTCGCCCTTTTCAATGGCCTCCAGCATGGAGCAATTGCTGCCCCTGCCACCCCCCATATTGTATACCTCCCCGGACCTTGGAGCCTTGAAAAAGGCGTCAAATGCGGCGATCAAATCAGCACAGTGAATGTTGTCCCGCACCTGTTTCCCCTTGTATCCAAAAACCGCATATTCGGTTCCCGTCACAATGCATTTCATCAGATACGCCAGAAATCCGTGCAGTTTGGTCCCCGAATGATTCGGCCCGGTCAGGCACCCCCCCCGAAAGCAGACGGTCTTCATCCCAAAATAACGCCCGTACTCCTGCACCATCACATCCGCCGCCACCTTGGAGGCTCCAAAGACACTGTGCGTGGACTGGTCAATGCTCATGTCCTCGGTGATCCCAGTGGCATACGGATGTGAGGGATCGATTTCCCAACGGGTTTCCTGCTCGATGAGCGGCAGTCGGTTGGGTGTATCCCCATAAACCTTGTTGGTGGAGGTGAAAATGAATGAGGCCTCCGGGCAATGTTTCCGCACAGCCTCCAGCAGATTGAGAGTGCCCACGGCATTGACACCAAAATCCTTCTGTGGATCGCGTGCCGCCCAATCGTGGGAGGGCTGGGCCGCGGCATGGATCACCAGCCTGATGTCCTTTCCATGCCGGTTGAAAACCTGGGTGATGGCCTCAAAATTCCGGATATCCGCCGACACATGGGTATACCTTTTCCCCAGCTGTTTTTCGAGTTCCCGACGGTTCCAGTCCGTGGAGGCTTCCTCCCCAAAAAATTCGCGCCGCATGTCATTGTCGATCCCCACAATGTCATGGCCCTGGGCCGCAAAATGCGTGCAGGCCTCGGAACCGATCAGTCCCCCGGACCCGGTGACAAGGACCACACTCATGCGGTGATTTCCTCCATCAATCTGGAGAGATAGGCGGAATATTGGGATTTGCCCATCCGGCGGGAAGACTCCTGAAGTGACGCCCTGCCGATCCATCCCTGCCGGAAGGCGATTTCCTCGGGACAGGCGATCAGAAGACCCTGCCGTTTCTGAATGACCTGCACGAAATTGGAGGCATCCATCAGGCTGTCGGGCGTGCCGGTATCCAACCATGCGATCCCGCGGCTCATGATCTCAACAGAAAGGGTGCCCGCCTCGAGATACAGGCGGTTCAAATCGGTGATTTCCAACTCTCCGCGTTTTGAGGGTTTCAAGTCCCGCGCCATGGAAACGACCGACTTGTCATAAAAATAAATGCCGGGAACGGCATACCGGGATTTGGGCTGCAAGGGTTTTTCCTCCAGTGACAATGCCTTCCCCTGCGGGTCAAACTCCACCACGCCATACCGTTCGGGGTCCGACACCGGATAGGCAAAGATGGTCGAGCCGCTGACCTGCCGTGAAACCTTTTGCAGGATCAAATGCAGCTCGACCCCATAAAACAGGTTGTCGCCCAGGATCAGACAGGAAGGGTGATCCCCGATAAAATCCGCCCCGATGACAAAGGCCTGGGCCAGACCCTCGGGTTTGGGTTGGACGGCATACTCGATGCGGAGACCAAAAGGTTCCCCATTTCCCAAAAGCCTCTGGAAGGCCTGCGAATCCTCAGGGGTGGTGATGATCAACACCTCCCGGATTCCGGAGAGCATCAGGACCGAAAGCGGATAATAGATCATCGGCTTGTCGTAAACAGGCATCAGCTGCTTGCTGACCGAAATGGTGTTCGGAAAAAGGCGGGTGCCGGTCCCGCCTGCCAGGATGATCCCCCTGCGTGATGGATTCATGGGAAACGCATCCTCAACTTTTCAAACTGTGTGAGGGCCATGGCCACCACCTGGTCCATATTGTAGTACCGGTAGGTTCCGAGCCGACCCGTGAACAGAACGTCGTTCTCCTTCGAGGCCAGCTGCTCATATTCCCGGTACAGGGCGGCACTTTCCTGTGTGGGCACGGGATAGTAGGCCTCCCTCCCGGGACCGTATTCCTCGGGATACTCGCGCACCACGGTGGTATTGTCGCATTCCTGGCCCGTGGCATGTTTGATTTCCACCGTCCGTGTGTAGGGCACATCGGGATCCGGATAGTTGACCTGCATTTCCGGCTGCCAGAAACCCTTTTTTCCGCTCACCGATTCCCGTTTCTTCAACTCCTCCGCCCCATGGGTTTCAGGCTCAAACCGCAGACTTCGGTAGGGCAGGCGCCCCAGACAGTAATCAAAATATTCATCAATGGGCCCGGTGAATATCAGAAATCCGTATTCAACCGCCTTTTTGATTTCCTGAAAGCAGGCCCCCAACCGAACCGTCATCCGGGGCGAAGCGGCGATCATTTTGCGGAAGAGGGCGGTGTATCCCTCCTTGGGCAGGGCCTGGAACCCCTCCGAAAGATACCGGTCATCGCGGTTGGTGCGAAGCGGTATCCGTCCGCACACACTGGCATCGAGTTCCCGGGGATGGCGCCGCCATTGTTTGAGCGTGTAGTTTTTGAAAAACTTTTCATACAGCTCCCATCCGACCTGCGACACGATCACTTCCTCGGAATTCTGCGGGGCATCGATCTTCTCGCGTTTCCCGGCAAGGTATGCCTCAAACTCCCCGGTGGTGCTGGCCCGGCCCAGCATCTGTTCAAAGGTCCTGAGATTGACGGGAAAACTCCAATAACGCCCTTCGGTGAAGCTCAGAACCTTGTAATCCACATGGTGCCATTCCGTAAACCGGGAGAGATAATCAATGACCTTGCGCGAATTGGTCCGGAAATAATGGGGACCGTACCGGTGCACCAGCACCCCCGCCGCATCATGCTCATCGTACGCGTTCCCCCCGATATGGTTCCGCCGATCAATGACCAGACATGTTTTGCCGAGTTCATTCGAGAGCCGCTCCCCCAGTACCAACCCGGAAAATCCCGCCCCAACAATCAGAAAGTCATATTTCACTGGTCGTTGGCTGCGCCAAAAAACCCATAGTTATCCGAGGAATTGATCAGGGCTGATATCCGCCTGTTTTAAAGTGGCTCGCAATGTTCCTTCTGGCATATCGCAGAATGATAAGGAATTGTGTTGACCTTTTGGGTTTTGGGGTTGAACCAAATTTCGTGACTCCCGGCAGCCTGACGATGAAACTCAAATCCAAAATGTTTGAGTCGTTTGATGATTTCCCTATATTTGTACCCGCCCAGTCGTCCCATCCTAAACTCCAACGACAAGTGGATAATCAAACGAATCCGAAAGAGATTGATCGTTGTTTGTGACAGTATTCATTTCCATCAATTTTCGGGCGACATCCCGAGCGATTTCGATGGTTTCTGAAACCGTCCTCCCTTGGGCAACAAGACCTGGTACATCTTCGGATGTGGCCAAATAATAGCCTTCAGGCAGCTTTTCTATGTGAATTGAAATGATTTTTTCCAGTGCGCAATTCAATTTATCATCTGATGGCAGTCTTTACAAATTCAAAGATACCCCTCACGCCATCGCCCAGTTCAATCCCTGTTGCCGGGCCGCCTGGGCATAATGCTGGATCTGCTGGCGTGTCAGATCAATGAGCCGCCGACGATCCTGGGTGTTGGTTCCCAGGTGGTTTTTGTACCATAACGCGGTTTCTTTGACGGTCTCCGCAAAATCCCAGACCGGATGCCAGCCCAAAAGATGATACGCCTTGTCCACACTCAAATGCAGCTTTCCCGCCTCATGGGGGGCCTGGGGATCGGAGGCATCCTCCCAGGAGCCGGAACAATACTTCAACAGCTCACGAACAACCTCCTCAACGGTCCGGTTCGAGGTCACCCCGGGACCAAAGTTAAAGGCGGTGGAAAAAATGTTCCGGTCCCACTGCGGGAGTTCCGAAAAGCTTTTGATTTCCGCCCGGCTTTGCTGGCAGGCCAGCCACAGATACCCGCCCAGGGGCTCCAGCACATGTTGCCAGGGACGCGTGGCCGTTTTGTTCCGCACGCGGATCGCCTGCCCATTCTGAAGGCTTCGGATGCAGTCGGGAATGATCCGGTCCGCCGCCCAGTCCCCGCCCCCGATGACATTGCCCGCCCGCGCGGTGGCCAGGGCCATTTTTGATCCGGCCGCCCCATTGAAAAAACTCCGCCGGTACGCGGCCACCACATGCTCCGCACACGCCTTGCTGGCGCTGTACGGATCGTACCCGCCCAGGGCATCCTCCTCCCGGTACCCATGGTTCCATTCCCGGTTCTCGTAACATTTGTCGGTGGTCACCACCACCACGGAACACGCCTGCCCCGATTGCCGGAGTGCTTCCATCAGGTTGACGGTTCCCATCACATTTGTCTCAAAGGTATCAACGGGATTCTGATACGATCGACGCACGAGGGACTGGGCGGCGAGGTGGAAGACCACATCGGGCTTGAAGGCCTTGATCGCCTGCAACAGTGTTTCCCGATGCCGGATATCCGCCTGCTGGTGGGTCAGCCGCTTTTCGAGATCGAGAAGGTTGAAAAGGGAGGGCTCCGTGGGGGCTTCGAGGGAATAATTTGAAACGGTGGCCCCCAACATCAAAAGCCATTCACACAGCCAGGCACCTTTGAATCCGGTCCCTCCGGTGACCAACACTTTTTTGCCCTTATAAAAGTCGATAAACACAGGAATCCTGATCGGAAGAAGCTGCCGCACTTGGCCTCACAAAGCCACAATTCACAGTCATTTGTATTGCCTTCACATCACCCACGAAGCCGCTGATCCATGGTTGGTGCTATCAAGACTAATCCGCATCCTCCTCATGGCAAGAAAATATTCATTTTTGGATACCTAAATTCGGACCAGCGGATAATGTCCCACCAGCGTCAGGACATCCGTCACAGGCTTGAGTCGGGCCATCAGCTTTTCCATCGCGGCTGGCTTGGAGGCCAGCTCCAGCTCGGCATTGAAGGTGTATTCGTCCTGCCTCCCATAGATCGGACGGGAACTGATGCGGCTGAGGTTGATCCGGTTCTCCTTGAGAACGGTCAGGACGTCACACAGGGCCCCCACGGTGTCGGGCAGCTCAAAAAACACCGTGGCCAGACCGGGCTTGGCCCGCAGGGGATAACCTTTGCCGATGGCAAAAAACTTTGTCCGATTCTGCGCCTTGCGACCCACCTCGCGGTTGATGATTTCCAAGCCATGCAATTGTGCCGCCTCCGCACTGGCAATGGCCGCCCCCTCCGAATCCTGCGCCGCCTCCGCCGCAGCCAACGGTGTGCTGCCGCACAACACCCTTTGGGCCTTGGGAAGATTCTGCTTGAGCCAGGAATGACAATGGTCAAAGGGTGCGCGGTGGGAATAGACGCGTTTGATCTGGGACAGGGGCCTCTTTCCCCGTGCCAGCAACAGCAGCTCGATGGACATCAACAACTCCTCCCGCACCCAATGTTTTCCCGGATGCCAGGCCCCAAACCGGTTCATCTCGTCAACGGTCGGATCGATCATGCCTCCGGAGGCGTTTTCAATCGGGACAACGATGACCTCCGCCCGCCCCCGCCGAAGGTCCTCGAAACAGTCGGCGGCGGTTTTCCCCGCGCGAAACACCGCCTTTTTGAACCGCCGACGGGCGGCCATTTCCGAAAAGCTGCCCTGTTCGCCGAAATACGTGATTTTCATGACCCATCCAAAGAGACACAGTGACCCGGTGGTTACAAGAGGATTCTTCGAGCCCCCGCTCAGGCGTATCCGCCGCCCTGTATCAGGCCCAAAGTCTTGCGTCGGCTGGTGCGGTCACGGGCCGCGTCCTTTTCATACCCGCTCCGCCGATGTTCCTGCAATGGATCCGAGGGCAATCCCCGGCTTTTGCGCCAGGCCGCCAGCAGGGGACGGACATCGGTCGCAAAGGCTGTCTTGAGACAGTTTTCGGCATCAACCAGTGCGCCTGTGGACTGATACCGCGCCAGCGATCTGCGGTCCACGAGCGCGGCTTTGGCCCAGAGTTCCTGTGCGGTGACCACCGTCTGGATCATCGCCTCGATCTTGGGCTTGAGATTGTGGGATTGGTCGATCATGTACGCAATCTCACTGGTCCGTCCTGTCTGGAACTCATAATGCATGATCTCATGGAAAATGCGGAATATCTGGTAGGGATCAATCGACCCCAGGGTCAGATCGTCATCGGCATAACGCCGGTCATTGAAATGGAAACCGCCCAGCATCCCCTCATGCAGAAGCCAGGCGACAATCTGCTCGATGTTCTGGCTCGAATAGTGATGGCCGGTATCCACCAGAACCTTCGCCTTGGGCCCGGCTTTTTTGCACAGGAGGTAGGAGGCACCCCAATCCATGATGTCCGTATGGTAAAAGGCGGGCTCAAAGGGCTTGTACTCGACAAGCAGGATGTCCTTCGGGCCCAATTTCCGATGCGCGGCCTTCAGCCCCTCCTCAAACCAGCCGATCCGGTCCCGGATGTTGGCGGTGCCCGGATAGTTGCTGCCGTCGGCAAACCACAGTGAAATCAGATGACTTTTGACGGCTTTGCCAATTGCAATCGAGTCAAGGACATGATCCAACGCACGCCGGCGGATTTCGGGGTCCGGATTTCCAAAGCTGCCCAGTTTGTAGCACTGGTCCTGGAATAGGTTCGGATTGATGGACCCGATTTTAATCCCGTGTTTGCGGGCGATTTTGGCGGTCTCCTCCGGGGCATCCCCTTCTTTGAAATCCCAAAGCACATGCACCGCCACGGTGGGACACACCCCGGTCAGCCGGTGGACATGCCCGGCATCGGCAATCTTGTCGGCGGTGTCAATGGCCGCCGCCGGCTGGAAGTATTTCCCAAACCGGGTTCCGGTGTCGGCAAAACCCCAGCTGGGCAGTTCGATTTGAAAACGGTCAAGGAACGGGACGATCCGGGAAAGTTCTTTCATCCGGGGGTTTTAACAATAACGCAGGGAACATGCCATTTTTTTCTTCGTGCCACCCAAGCTGCTCCGCGATAAAATTCCATTGCTTCCCCTGCCAAACTTTTTATCTTCAAACCTCCCGCCATGACTACCCCGATCAACTATAAGAACACACTCAACCTCCCGGAATCGGACTTTCCGATGAAGGCGGACCTCACCAAACGGGAGCCGGAAATTCTCAAACGGTGGGAGAAGGAGGAGATTTACCGCCGCATCCTCGCCTCGCGGGAAAACCACCCGGCTTTTCACCTGCATGATGGTCCGCCTTTCGCCAATGGCGATGCCCACATGGGCCATGCCCTGAATATCACCCTCAAGGACATTGTCCTGAAATCAAAAACAATGTCCGGCCATCGCGTGCCCTTTGTGCCCGGGTGGGATTGCCACGGCCTGCCCATCGAGTTCAAGGTCATGAAGGACCTGGGCTCCAAGGCCCGCCAGTTGTCCCCGGCGGAAATCCGCGGCAAGTGCGATGAGTACGCCCGCAAATACATCGGCATCCAGCGCGAACAGTTCAAACGTCTGGGCGTCTTTGGCGAATGGGAGAATCCCTACCTGACCATCGACCCGGTCTACGAGGCGGAGGTGCTGCGCCTTTTTGCGGAGATCGTCGAAAAGGACATGGTCTACCAGAGTCTCAAACCCGTCTCCTGGAGTACGGGGGCGCAGACGGCCCTCGCGGAGGCCGAGGTCGAATACCTCGATCACGAGACCCCGGCGGTGTTCGTGCGTTTTGCCGCGCCGCAAAATGCGGAAGACCTGTTGGGCCTTCCGGTTCTCAAGGGGCTCAAAACCTCGGTGGTCATCTGGACAACCACACCCTGGACACTGCCCGCCAATCTGGCCGTGGCTCTCCGCTCCTCGATCCCCTACGCAATCCTCGCCAATCAGAACGAGGCATTGATCGTGGCCGATGCCCTGCATGCCTCCATCACAGCCCTGGTTCCGGAATTGGGCCTGCACAAAATCGGCACCCTCGGCGGCCAGGAACTCTTGAAACTGAAATCCGTGCGCCATCCCTTCCTCGACCGCGATTCCGTCCTCCTGACCGGGGACACCTTCGTCACGACGGATACCGGCACGGGCCTGGTGCATATCGCTCCGGGACACGGGAAGGACGACTACCATGTCGGCAAACATCTGGGGGTTCTCTCCCCGGTCGATGATTACGGGCGTTTCACGGCCGAGGCGGGTGTGGACTGGCTCACGGGTCAGAATGTCTTTGCGGCCAACCGGGACATCATCGACAAAATCCTCAAGCCCGCCGGGGCCCTGCTCCACGAGGAAACCTTCAACCATACCTACCCGCATTGCTGGCGCTCCAAAACTCCCATTGTCTTCCGCTCGGTCGAACAGTGGTTCATCAAGATCGAGGAGTCCGGACTCAAACCGGCGGCGCTCCAGGCCATCGACGGGGTCAAATGGGTGCCCGACTGGGGCCGCAACCGCATCACGGGGGCGGTCGAATCCCGGGGCGACTGGTGTATCAGCCGTCAACGCACCTGGGGCATTCCCCTGCCCGCTTTTTACCACCCGGAAAAGGGGCCGGTTCTGGACCCGGCGGCGATCCGGCGGCTCGCGGACCTGGTTGAAAAGGAGGGTTCCAATGTCTGGTTTGCCAGTGAGGCCCCCGCCCTGGCTGCACGTCTGGGCCTGCCGGAGGCGGCGGTCCTGACCAAAAAAAACGACACCATCGATGTCTGGATCGATTCGGGTTCCTCCCACCGTGCTGTGGCCCGGACCCATCCGCATGTCACATTTCCCGCCGACATGTACCTCGAAGGCAGCGACCAGCACCGCGGCTGGTTCCAGTCCTCGCTCCTGACCTCGGTCATCACCCGCGGCACGGCCCCCTACAAAACCGTGCTGACCAACGGATTTGTCGTCGATCTGGATGGGAAAAAACTTTCCAAGTCCGGCACGGGCTATTCCAAACCGATCAACCTGATGAACATGGTGGAAAAATACGGGGCGGATATCCTCCGCCTCTGGGTGGCGAGCGAAAACTACCAGAATGATGTCCCCTGGTCGGAGGAAATCTTCAACCATGTCAGCGGCAGCTACCGCACGCTCCGCAACACGCTCCGCATTTTGCACGGGAATATCGGTGATTTTGACCCGGCACAGGATGCTGTGGACCTCTCCGCCCATGCGGACAACCGGTTTCTGGACCTGGACCGTTATTTTCTGGGCAAATTGCAGGGATTGATCCGTGATTGCCTGGCGGCCTACGAGGCCTACGAGTTTTTCCGGGTCTATCATCTGATCAATAATTTCTGTTCGGTGGACCTGAGCGCGCTGTATGTGGATATCACCAAGGACCGCATGTACTGCGACCTCCCCCATTCCCTCCGCCGCCGGGCCAGCCAGACGGTCATGCACGAGACATTGAAATCCCTGACCCTGCTCTCCGCCCCCCTGATCCCCTTCACCGCTGAGGAAATGTGGGGGTTCCTCCACCCGAATGGCGGCAGCGTGCACACGCAGTCTTTTCCAGCCCCACGGCCTGACTGGCAACAGGCGGACTTGGAGGAAACAATCGCCGTCTGGCTGAAGGTCCGTTCGCAAATTGCGGCCGAGTTGGAAAAGGCGCGTCAGCAGAAGCTCATCGGCAAAAGCATCGAGGCCTGGGTCCGCTACGTCCCCGAAAACGGATCCGTCGCAGCCGTGCTGCGCGGAGCAGAGGAGGTTTTTGCGGAATTCATCATCGTCAGCCACTTTGAACTGGTCACCGAGGGTCCGACGGTGCAGGTGCTGGCCGGCTCCGGCTTCGCACCCAAATGCGCGCGATCCTGGAAATACGACCGTTCCGTCGGCACCCACCCGGTCCATCCAAACCTCACGGCACGCGACGCGGAGGCGGTGGAATGGTCTCTGGCCCATCCTAAAAGCTGACCTCTCCCACTCCCGGACAACTTTTTTCCGGATGAAAATCCCCCTCATCACAATCCCCACGGTATACGTGCTGGATCAGGCCAGCAAGGTTTTCATGACCCACTGGCTGGAGGGGGGGCTGCGGCATGTCACGGTCATTCCCGGCTTTTTTCACTTTGGCTACGCCCTCAACAGCGGTGCGGCTTTTGGTATTTTGCAGGGTCGCAGCGTGCTGCTGGGACTGATCGCCTTTCTGGCCCTGGCGACAATCCTCTGGTTCCGGAAGGAGTTTTTTGGCACAACCCCCCTTCAGCAATTTGCGGGAGGACTGATGGTCGCCGGGATTCTGGGCAATGTGACCGATCGGCTGCGGCAGGGGGCGGTCATTGATTTTCTGGAGTTTCATTTCGGCCCGTATCACTACCCCAATTTCAACGTGGCCGACAGTGCGATCTGTGTGGGCGTGGGTCTGTTCCTCCTGCTCTCCTTTCTGAACCCCACCCCTTCACAAAAACCGAAACCATCAAACCCGTCCGACTGATTTTCGGGCTGTCTTCACCGACCTCGGAAGATCGGGTGAGACCAGGAGGAACTCGAACAGGCGATTAAAAATCCGCAGACCCCTTACGCCGCGTCCTGGGCTTCCTTCTTGCGGATGATGGGAGGTTTTTTGCCCTCGACGACCGCCCGATTGATCGTGACATCGGCAATATCCGTGCGGCTGGGAACCTCGTACATCAGGTCGAGCATGATCCGCTCAATCTCCGAGCGGAGGGCCCGCGCGCCGGTTCCCTTGCGCAGGGCGACCTGGGCCAGGGCCTTGAGGGCATCCTTGGTCATTTGCAGGCCCACACCCTCCATGGCCATGAGTTTTGTAAACTGTTTGACCAGGGCGTTTTTCGGTTCGGTGAGAATCTGCACCAACTCGTCCTCAGAAAGGGGGGCCAGAGAGGCCACCACCGGCAGCCGTCCGATAAACTCGGGGATCATCCCAAAACTCAGGAGGTCCTCGGGTTCAATGAAATTGGGATCGGTCACCCAGCTGGGTTCCTCCGGTTTGGCGTTTCCAAACCCCAGTACCTTGCCGCTCTGGCGTCGCTGGACGATCTTATCGAGACCGACAAAGGCGCCGCCACAGATGAAAAGAATGTTCTCGGTATTGACCTGGATGTACTCCTGCTGCGGATGCTTGCGTCCCCCCTGTGGCGGCACATTGCAGGTGGTGCCTTCCAGGATTTTGAGCAGGGCCTGCTGCACCCCCTCGCCGGAAACGTCGCGGGTGATGGAGGCGGAGTCACTCTTGCGCCCGATCTTGTCAATCTCATCAATGTACACGATGCCCATCTCCGCCCGTTTGACATCGTAGTCGGAAGCCTGGAGCAACCTCAAAATGATGTTCTCCACATCCTCGCCCACGTACCCCGCCTCGGTGAGGGTGGTCGCATCGGCAATGCAGATGGGCACATCCAGAATGCGGGCCAGGGTCCGCGCCAACAGGGTCTTGCCCGATCCGGTGGGGCCGATGAGCAGGATGTTGCTCTTTTCAATCTCCACATCGGCATGCGCCGCCCAATCCGTTTCACTGGGGCCGGGAAGCACCGTGGAGGCTTCCTGAAGGAGCCGCTTGTAGTGGTTGTGGACGGCCACCGCGAGGGTCTTTTTGGCCGCGTCCTGGCCGATGACATAGTGGTCGAGTTTGGCCCGGATTTCCGCCGGCTTGGAAACCTTCAGTTTGGAGGCCTGCTTCTTGCTTTCCTCGCCGAATTCCTTGTCGAGAATGCTCTTGCAGGCATTGATGCAGTTGTCGCAGATGTAAACGCCCGGCCCCATGATCAGCTTACGCACCTCGGCGTGGCTCTTTCCGCAGAAAGAACACATCGTCAGGTTGTTGGGGCGGGCCATAGGATCAGAGGTTGACCTGGATATTCTGAAGTCCGGGCGGGAGTTCCTTGCGGGTTTTGATCACTTCATCCACCAAACCGTAGGCCTTGGCCTCGTCGGCGGACATAAAGTTGTCGCGGTCACTGTCCTTGGTGACCTTCTCAATGGTCTGACCCGTGTGATGGGCGAGGATCATATTCAAGCGTTGTTTCAGCTTGAGCATGTATCGGGCATGGATTTCCACGTCCGAAGCCTGGCCGCGTGCGCCGCCAAGGACCTGATGAATCATCACGTCGGCATTGGGCAGGCAGAAACGTTTCCCCTTGGTGCCCGCTGTCAGCAGAACCGCCCCCATGCTGGCAGCCATGCCGATGCAGTAAGTGACCACGTCGCAGGTGAGAAATTGCATGGTGTCGTAAATGGCCAGCCCGGCGGATACGGACCCCCCCGGGGAATTGACATAGATGCTGATGTCCTTTTTGGGATCCTCCATTTGCAGAAACAGCATCTGGGCAATGATGGCATTGGCCACCCCGTCATCAATGCCCGTCCCCAGAAAAATAATCCGGTCCTTGAGAAGACGGGAATAGATGTCGTAGGCGCGTTCCCCGCGTCCGGTCTGTTCAATCACTGTCGGGATCAGATAACCTTCGTTTCGCATATTCTTAAATTCCTATTTTGTAGCACTTTGCAAAAGAAAATCAAGCGTCTTTCCAATGGTCAGGTTTTCCTGGACCTCCTGAAGACGGTTCGCATCCCGCAGTTTGCGGATGAGTTTGTCCACCGCCATCCCGTAACGCTCGGCCATGATCTGCAGATTGCTCATGAATTCCTGCTCGGTGGGTTTGATGTTTTCCACCTCGGCGATCTTCATCAGAATGAAGGAAGCCTTCAGTCGTTCCCCCGCATTTTTCGTGGCATTCTCCAGAATCTCATCCTTCTTGCCCTCAATGGCCTGCCCATCGAGTCCGCGTTGCTGGTTGAAATTGACAATGTCGTAAACGGCCTTGCGTTTTTCCTGTTCAAACAATGTCTCGGGAAGCTCAAACTTCACGCTCTCCAGAAGCTGCTTGACCAGCTCATCCTTGACCTTGTTCTCCGCATTCATTTCCTTCTGCTTGACCATGTCCTTCCGAATGAGGTCCTTCAAATCAGCCAGGGATTTTCCGGGAAGGATCTCCTTGGCAAAATCGTCATTAAGCTCGGGCAACTGACGGGATTTGATGCCCACCAGCTCCACCTGATACACGGCCTCCTGTCCCGCCACTTCCTTCTGCGCAAAATCCGCGGGAAAACGGACCCTGATCTCCTTTTTCTCTCCGGTTTTGAGGCCCACCAACTGCGCCGCAAACCCGGGCACAAAGGACTCCTCACCCATACGAATCCAGAAATCCTTGTTTTCCCCCAGCAGGTAGGCGTTGGGTGCGGTCTCACGCAGGGGCTTGCCGTCAATGGTCCCCTCGTAGTTGACCACGGCAAAATCGTCCATGGCCACGGCACGATCCGTCACCTCGATGAAGGTGGCCCGCTGCTCGGAAAGTGTCACCAATGTCTTTTCTACCTCCGCATCCCCGACCTCGACGGGTTCACGGCTCACCCGGATCGACTTGTAATCGGGCAGGGAAAACTCGGGAGCCACATCGACGGTGATGCTGAAGGAAAGCGGCGCACCGGGTCTGATCTCGATCTTGTCGATATCGGTGATGTTCACGGCCTGGATTTTTTTCTCCTCGATGGCCTTGCGGTAACAATCCGGCACGATCTTCTTCTGGATCTCCTCGTCAATCTGCGCGGAAAACTTCTTTTCGATCACCGACCGAGGCACCTTGCCGGGACGGAACCCCTGCACCTGGGCAAACTGCTGGAACTCACGGGTGATCTCCTCGCGGGTGACACTGATTTCCTCCGGGGTCACCTCAAACCTGAGGGCCTTACGGCACGCGGCAACATCTTCGACAACGATATTCATGGCTCTTGGGGGTCCTTATCCTTGGATTGATTGAAAGGGGTCAAAACTACGTCAAAGCCCCTTGGGCGTCAATCGGGGATTTCAGCCCCCGAAACACGACGAGGAATCCGCCACGGATCACAACATCCGTCGGGCCTTCAGGGTCTGCCCTCCGGGGGGATCACCGGATCGGGTCACCCGACGCCGTGGGGATTTTCTTTTTCATCACCAGCAGATTGCCCACGCCGCTGGAACTGGGGATCAGCTTCACGTCATCCATGACCGTGGACATGAGGAACACGCCCAGGCCCCCGGGTCGTATCTCATCCAGGGACCGCGACCGGACCTTGCTCAAATCCGCCGCCTGCCCCTGATCGACGAGGTAGAAGACAAGCATTCCCTCCGCCGCCTCGATGGACAGGCGCACGGTCTGGTTGCAATCCTCACAATAGGCGTAGCGGTAGATGTTGGTGAGGGCCTCGTCAATGGCCAGGACAATCTGGTTGGCGACGATCTCATCAAAGGGGTGGGGCTTGAGTATCTCCCGGACAAACTGGCGGGCCTGCGCAAAATGCGCGGGGGAACAGGGAAACTCGAAGGTTTTGACCGCTTCGCCGGGCTCGTGCGGCGCGATCGCCAGCAGGGTGAAATCGTCATGTGAGGGGGCCCCGTCCATGAAATCCTGGGCGGCTTTCTGGATCGCCTCGACCACCTGCTGGGGCCGCGGCCCCAGACGGAGCATGATCTCGCGCACCCGCTCCAGGCCGAAATCCTCCTTGGCCGGATTGCGCGTTTCGACGAGCCCATCCGTGTAAAAAAGCAGCAGTGAGCCCGGCTCGATCCTGACGCGGTGTTCCTCATAACGGGTCTCCTCCATCACCCCCAGAGGTAGGCCGGAGGGCAGATCCAATTCCCTGACCTCCCCGCCGCTGTAAAGCAGGGGCGGCAGGTGGCCGGCACTGGCAAAGACCATCTCATTGGTGAGGTGATGGGCAAAACAGCACAGGGCCGTGGCGAAAAATCCGTTGAGGGAACTGGCCGCCAGGGACTCGTTGACACTCGAGAGGATCCGCCCGGGGGAATCCATGAACTTGCACGCGAACCGGATCTGGTTCAGGCACTGCGCCATGTAAAGGGCCGCCGGAACCCCCTTGCCGGAAACATCCCCGATGACCGCCCCGGAGCGCGCGCCATCAAACCGGAAAAAGTCGTAAAAATCCCCGCCCACAGCCCGGTTGGGCTCGTACACGCTGGCCAGATCGCAACACAATCCGTGCACCACATTCTGCGGCAGAAGATTGATCTGAATCTGCCGCGCGATATGGAGTTCCTGCTCGGTCTTCTGCTTTTGGGCTTCGACCCCGCGCAGACGCAGGTTCTCAAGGGCTGTGGCGGCCATGGCGGCATAGGCCTCGAACACCGGCATCTCAAACTCCTCAAAAAACGGGCGGTCCTCGGGATTGAGCGCCTGCAGGACACCGATGCACCGGTCCCGGGTGATCAGCGGAACGGTCAGCACCGACCGGGTGACAAACCCCGACTTCTCATCGGCCTTGCGGTAGAAACGCGGATCATTTTGCGCATCCCGAACCAGGACGGACTGGCGGTGGGCAAAACTCCAGCCCGAAATTCCCTGCCCCTTGGGCACTCGCAACCTCTGAACCTCCTGCCGAACCTCCCGACGGGTGGAGGCGGCCGAAAGGATCAGATCCCCCGTCTCCTCCTCGGCCAGAAAAAGTGTCCCGATCTCACAGGTCATGACCTCCTTGGCGGCGGTCAGCACCCCGTTCATGAGCCTGTCAAAATCATCCTCGGCATTGATGACGGCATTGATCCGCGCCAGGCGTTTGTAGCCCTCCAGCTCCCAGTCAAACCGCGCCTGTCCCTCAAGACTCACAGTCTTCTCCTGTCCGGCCTCTCGGCCACCGGCTCTTCCCACCGGCTTTCAACGCACCTCCCCCCGAGGGGTCCTCGGCTCCTCCGTCGGATCGGTGTTTCCATACGGGCCACTTTTTCAAAAAATGCCGGTTTTGGGTAGTCCTTTTTTGAATTTCCCGCTCCGGGCCACTTTTTTGAAGGGCCGGAAGGCCTCTCCTACTTTTTTCGATTCATGGGAGGAGCCGGTAACTCCGCCTTTTCCCGGGAAAAAAACTCCGTCTCAAATACCGCGGCCCCCCCCGGCCCCACCCGGAAAGGGCGGCATGAAACCGTCTCAGCGGGAATTCCCGCGGACTTTCCCCGGAACATCTGCGAAACCACCGGCTGAATTGGGCGGGACTCTCAACACCCACCTGAAGCGCCACATCCTCAATGTTAAAATCCCCGGTGGTCAAAAGCAGGCGGGCCCTGTGATACCGCCGCCGGTTGATCTCCTCATGGACGGACTGCCCCAGATGGCGGTCAAAAAGCCGCCGGAGCTGACGCTCGGAAACGCCGCATTCCCGCGCCAGGCCGCCCACACGGAGTGGCCCGGAAAGATTCCTTTCAATCAGCAACAAAGCCCGGCTGACCGTGCCCGGCGACGGTCCGTTCCCGGGGTGCCGGGGCATTTCCAATGGGGTCTCCCGGCGGGTCAGACACGTCATCACATGCAGCAGCAACTGCCCCATCAGACGCTCCCGCAGGCAGGCACTGTCCGGACCGGACTCCCGGAGGCCCTCGCTGAAAAGATCAAAGTAATGATGCAAAAATCCGCACAAAACGGCAATGATCCGGGGTTGCTCAAGAAATCCCGCAATCACCCGGGAGACCTCCTCCTCCCCATGAACCATGGTATCCGGCACAATCGAAAAGCTGAAAAACTCCACCACCAGATCCCGTGTTTTGAACGAGGATATCTCGTGGTATACCTCCGGCCATGCCACAAACAAATCCCCGGTCTTCAGGGCATGCTCCTCTCCGTCATGCGTAAAGAGTCCCCGTCCGGAGGTCACCAGGCATACCTCAAAATAACTGTGCCGGTGCCGGCGATTGGTCAGTTCCCTCTGGAATCCGGCCCGGAATGGCCCCAGATAAAACAGACGATAACGGCCCATCCGGATCGAATGCTCAAAAAATGATTTCGGAGCATTGTCCGGATTTGTCAAGTTTTTGGCCTGGGGAGTCATTGTGATCTTCCGGTTTCATGATAGGATTTCACGAGTTTCATCGATTGTAAACAATTCAATCACCTTTCACACACCATGAATACCCTCCTTGAAAACGAAGTTGTTTCCGCCGAAGATGTAAAGTTTTACAGGGAGCAGGGGTATCTGGTGATCGACAACCTCATCGACATGGATCTGGTCCGGGAACTCCGGCGTGACGCAGATGACATCGTCAATCAGGCCGCCATGGCCAAGGCTCATGGGAAAAAGACGGAGCAGACGGGCGTCTTCACATGGTCGGGCGACTATCTGCCTCCCGAGGAAATGGCCCGATATGAGGTCAACGGCATCCATGACATGCAGTTCTATCGCAGTTCCTACTTCCGTCTGCTGGCCCGCGAGAGGGTGCTTCAGCTCGCCTCGGCCCTGATTGGCCCGAACGTCATGCTGCACCATACAAAGCTCATTTACAAAAAGCCCCGGACCGGGGGGATGTTTCCCATGCACCAGGACCATCCCTATTTCCCCCACACCCTCCACTCCATGATGGCCATCTCCATCCATCTGGATGACACCGATGACGACAATGGCGGGCTCCGTGTCATTCCCGGCAGCCACAAATTCGGCCCCCTGAAGACCGCCAACAGCGGGGGGCAAAGCTGGTACGTGGACCAGAAAAAATATTCGCTGGAGGATGGCATTTCAGCCCCGGTCAGGGCGGGCGGTGCGGTCGCCTTCAATTATCTGACCCTGCATGGCTCCAAGGTCAACGGCTCCGACCGTTTCCGCCGGAATATTCTCCTGCAATTGAAGGACGCCGCAGACCAACCGCTTCTCAACCAGCATGTCTCACGCGGCCAGGGCATGATTCTCTGCGGCATCAATCCGAACTTCAACACGGATGACGCCAGTGGCAGGCACTAGGGCATTTTAAAGAAAGAGATCGCCTCTGAGGCAGGCTCCATGGGCCGCCGTATGGGAAACCGGCGGCCACGCCCCGGGATCATGGAATCCACGGAAAAGCCCTCGCAGGGCGTTGCACCCATTGAAAACCCGTCCTTCGGGATGAGCTTCAATCCCGATCCCCGGCCGGCTTTTGGGCCAAGCCAGAAATTCCTCTTGTGCTACCTCCCGATAATCCGTAGTGAATGTCCCCTTCTTTTATGACGGATTCAACGCAAATTCTCAAGTTTGGTTTCCCGGCAGGCTCCCTGCAGGAGGCAACCCTGCAGCTTTTTGCACGGGCCGGATGGCAGATCGGACTCTCCAGCCGTTCCTACAAACCCAATATCGACGACCCCGAACTCGAAGGCCGGGTGGTCCGCGCCCAGGAAGTCTCCCGCTACGTGGAAACCGGTTACTTTGATTGCGGCATCACGGGCAAGGACTGGATCGCCGAAAACCAGTCCCAGATCACCGTCCTCTGCGACCTGCCCTACAGCAAGGCCACCTCCTCCCCGGCCCGTTGGGTTCTGGCGGTTCCGGAAACCTCACCCATCAGATCGGTCAGGGACCTGGAGGGAAAACGGATCGCCACGGAGGCGGTCAATCTGACCAAAGCCTACCTCGCCCGCCATGGTGTCTCGGCCAAGGTCGAATTCTCCTGGGGCGCAACCGAAATCAAGGTGCCCGATCTGGTGGATGCGATTGTGGATATCACTGAAACGGGCTCCTCCCTCCGGGCCAACAAATTGCGCATTGTCGATACGATCATGGAGTCCTATCCGCAGCTCATCGCCAATACCGAAGCGCTCAATCGCCCGTGGAAACTGCAGAAAATGGAGATGATCCGCATGCTGCTCCAGGGTGCCATCGCCGCCCGTCAAAAGGTGGGCCTCAAGATGAACATCGAGGAGGTCCAGCTCACGCACCTGCTCGAAAGTCTGCCCGCCCTCCGCAATCCGACCATCGCCCCTCTCAGTCTCAAGGGCTGGGTGGCGGTGGAAACGGTCATTGATGAACACACGGTCCGTGAAATCATCCCCCAACTGAAAAGACTTGGAGCCGAGGGGATCATCGAGTATCCTCTGAACAAATTAATCTATTAAACCACCCCCAGGAGAGTCCAATGGGTTCGCTCAAGAAACGCAGAAAATCAAAAATCAACAAACACAAACGCCGCAAACGTTCCCGTGCGGACCGTCACAAGAAGAACCTGCACCGCTAGCCGGTCGCAGTGTGCTCCCGTGGGAGTCCGGCCCTCACGGGCCGTACTCTCCCTTCTGTTCTTCGCTCTCCTCCTGTGTCTTTCCAACCGGGCGGCTTCGGCCCCCGGCGACAAGCCCGTGCCCGCAACGGTCCCGGTGGCGGCAACCAATGCCCCCACCCTCACCCCCAACATCCTTCTGGAGGACGGGGCCTTGCACCGGGGGGCAACCAATCTGGCCCCGGCCCTGAAGGTCGAACCCAAACCCACGGATATCAAACCCGGGCCGCGCCAACAGCGGAAATCCGATGCCATGGCGCAGTACTCGCTGGGGTTGATCGCGGAAAATCGCGGGGAATTTGATGCCGCACTGGCCGCCTACGAAAAAGCCGTGGAACTGGACCCCGCCTTTGTCGACCTGGGCATGAAGGTCGGGTTTGAATACCTGCGTCGCGAGCAGAACGCCAAGGCGATCACCCTCTTTCAAAACCTCATCAAGTCCAACCCCAGATCCTCGGTCGCCTACAGCGCCCTGTCGTTCGCACAGCGTGCCTCCGGCAACAAGGAGGCGGCCATTCTCAACGCCCAGAAAGCCATTGAACTGGACCCCGCCAAGGTCGCCCCCTACCAGTATCTCTACGAAATGCACATGGAACGGGGGCAATTTGAGAAAGCCCTGGGGGTCCTGGAAAAAGCCTCCGAACAACTGGCCCCCCATGCCCCCCACTGGCTCAATCTCGGCGACATGTACGCCACCGTGCTGAACCGGTCCCCGGTCCTGCGCACTCCCGACCGCGTCAGGCGCCTGGAGGGATTCTACAAAAAGGCGCTTTCCCTGAATCCGGACGAACTCAATGGTCTTCTCCGCATGGCCGACTTCTACGTCACGATCAAGAATTACGACAAGGCCATTGAACAGTACATGCGGGTGATCACCTTTTATCCCGATGCCCTGGGGGTCCGGGAAAAAATGGCCCTCACCTATGCGGCCAAGGGTGACAAAAAAACGGCCCTCAGTCTGCTGGAGGCGATCCTCAAACAGAACCCGACCCGCTCCGACGTCATGGTCGCCATGGGGGACATCAAACAGGAGGCAAAGGACCCGGAGGGGGCGCTGGAAGCCTACCTCAAGGCGCTCGACATCAACTCCCGCAATCTTATGGCCTACATCAAGATTGCATCCCACTACCTCCAGGAAAAACAACCCCAAAAGGCGATCAGTTTTCTCCAAAAGGCCGAACTGCGTTTTCCCAATCAACTGGTTCTCACCCAGTTTCTGGCCGTGGCCTACCGCGAGGCCAAGGACTTCAAAACGGCCCTGGCCAAATTCGACGAGGTCCGGGCCAAGGCGAAACCCGGCGATGGTCTGATCAACAGCGACTTCTATTTTGATCTGGGGGCAACCTACGAGCAGATGGGGGACATGGCCCGGGCGGAGGAACATCTCAAAAAGTCAATCGAACTCAACCCGGAAAACCATGCCGCGCTCAATTACCTCGGATACTCGTGGACCGACCGCAATCTCCATCTCCCGGCCTCCGAGGAAATGATCCGCAAGGCCCTCAAAATGGACCCTGACAATGGGGCCTACATCGACAGTCTCGGCTGGGTGTACTTCCGTCAGGGCAAATTCAAGCCGGCGCTCAGGGAACTGTTGCGTGCGGCCGAACTCATCGATTACAAGGACGACATCGTGCTCAGCCACGTCGCGGAGACCTACCACCGCCTGGGCCATCTCAAGGACGCACTGGCCTGGCAGAAGTGGGCTGTTGAAAAATGCGACGACCCCGCCCGCAGGGAAAAACTTCTCAAAACCCTCGGGGAATGGGAAAAGGAAGCAGCGGAAAAAAAATAGGGCGGAGGCGATGACCTCCCCCCCCTGCTCCGTCCCTACTGGTTTGCCGCGGATTTCTGACCGGGTTTTGCATTGTCCCGGGCGGCGGGAGTGGAGGGAACGGGTTTGGGTAGGGGCGGGAACCGGAAGATCACCTCGTTGCTTCGGGCCAGCCCCATGCGTTCCCGGGCAATGCGTTCATTGTACTCGGGATCATGTTTGAGCAGTTCCACCTCCTCAAGGAGTCTTTTCTGGTGCGTCTCCGCCGCCATCAGTTGCTGCCTTTTGTCTGCGGCCTGCTTTTCAAATATCCGCACCTCCTTGAGAACGGGCAGAAAAAACAGAAACACCACAAAAAGAATGCCCAGAATGATGGCGTAGCCGACCAGCTTGTTGAGGACATCCCACAAGTTGATGGCGCCCTCGCCGGGACGGCGAAGCTCCAGTTTGGAATTTCTTCTATAGTTTCCCGCCATAAATGGCACATTCGCCGAGGGTTTCCTCAATGCGCAACAACTGGTTGTACTTGGCCACACGGTCGGTCCGGCACAGGGACCCGGTCTTGATCTGGCCCGCATTGGTCGCCACGGCAATATCCGAAATGGTCGTGTCCTCGGTCTCACCGGAACGGTGGCTGATGACGGCGGTGTAGCTGTTTTCCTTCGCCAGCTCCACGGCGTCAAGGGTCTCGGTCAGCGACCCGATCTGGTTGACCTTGACCAGGATCGAATTGGCGGTGCCCGTCTCGATGCCGCGGCGGAGGAATTCCACATTGGTCACAAAAAGGTCATCACCCACCAGCTGCATTTTGTGGCCGAGCTTTTCGGTCAGGAGCTTCCAGGTGGCCCAGTCATTCTCCGCACATCCGTCCTCAATGGAAATGAGGGGATAACGCTCCGCCAGCTGCGCGTAATAGTCCACCAGCTCGGGACCGGTCTTGCGGGACTTGTCGGACTTCTTGAAAACGTAGCAGTTGGATTCCTTGTCGTAAAACTCGCTGGACGCCACGTCGAGGGCGAAGAAAATCTGCTCGCCGAGTCTGTACCCGGAGGATTCGACGGCCTGGCTGATGACATCCAGTGCCTCGGTGGCCGAACTGAGGTTGGGGGCGAACCCACCCTCATCGCCCACGGCGGTGTTCAACCCCCGCTTTTTGAGGACACTTTTAAGGGAATGAAAGATTTCGGTCCCCGCCTGCAGGGCACGGGAAAAGGTGTCAAAACCCTTGGGCATGATCATGAATTCCTGAAAATCAATGGGCGCATCCGAATGGGCCCCGCCATTCATGATGTTCATCATCGGCACAGGCAACACCTTGGCGTTGGGTCCACCGATATATTTGAAAAGCGGCACACCCAGATCGGCGGCGGCGGCATGCGCCGTGGCCAGCGACACACCCAGAATGGCATTGGCCCCGAGCTTGGATTTGTTTTTGGTGCCATCCAACGCAATCATGGTCCGGTCAATGGCCGTCTGGTCATACGCGCTCAATCCGGCGAGTTCCCGGGCGATGAGTGTATTGACATTCTCCACAGCCTTGGAAACACCCTTGCCCAGGTACACGCCCTTGTCCCCATCGCGCAGTTCCCACGCCTCATGCTCCCCGGTGGAGGCCCCGGAGGGGACGGCCGCCCGGCCCATGGCTCCACTTTCAAGTTCCACATCCACTTCCACGGTCGGGTTTCCACGGGAATCAAGGATCGCACGCGCATGTATCTCTGCAATTTGGCTCATAAATAATTCTGTTGATTAAGGAGGGTTGATTGACGGGGTGATGGCCGTATATAGCCGTTTAAAGAATTGAAAGTCAATGAGATAGATTTGAAAAATTCCGGAAA
>JANRIZ010000167.1:0-5411 GCA_033764445.1 Verrucomicrobiia bacterium | reverse complement strand
GATAGTGATAGGGGATACACTTTGTGGCGAGGAATTTTTTGTGGGGAAAAAGGGGGCAGGCCAGTGTGTGAGATAGGAAAAAATCCCCTGTGATTCCGACGCCCTGACAGGGCTTTTCCATAAAACCCCATTTTCCTGCGGCGTTACCCCAGGCTATCCATCCGGCGGCCCGTTGGGCCTCGCAGAGCGGAGGCGGGGCGCCTCCTGATGCACGCGAGGGCGCGTGCGCTCCCCGGGCAGTTTTGAAGGAATCCCCCTTGCTGTGTGTTTTGCGCCTTTTTGCGGCCAAAATGCGGCGGCCCGGCGGGCCTCGCAGAGCGGAGGCGGGGGCGCCTCCTGATGCACGCGGGGGCGCGTGCGCTCCCCGGTCAGTTCAGAAAGAATCCCCTTGTTGTGTGTTTTGCGCCTTTTTGTGGCCAAAATGCGGCGGTCTGTGTGTGCCGGATTGATGGGGGGCCAAGGAAAACCGTGTGTTTTGTGTGGGAATGTGATACCCCAGTGGTTTCATGAACACATCCACAACCGGCATCTGCCACATCGTCGGCGCGGGCCCCGGTGACGAGGGCCTGATCACGGTCAGGGGACTGGCCTGTGTGCGGGAGGCGGATGTCATCCTCTACGATTATCTCTGCAATCCGCGCCTGCTGCGTTTTGCCCGTCCGGAGGCGCGCCGGATATTTGTGGGGAAAAATTCCGAGCCCAAGATCACCCAGGAGATGATCAATGCCATGATACTGGAGGAAACCCGGGCCGGGCGGACCGTCTGCCGACTCAAAGGCGGGGACCCCTATGTTTTCGGCCGTGGCGGGGAGGAGGCGTTGGTCCTGCGCGAGGCCGGACTCCCCTTCGAGGTCGTGCCCGGGATCAGTTCCTCGGTTGCGGTCCCGGCCTATGCCGGGATTCCGCTGACCCACCGGCACATGACCTCCTCCTTTGCCGTGATCACCGGACATGAGGACCCCACCAAACCCGACCGGGGCGTGGACTGGAAAAAAGTCGCGGAATACCCCGGCACAAAGGTCATTCTCATGGGGGTCGGAAAAATTGATGAAATTGCCCGGAGACTGGTCGCACACGGGCTGGCACCGGAAACCCCCGTGGCCGTGATCAGTTGGGGGACGTATGCACGCCAGCGGACCGTGACCGCCCCCCTCGGGCAGATCGGGGCAAAAGTCGTCGAAGCCGGATTGGAAGCCCCCGCTGTGACCGTGGTCGGAGAGGTGGTCGGTCTGCGCGATTCACTGAACTGGTTTGAGACGCGTCCGCTTTTTGGGAAAAGGATCGTGATCACCCGCACGCGGGAGCAGGCCGGAACCCTGTCGGCCAGGCTGACAGCTCTCGGGGCGGAGGTCCTTGAATTGCCCGTCATCCGCATCACACGCCAGACGGTGGAACTGCCGGCGGACCTTGGAAAAAATCCGTTGGGACCGTACGACTGGATATTGTTCACCAGCCCCAATGCCGTGGAGCATTTTGTGGCGCAGATTCTGGAAAAATCCGGGGACATCCGGGCCCTCGGGACCTCCCTCCTTGCCGCGATCGGCCCCGCCACGGCGCGGGCGCTGAGGCAATACCATTTGAAGGTGGCGTTTGAGCCCACAGAACACACTTCCGAGAAATTCGCCGCGCAATTTGTGCGGGACCGGGATCTGCGTGGGGCCCGGATTCTCTGGCCGTGCGGGAACCTGGCCGGGCGGGAATGGATTCGCACCTTGGAGAGCCAGGGGGCCGAGGTGGAGACCCTGACCGTTTACCGGACCACACCCGAGACCGAGGATTGGACCGGGGCCCGGGCCGATCTGATCCGTCGCGGGGCGGACTGGATCGTGTTTGCGAGCCGTTCCGCCGCGCAGAATTTTGCCGCCCTGCGGCTGCCCCTTGCAGGATTCAACATGCGCCATGCGTCGATCGGCCCCGAAACGACCCGGGCCATGAAAGCCGCCGGAATGGGTGTGGACGTGGAGGCCGCGGAGCATACCCTTGAGGGAATCGTGCAGGCGCTGCAGCAGCAGGGATAGCGCGTGTCGGCGCATTTTTATCTGTTCACACCCGTGACTTCTCTGTTTACTCCATGCCCCTATGGGATTCCGACGAGACGCGCGCGAGAAGGCGATGCAGTTCCTTTACCAGGCCGAGGTCAACCCCGGTGAGCTGGAGGAGCAACTGGCCATTTTCTGGGCCATGCAGGAAAACGAAGTCGCCCGGAATACGCGAACCTTTGCCGATGAACTGATCCGCGGGGCGGCCCGGTTTGTCGACGAGTCCGACGAGCGCATCAAAAAGTATTCGCAGAACTGGGATTTTCACCGCATCGCCCATGTGGACCGCAACATCATGCGGCTGGCGATTTATGAGCTGCTGCACCGGGAGGACATTCCCCCCGTCGTCACCATCAACGAGGCCGTCGACATTGCCAAACGGTTTTCCACCGATGATTCCGGCAAGTTTGTCAACGGCATCCTTGACCGGGTCAAGGAGGAGCTGACACGACCCTTTCGCACCGCCGCCGGAGGACAGGACAGGAAAAAGTGAGCTGCGGGTGCCCGGGGGTGTGTGGTGGAAAAACGCTTTCTTCGTGGCCGTAAGCCGCCTATGAAGGAGCGGTGACCTTCGGAAAAACGATCCTCCACGCCCTCCTCAGTCTGGCCAGTGCCCTGACCCTGGCCACCGCGTATCCGCCCCTCGGATGGGGCAATGCCGTCTGGTTTGCGCTGGTGCCGCTGATTTTTGTGTTTTTTGAGCTGCGGGGCGTGCGGGCCATGGCCTATGGCTGGGCGGCGGGTTTTTGTTTTTATCTGATCAACCTCTGGTGGATTTCCCATGTGACCGTGGTGGGAACAGTCATCCTCTGCGCCTATCTGGCCCTGTACTGGGGGGCGTGGGCCTGGCTGACCTCCTGGATCCTGGAGCGGCATCCGTTTTCCAGGTCCCTGCCCAACATTGCCGTCGGGCTGGTGGCCGCCGCCGCGTGGGTGGTTCTGGAGTGGGTGCGCGGGCATCTGATGACCGGGTTCCCGTGGAATCCCCTGGCCGTGGCCCTGTACGAAAAATACAGTTTCATCCAGATCGCCCGTCTGTTTGGCACCGCCGGGATTTCCTTTCTGGTTGTTTTTGTGAACATGATCCTCGCGCTGACCTTCCGTCGGTTCCACGAGGAGATCAAAGTCCGCAGATTGCGGCCGCATCTGGACTTCAGTTTTGCGATGTTGCTGGTGGCACTGACCTTTGCCTACGGCATCCGCATCCTGCTCAATCCCCCGCCCGCCGGAAAAACAGTCTCCGTCGCCGTGGTGCAGGGGAACATCCCGCAATATGTCAAATGGGATGCCGCCCGGTTTTATCACATCCTTGACACGTACCACCGGCTGACCCGGCTGGCCGCCGCGATGGAGCCCGACATCATTCTCTGGCCGGAATCGTCGACGCCCGGGGGATTTTTTGATCAGGAGGAGATCCGCGCCTCGGTGACCTCCCTGACCGCGGATTCGAGGTACACGCTCATCTTTGGAACCGACCAGGAAATCAGGGGCCGGTCGCATACCGGGGCGATGATGATCGGTCCGGGCATGCGCTGGATCGAGACCTACCAGAAGATGCATCTGGTACCCTTTGGGGAATTTGCGCCCTTCTCGCGGTACGTGCCGCTGATGCACTGGCTGGTGGGATACACGCGTGATTATGAGCCCGGGGACCACCCTGCCGTATTCACCGTGCCCGGGAGCCATTTGCGGGTTGCGCCGCTGATCTGTTTTGAGGATGTCTTTCCGTACCTCGCGCGTCAGCGGGCCGCCAACGGGGCCGAGCTGCTGGTGAACCTGACCAATGACGCCTGGTTTCTGCAAAGTGTGGGACCCCGGCAGCATCTGGCCAATGCCGTTTTCCGGGCGATCGAAACCGGACGTCCGCTGATCCGATCCGCCAACACCGGCTGGAGTGCCCTGGTGGACTCCACCGGAAGGGTCCGGGAGGAGATGACCCCCTTTGTGGAGGGGTTTGCGCTGATGAAGGTGGGCCTGCCGGCGGTTCCCGCCAGCACATTTTACTCGCGCCACGGGGATGTTTTTGTTTTATTCTGCGCCCTGATCCTGCTGTGCGGGGTTTTGAGGAAACATTATGGCCGACCCGATCCCCTTTGACATTGAAGTGCTCAACAGCCGCCTGCTCCAGATGCGGAGGTTTCTTTGACGTCCCCACAAAGGACAAACAGCTTGCCGAACTCGAGGCGTCCATGGCCTCGGAGACCTTTTGGAACAACAAGGAAGCCGCCCAGCAGAAGGTGGCGGAGCTGAGCAGACTCAAATCCGTCCTGGTTCCCTTTCATGACGCGGAGGTGCGTGTTTCCGATCTCGTGACCATGCGGGAACTCATCGCCGCCGAGGAGGACCCCCAGCGTCGTCAGACGGAGCAGACCCAATGGGAGAGCGACTTTCACAGTGTGGAATCCGCCTTTTCCCGGCTGGAAATCCAGGCCCTCATGAACGGCCCCCACGACACGAGCAACGCCATTTTTTCCGTGCAGGCCGGGGCCGGGGGCAATGATGCGGCGGACTGGACCAATCTGCTTCTGCGTCTGTACACACGCTGGGCCGAGCGGCGCGGGTTCACCTTTGAGGTCATCGATGCCACGCCCGGCGAGGAGGCCGGATTGCGCAGTGCCACGGCGATTGTTTCCGGCGAAAACGCCTATGGATTCCTGAAGAACGAGGTGGGCGTCCACCGTCTGGTCCGCATTTCGCCCTTTAATGCCAACGGGGCGAGACAGACCTCCTTTGCCTCGGTGGATGTGATTCCCGAGGTGGAGGATGACATCGAGGTCAAGATCGAGGAGAAGGATCTGAAGATTGACACCTACCGTTCCAGCGGTGCGGGCGGGCAGCATGTGAACAAGACCGATTCCGCCGTGCGCATCACCCATCTGCCCACGGGCATTGTTGTCGCCTGCCAGAACGAGCGGTCCCAGATCAAGAACCGGTCCACGGGCATGAAGATTCTGAAGGCGCGTCTGTACGAACATTACGAGCGGGAGCGCAAGAAGGCCCTTGATGCGGAGTTTGGCAACAAAAGCTCCATCTCCTTTGGCAGCCAGATCCGGTCCTATTTTTTCCATCCCTACAAGCTGGTCAACGACCACCGGACCGGGGTGAAAGTCACCAATGTGCAGGCGGTGATGGATGGGGACATCGATGAATTGATCGAGGCCCAGCTGAAGGGTGTGAAAAAAGGGGACTCAAAGGATGAGGATCCGGAGTAGGCAGTCCTGCGCCATGGAGGGACAAGGTGCCGGGGGTCCCCTGTGACACGGCGGCAGAATGAAAACGCGGGCCACGGCTGACAAAGTGGCGGTGAGAGAGGGATTCGAACCCTCGGTACAGCTTTACACCGTACGGCGGTTTAGCAAACCGCTGCTTTCG
>JANRIZ010000001.1:0-5837 GCA_033764445.1 Verrucomicrobiia bacterium | reverse complement strand
GGATCTGCCCGGAAACGGCATTGCCGCCCAGACGAACCTTCAGCCATTCCGGCTTGCGCAATGTGGAGGGTGCTGGATTCATAAAATAATGTACTCGCCACAAAAAGGCACAAACGTCACAAAATCAACTTCAGTGAACCGTATTTCAAACACCGGTCATTCAGGTCCGTGCAAATCCTACCCTCCCTTTTGTGTTTTTTGTGGCCGACATTCCTCCCTGCGCTCCTTCATTAGACATTAGGCATTTCCCATCACCCATGGATGGCCTTTCCGAGCGACATTTCAGCGGCCTCAAAAACAATCTCGCTCAAGGTCGGATGTGCATGGACCGTGGCCGCGATATCCGCGGCGGTCAGTTCAAAATTCATCGCCAGTGCCATCTCGGCAATCAGTTCGGTCGCGTCCGCCCCAATGATATGACATCCCAGCAACCGTCCATCGGGTTCGCTGTTGATGAGCTTCACAAAACCCTGATTGTCCCCCTGGGCCAGCGCCTTGCCCGAGGAGAGAAAGGGATATTTGCCGACCTTGTAGGCAATGCCCCGGGCCTTGCACTCATTCTCGGTCAGACCCGTGCTGGCTACCTGGGGATGACAATAGGTGCAGCTGGGGAAAACCTTCGGTTTGGACGGAGCGTGCTCCCCAAACATCCCTTCCACGGCCTGAATGGCCTCGTAGGATGCGACGTGTGCAAGCCAGGGAGGCCCAATGAGATCGCCGGCCCCGTACACACCCGGAATGCTGGTCTGATAATGGTCATCGGTTTTGACGAAGCCCTTTTCCAAAACAAGCTGGTTGGGATCGGTCAGAAAATCCAGATGCGGGACCACGCCAATGGCGCACAGGACCGTTTCAAACTGTTCCGTCGCCGGGAAGGCTCCTCCCAGCGCGACCTCCACGCCTTCTCCTTGGGCGATCAACTTGTCGACCGTGGTTCCGGTGAGGATGCGGATGCCCGAACGGGTGAAGATTTTGGAAAGTTCCCCGGAAATTTCGTGATCCTCCTTGGGCAAAATGGACGGAAGCGCTTCCACGACTGTGACCTTGGTCCCGAAGGAATTGAAAAAGTAGGCAAACTCGATCCCGATGGCTCCACCGCCGATGATGAGGATGGAATCGGGACGTTTGGGAATGACCATGGCCTCGCGGCTGGTCAGGAATTTTTTGCCATCGGGCTGGAATCCGGGAATCAGCCTCGGTTTGGCCCCCGTGGCCAGCAGCACCTTTTCCGCTCCCAGGGTTTGACCATTGATCCTGACACTTCGATCCGGGCCAAGCTGGGCCTGACCGCTGATGGTTTCGATCTTGTTCTTCTTGAAAAGAAATTCGAGCCCTTTTGCAATGCGATCGGAAACCCCGCGACTGCGGGCGATGACCCTGTCCCATTCGAAGCTGACTGATCCCGTCTGAATACCGAAGTCGGCGGCCTTTTGCACGAGCCGGTACACCTCGGCGTTGCGGATCAGGGCCTTGGTGGGAATGCACCCCCAATTCAGACAGGTGCCACCCGCCCGGTCGCGCTCGATGAGTGCCACCTTTTTTCCCATCTGCGCGGCCCGGATGGCCCCCACATATCCCGCCGGACCGCCGCCGATGACAATCAGATCATGCTTTTCTTCCGCCATGGTGAAAATCTCCTGGGACAAGCTTATAGGATTACGGGCTGCGGGATACACGAAAATTTCAGCAACTATCGGACCATCACCGGAGGGTTCGCCCGGGACTTGCAATGTCAACGGGTTGGGATAGTTTGCCTCTGTGTTCAACCCTCCAAAACATCATGTGACAGACCCCCTCTGTGCGTCCGACTGTTTTGATGCCTGTCTAATCGGGTGGATGCGTGTCTGATCTCCGGAAAGTCCTGATCACAGGGGGCGCAGGCAAACTGGCCCGGGCCCTCATCCAGACCTGTCCCGAGGGGATTGGTGTCGAGGGTATGGATCGCCATCGTCTCAACATCCTTGACCCCGAAAAGGTCCGCACCGCCCTCTTCAGCGCCCGGCCCAATCTGGTCATCAACTGCGCCTCCTTCAACGCCGTGGACCGGGCGGAAACCGACGAGGGCCGGGAGGCCGCCATCGATTCAAACTCCGTGGGGGTGCAGGTCCTCGCCGGGGTTTGTGCGGAGTACGGGGTCCGTGTCCTTCATTTTTCCTCCGATTACGTCTTCGACGGTGACAAGGGTTTCCCCTACCACGAGGGGGACCCGCCCAACCCGGTCAATTTCTACGGCAGGACCAAACTCGAGGGGGAACGCGCCGTCATCCGCGCCAGCTCCAAAAATTTTGTCGTCCGCGTCTGCCGCCTCTTCACACCTCTCGCCCCGGGGGAATTTCAGGGCGAGGGACCGGTGACGGGAAATTTTCCATTGCTCATGCTCCGGCTGGCCCGGAAAAACGGGCGGGTGCGCGTGGTCAATGACCAGGTGGGCAGTCCGTCCTACACGCCCGATGTCGCCCGCGGGGTGTGGGAACTGGTCCGGCACGTCTCCGGCGGGCTCTACCACATTTCCAACGAGGGGGAATGCGACTTTGCCTCCTGGACCCGCGAGCTCTTTGAATTGGCGGGGGTCGACTGTCCGATCGAATCGGTCAGCAGCGCGGAATACGGCGCCGCGGCCCGGCGCCCGCTCTACACGACCTTCGAAAATCAAAAGGCCTACGACGCAGGGGTCACCCCCCTCCGCCACTGGCGCGAGGCGATGGCGGAAATGCTCGCGTCTTCCCGCGCCTGACCGTCCTGCCAACGCTCATTTTTCGGGATACAAATACATGGCCTCCACAGGCCACAAATCCTGGTTGAGTGACTGCCATAAAATGTCAAATCCGGGCTGATTGCTCAGGACACGGAAATCCATCCGGAAAGGAACCTTCTTTCCGGCTTCCAGACGGACCGTGGCCTTGGTCGGCTGGCCCTGGGTGGCCTGGTACAGCTCCCGGTCTCCGATCCAGACGTTGATTTTGTCCTGCGGCTGGGAGGAACGGAATTCAAAGGTGTATTCCTCCGAAAAAGGGGCCTCCAGAAATCCCGTCAGCTCGGCGGTGTACGGTTTTTTGAGTCTGGGGTGGGGCAGGGTGTGAAAGAGCGTGCCGGACCGCAGGTTCGGAATCGCACGTGTCTCCACCAGTTCGGTCTTGTCGCGGTCGGCATACAGTTTGAGGGTCAGGCCCGTGCCCTTGCGTTGTGCGGCAGTGACAACGGCTGGCTTGCTCATTTTGCCCCGGACGCGGCGGACCTGATCCAGGCCCGTGACTTCAAAAACACGCTGGCGCCCGATATCCCCCTCCGCAAAGTAGGTCTTTCCATCGGGCATCGTCCACGCATAGGCATTCTGATTGTCGTCTCGCGGACCTTTCATCGCGTAGGCTTCGGCAGGCGTTTTTTCATCCACATGGTTTTTCACACCCGGCACAAACATATTGCCCACAAACAGTCCGTCCCGGGTGTACAACGGACCATGATTGTGAATCTGATCATTGACCATCACGGTATCGTAGGGACCGGACATCACAAAGGTGGGAAATGAAAGCCGACCCTGACCCGCCTCGCCGTCGGCATTGCATTTGCGTCCGGCCAAAAACCGCAGGCGTCCGTCCTTGTCCCAGGAGGCCAGCCGCGCCCCCCAGAATCCGCCGTGGGGCCATCGCGCCACGAGTTGATCATGAACCTGGATTTCGTGGTAAAAGGCGGCAAACACATTGTCCTCTGCATCCACATGCGCGTTGCGTGCATCCTGTCCCCGGATGCTCTCCGGCAGCTCGCCCAGCTCCCGCGCCCCCTGCCAGGTCCATCGGGGGTACCCCTCCTGCGGGCCCACCCACGCATGGAATGGTATCTGCAGCCACTTGTTCCCCAAACTCAGTCCATGGACAAAGTCCAGACGGGTGCCGTAGGCGCCTGGCGAGGAGGCGGGATTCCAGGAGCCCTGTTGAATCTGGATTTCCGGGGCCTCCATCAATCCGTTGCCGTTGGCATCGGCCCAGGTGAAATGTTTTGACCATCCTGCGGTGTCGGTCCCGGCACTGTGCAGTGCTGATTTCAGGGCTTCAGGCCAGTCCTTCATCTCCTTGGGGGCGGTGCCCAAAAATGAGCGCGGAATCAATTTCCAGTTTTTTGCATCCACCTCCACGGCGGCCGGCAAACCCGCACCCAGCAAATAGAGCCGGTCTTTCAAATAGTGCGGCTGCCATGGTTGCCCCCAATGGGTGGCCGACTGGGCAAACAACAACCCGTCGAGCAGGTCCCTGTAATTCCAAACGGCCACCGGTTCCCACAGCCCGCCGGCAGGATTCACACGCATGAGCATCACGGATCCTTCCATCGTCACCCAATGAAAGTCCGGACGACGGGGATCCACCTTCGCCCATGTGTAAAAGGTCCGGTTCCCATACCCGGCCAGCTCCTGCCGGTCGGTGGCCGGATCGAGAATCATCACCCGCCGGGGAGGGGAGTTCTCCAAAACCAGAATCCGTCCGTCCGCCAGAAAAAGCGCGGTGGTCAGACTCCGGTACAACCGGGCGTCAAACAATCCGTCGGGTCTGACGATTCCACCAAATGTCCTGAGCCATTTGAAATCGGGGGAGTACAGGCGGACTTCGGCCACCTTCCCATTCTCCCGGGTCAGGACAATCCGTCCGTCGGTGCGGTTGATATTCATCGAAGTGACACCATCGAGATCGAGAACCTTCTCGGGTTTGCTGGCGGCGTCCTTCAACCGCACCACGCGTCCGTCGGAGGTGGACACCAGCACAAAGGTTCCCTGCGCATTGCGTCCGACGGCCACGGCTTTGGCCCCGGGCAGGCCGGTGGTTTCGGCAATGACTTTCCCATCGGCCGGGTTGACCCAGCGGAGGGCGTTGCGTGCGGGATAACTCAGCACGAGGGTCGATCCCGCACCGTCCATGCAGGCCGGTTCACCGGATTCCGGAGCCGCTCCGGGTGCGGGCCAAAAAACATCCCACAACGCACCATCGGTCAGTCGGCGGATATGCGCCCTTTTGAAACCCGATTGCAGCAGGAGCATCGCATCGCCGGCATGGGTCAGGTCCGTGCACATGCCTCCATCGTAATACTGCTCCTGGGAATGCAGGCGCTTTTGGACTTGGGGATCCATCTTCAACCACAGGTATGGCCCCTCGGTAAATCCGCCGATGAACACGTTTCCTTCGGGATCAAGCGCCGCTGCCCCGGGTCCGCCATGATCGGCGATCCAATATTCCCAGGGTTTGTCCGTATGTTGTGTCCCAAAATTCATGACATACCGGGATTGAAAACCGGGATTAAAGACCATGCGCCATTGATATTCCCCGTCGGTTGCGGGGAATCCCTGGAAATCCAAGCCGTCCCAGGTCAACTCAAGTGGACCCGGCACCACGGGTGTCCCACGCATCAATTCACGGACCATCCGTCCCGCTTTGTCATACACGGCCAGGCTCATGATCCCTTCACCGGGCACGGAAACATTCAGCCGCCCCGGGTCTCCCAGCCCGTCCGCCTCGGTTTCGGGAAAAGTCCGGGGCGGGGGCACAGGGCCCGGTTCGGGCATCTGGTAGGTCACGGTGGAACCCCGGGGGGGGTCGGAGGGCGGGGCCGAAGGCTCCTGAACCTTCGGAGCGGATTTTTCCTCCACGTGTCTGCTGCAGGACACGGCCAAAACCCCTGCCAGACAGAGGAACAGGACATTTTTCAAATAAACCGGCATAGGGGAAGACAACTTGAACGGGTGCAAATCCTCCCAAGACGCACCAGAGGCGTCGAGCTATTTCAGGTTGATAAATCTCCCGGCACCAGACTTTTTTACCACGTCGCCTTCCGCAGTATCACGTGACCGCCCAGAC
>JANRIZ010000176.1:0-16811 GCA_033764445.1 Verrucomicrobiia bacterium | reverse complement strand
CGGGCCGCGCCCCCATTTACGCTATATTATGTTTTATTTCCCGCCGCCCGCGGCAACATTTCCCGCCCCCGAACGGGCGCGGCCCCATTGAAGCGATTGGCTCAAATCCCGCATGCGAGTAAAGAAAGGAGAGATTTCCGCGCCCGTAAGGGCGAGGCCCCATTGAAGCGATGTTGTCCAGCAATGCCCTGATTGGCAGATTGATATTTCCGCGCCCGAAAGGGCGCGGCCCCATTGAAGCATCATCAACAACAAGATCAATAACTGAAAACCGGGGGATTTCCGCGCCCGAAAGGGCGCGGCCCCATTGAAGCGAGGAATGAAATTTCAGTCTCGAAGGATTTTTTCAAATTTCCGCGCCCGAAAGGGCGCGGCCCCATTGAAGCTTGATCTCGCGGGCAATCATGGGGTTGGTCCACTTGACATTTCCGCGCCCGAAAGGGCGCGGCCCCATTGAAGCTTGGGCTAGGCAAAAAAACAAGCAAGCACAACTGGCCATTTCCGCGCCCGAAAGGGCGCGGCCCCATTGAAGCCCCTTGTCGTCAACCAACTCAAGCGTGTTAGTGCTTATTTCCGCGCCCGAAAGGGCGCGGCCCCATTGAAGCTAATAACTCATACAGATAGATGGAAAAGTAAATTTGATTTCCGCGCCCGAAAGGGCGCGGCCCCATTGAAGCGTTCGTGGCTCTGGCCGTGACCTGTTTGATTACTTCATTTCCGCGCCCGAAAGGGCGCGGCCCCATTGAAGCCTTGTTCATGTCCTCACATGAATTGAGCGAGCCCGTAATTTCCGCGCCCGAAAGGGCGCGGCCCCATTGAAGCTCGTCCCGGCTGGGCGGATTTTTCCGCGCATTGTCCTATTTCCGCGCCCGAAAGGGCGCGGCCCCATTGAAGCAACGTCGCCCCCGGACTAACATCCGGTTCCACCGCCGATTTCCGCGCCCGAAAGGGCGCGGCCCCATTGAAGCAGGATTTTCACCATCTTTGGGGTCTGCACCTCGAGTTATTTCCGCGCCCGAAAGGGCGCGGCCCCATTGAAGCAGCTTTGTCACTCCCTGCCCTCCTATCCCGGAGACATATTTCCGCGCCCGAAAGGGCGCGGCCCCATTGAAGCCACAACGATTCCACCGGAATCTGGCGCGCGATTCTTCATTTCCGCGCCCGAAAGGGCGCGGCCCCATTGAAGCATTGTGTGGCCCGCTTGCATTAGTTATCTTTTTGATCGATTTCCGCGCCCGAAAGGGCGCGGCCCCATTGAAGCGGTTGAAATTTTTGGCAACTTCTTGAAATTTCCGCAATTTCCGCGCCCGAAAGGGCGCGGCCCCATTGAAGCTGGGATTAAAAAAATGCCGAACCGCATAGTAAGAGACTATTTCCGCGCCCGAAAGGGCGCGGCCCCATTGAAGCCGCCGCTCTCGTATTGATGTTGTGGCTAAGGCCATCGATTTCCGCGCCCGAAAGGGCGCGGCCCCATTGAAGCTAGTGGCGGCGATAGCCGAGAGTGAATCCTGTGTCGGATTTCCGCGCCCGAAAGGGCGCGGCCCCATTGAAGTTTGCTGGTAGAATTGTCACTGTGCCACAAAACCACTTGCGGCGGGAAGCTAACACAGTTACTGTGTTATTGCCATGAATAAAAACATCACCCTTTCCGTGCCTGAACCCCTGCTGAGGACGGTCCGCAAAATCGCCTCCTCCAAAAGCATGACGGTCAACGGTTTGGTGCGCCGCTATCTGGAGGATATCGCCCGCCCCAACACGGAGGAACTCAGTGCCACGGAAATCAAAATGCGCGACCGGCAGATTGACGCACTGCTGAAAACACTCAGCCCCCGCGAAGTCAAAGTCGGCCCCAAACCCAACCGCACACGCACCTATGAGGGTTCCCGCTTTCATTGATACCAATATCTTCCTTCATCTGGTATCCAGTTCCCCTGGAGAGGCCCCCAAACAGAAAATTGCGGCCAATCTGTTGGCCAGTACACGCTTTGGGATTTCCATGCAGGTCATTCAGGAGTTTTATGTGAATGCCGTACGGAAGATTGAAAAACCGCTGGCGAACGAGGATGCCATGAAGGTGGTGGAATGGATGAAGGATTTTCCTTTGATTGAAACCGATTGGCCGCTTTTTGTGGAAGCCGCCAGAATTCAAAAACGCTTTCAACTCTCGTATTGGGACTCCGCCATCCTCGCGGCAGCGGAACGGCTGGGAGCGGAAACCCTGTTCAGCGAGGACCTCAACCACGGCCAAAAATATGGCCGCATCAAAGTGGTCAATCCATATTTGTGACATTCACCCCACAGTATGACTTTGGGAGGATTTCCAAACCTGCTTTGATTAAACTTTCCAATGATACGTTAATTGCAGACTAATTTGTTTTGCGCGTTTCTTGTGCGCCATGCGCCAACACCGAGTCAAAAAGCGTTTCTAAAAAAAGCCGCAGGCTCAAACCTGCGGCTTTTTTATTTCAACCACTCAATACGGCAGGGGAAATTTTGCGGTCAGTTCGCGGACCTTGGTGCGGAGGGCCGCCAGTCGGATGTCGTCGTCCGGGCCGCAGGCCAGGGTCTCGGCGATCAGGTCGGCCACCTGCTCAAACTCCGCAACCTTGAACCCGCGCGTCGTACAGGCGGGAGTCCCCAGACGGATGCCGCTCGCCACAAAGGGGCTTTTTGTATCAAAGGGAATCGCGTTTTTATTGACCGTGATCCCGGCCTTGTCGAGAATCAGCGAGGAATCCTTGCCCGTCAGTCCCTTCACCCCCACATCCACAAGCATGAGGTGGTTATCGGTCCCGCCCGACACAATGCGGTAGCCGTGGGTTTTCAAACGGTCGGCCAGGGCCCGGGCGTTGGTGACCACCTGCTGCTGGTATTCCCTGAAGCCCGGGGTGAGAGCCTCCAGAAAACAGACCGCTTTCCCGGCGATGACGTGTTCAAGCGGTCCGCCCTGGATACCCGGGAACACGCTGGCATCAATTTCCTTCGCATGGGCGGCCTTGCAGAGGATCAGTCCGCTGCGGGGTCCGCGCAGGGTCTTGTGCGTGGTGGTGGTGACAAAATCCGCATGCGGCACGGGGCTCGGATGCACCCCGGCGGCGACCAGACCCGCAATGTGCGCCATGTCAATCATCAGCAACGCACCCACCTCGCGGGCGATCTCCCCCATGCGGGCAAAATCAATGAGGCGCGGATAGGCCGAGGCTCCCGCCGTGATGAGTTTGGGTTTGTGTTCCCGGGCCAGTTGCGCGAGCTGGCTGTAATCGATCAGCTCGGTTTCCTTGCTGACCCCGTAATGAACCACCTCGTAGAAGCGACCGGAAAAATTCGTCTTGAACCCGTGGGTGAGATGACCGCCGTGGGCCAGGTCCATGGTGAGGATTTTGTCGCCCGGTTTGAGGAAGGCAAAATACACGGCCATATTCGCACTGCTCCCGCAATGCGGCTGGACATTGGCGTGTTCGGCGCCAAAAAGCTGCTTGGCGCGGTCAATGGCCAGCTGCTCGATTTCATCAACGTGCTCGCAGCCGCCGTACCAGCGTTTGCCGGGGTATCCCTCGGCGTATTTGTTGGTCAGCACCGATCCCTGCGCCTCCATGACGGCGGGGCTGGTGAAATTTTCCGAGGCGATCAGTTCGATGTTTTCCTGCTGACGCCTTTTTTCGTGGCCGATCCAGCCAAAGATCACCGGGTCGACCACGTGCAGGGAGTGGGTGGTGCCTTCGAGCTTTTCGACACGGCGCTCGTGGCGGCCCCCCTCGAAGTCGCTTTCGAGCCAGACATCCAGCCAGGCCTTGGCATCCTCGACACGGGTTTCCGCCGCGCCAAAACAGAGAATATTTGCATCGTTATGCTCGCGGGAACGGCGGGCCTGGTCGAGGGTGGTCACCAGGGCCGCGCGGGCGCCGGGGATTTTGTTGGCGGCAATGGAGACCCCGATGCCGGTGGTGCATACGAGCAGACCCAGGCTGGCCTTCTCCCCGGCAACCGCCTCCGCCACGGGTTTGGCAAAGTCCGGATAATCGACTGACTGCGTGGAGTGCGTGCCGAAGTCCTCGATGTCGTAACCACGCGTGGCCAGATGTTTTTTGAGGATTTCCTTCAGCTCGAAACCGCCATGGTCGGCCCCGAGGGCGATTTTCAGACGGGTGGGTGTTTGCGTATGCATATCGTTGTTTTCCTGGGATTCCTGAATGAACCGGAGCAGACCGGGGATGGCGGAACTGATCTCCTCGCAGCAATCCATGTAGGTGGAAAGCGGCATGCCGATGGGGTCGAGGATGTCCTTTTCAAAATCATCCAGCCCGTCCATGAATTCCCGCACGAGAAAACTTTTTTCCACCGTATGCGGGAAAAGCTGGCGAACCGCCCGCAAATGGGAGTGGGTCATGCAAAAAATGTAGTCGGCCGAGCGGGCGATTTCCGCCGTCATCGACCGGCTGCGGATTTCCCCGATCTCCACCCCCTTTTCCCGGCAGGCAATGACCGAATTGCCGCTGGGAGACATCCCCTCCTGGGCCCCGATGCCGCACGAGGACACGACAATGTCCCTGATGTCGTTCTTCCTGAGAAGATTCCGCATCAATCCCTCCGCCATCGGGCTGCGACAGATATTGCCGGTGCAGACAAAAAGTACCTGGGTCATGTGGGCAAAACCTAACAATACTTTTCAAAAAAAGCCACAGCTTATGACACTTTTTTCCATCCGCCTTCCGCATGCGTCCATACCCCACCGACACAGGCCCCCGGGGCCCATATCCGGGCGTTGTGCAACCCCGCCGCGGCCTGACCTCGGACCGGTGACCCCGTTTTTTGTCACACTCATTTCACCTGCATGACGTGGTTTCGTGTCAATACCCCTCTACGACGTGTCATGCCGGGCGCGTAAAAACCATTAATCCTCCATCTCAAATCACGACCAATGACCTCTATGAAACTGAAAATACTGTATTTCCTCATGGGAATGGCTGTTTGTGCCATCGACCAGTCCCACGCGGCAAGTTTTGCAATCACCAATGCCACGACCAATGCCTCCCAGCAGACCCTGGGTGCCAATGAAACGGGTTTCATTTCCAACGGTTCGGCCGTCATCCGCTCGGCCACCAGCGAAACGATCGTCTTCAGCGGCAACAACGCCGCCCTCACCAATCTGGGAACGGTCCGCAACAGCGACACCACCGGGGGCAACACCCGCGCCATCCGTTCCGCCAACGTCAACCTCACCGGTCTGTACGTTTCCAACGGACCCCTGGGACTCATCCAGGGCGGCAATGACGACGGCATCCAGATCCGGGGTGCCAGCTCGACTTTCACCCTGCACAATTCCGGATTGTTCTACGGGGGTGCCACCGGCGGGCAGGCGGTGGACCTGGACAACATCACGGCGGGCAATTCTCTCATCGTCAATTATGCAGGTGGGGTCCTTTATGCCACCGCCGCCGATGCCCTCCGCCCGGGTGCCAACAACATTCTCACCAACCACGGCTCGATTTTTTCGGACGGAGGCGATGCCTATGATGCCCAGGCCCAGATCAACAGCTCCATCTACAACTACGGCATCATCACCGGGTCGGAACGCGGCCTGAAGCTCAACAGCGGATACATTGAAAACAGTGGCACACTCCACGGCAGCGGGGTCCTGCTCAACGACGGACGCGGCATCCGGTTTGACACCGTCAATGCGGCCTACACCGGCAGGGTCAACAACCTTTCCACCGGCGTGATCACCGGTTCCCAGCACGGGGTCGAATCCAAGACCAGCTTTTTCCTGACCAATGCCGCCGGGGGCCTGATCGTGGGCCTCAACGGCTCGGGGGTGAACGTGGACTCCAACGCCGTCTACAACGCCAACGGCACCGTCGTCAATTACGGCACCATCCTGGGCCAGACCAATGCCGCGGGCGGCGACGGCGACGGGGTGGATATCGACGGACACGCCACCGTGTACAACTACGGCATCATCCGGGCCACCGGCAGCACGGGCGGGGCAAGCAACAACTCCGAGGGGGTGGCCTCCGGGGGCGGCTACATTTACAACACCAATGGGGCCCTGATCTCGGGTTTCTCCCGCGGCATCTTCAATGACGACAGCAATGACGGACCGGCCCCCTTCGCCTCGGTCATCGAAAACTACGGCACCATCGTCGGCTCCAACGATTTCGCCATCGGCCTGGTCGGCACGCAGAATGACTTCATCACCAACGGCACGGGCGGCCTGATCCAGGGCAATGCTGCGGCCTCGGTCACCACCATTCAAATGAACGGGGGCAACGACACCCTGGTCAATTCCGGCACCATCCTCGGCCACGCCTCGGGCACGGCCATCCACATGGGCACGGGCAACGATCTGGTTGTCCTCAAAAATGGCTCGGCCATCACCGGCACCCTTGATGGCGGGGGCGGGACGGATACCCTGCGCTTTGATCCCGGCACCGGGAACACACTCACCGTGGCCAACACCCTCACCAATTTCACCGCCCTCCATGCGGATTCGGGCACGACCGTCTTTGATGGCAGCTACAGGGCCGCCTCCACCACCGTCGCCACCAACGCCACCCTCCGGGGCGGCGGCACCCTGGCCGATGTGACCCTCAACTCCGGCGGCTCGCTGGCGGGCACGCTGACGGTCAGCAATATCAGCGGCGCGGGGGCGGTCAACCCCGGCAACAGCCCCGGCATCCTCACCGCCTCCTCGGTGGATCCGTCCGGCGGCCTGGACTTCAACTTTGAATTCACCGGTTTCAATCCGTACTTCCTCAATGCCTCGGCCAGCACCAATGACCTCCTGCGCATCACCGGGGCGACGCCCTTCTCCAGCTCCATGACCTCCGCCAACCTGGTCAGCGTCTACCTCAACGTGGCCTCGGTCAGTGACGGCGACGTTTTTTCGGGAGGGTTCTTCACGGATACCGCCGGGGATTTCCTGCCCGCGATGCAGAATGCCAGCTACGTGTACTACATCCAGGACGTGCTGGGCAGCTACACCTACAACAGTGTCAACTACAGCCTGCTGAATTTCTCGCTGTACACGGTCGGTCTGAGCACCTCGGCCCAGACGGCGGATTTCGGTGCGGGCAATGTCAACGGCCAGATCGCCCAATTCACCGTTTCGGCCGTGCCCGAACCCTCCACCTACCTGATGCTGCTGCTGGGCGGCGGCCTGGTGTTTTTCCTCGCCCGCCGCAAAATGCGCCGGGCGGCGTGAGAGACCCCGCCCTGCGAGCACTGGGGACGGATTCTTCCGCCTGCGACAGCCGTCTGCAGCGCCGCGCCTTTCGATCCATTTACCGGCCTCCCCGGAAAATAATCTGTTCTTCCCCGGTGACCTGATTCAATATCCGCACCCAATCATCATGTGCGGCATCGCTGGAGCCATCCTCAAATCCCCCCTCTCCCCGGAGCAGTTGCGCCGCATGTCCGATGCCCTCCGGGTCCGCGGACCCGATGCGGAGGGGTTCTGGTCCCATGACCCCGACGGGATCGCCCTGGCCCACCGCCGTCTTTCCATCCTGGACCTCTCCCCGGCGGGTGCCCAACCCATGCTCTCGGCCAACGGACGCTGGGTGATGGCTTTCAACGGCGAAATCTACAACTTTCAGGAATTGCGGGCCGATCTCGAAAAATCCGGGCACGTGTTCCGCGGCCACAGCGACACGGAGGTCATTCTGGAGCATTGTGCGGTCCGGGGCATCGAAAAGACCCTGCACGCCATGGCAGGGATGTTCGCCATCGCCCTGTGGGACCGGCAGGAAAAGGAACTCCACCTCCTCCGCGACCGGCTGGGGATCAAACCGCTCTACTGGGCGAATCTCCCCCAGGGCGTGGTCTTCGCCTCGGAACTCAAAAGCCTGACCACTCTCGAATGCTTCCCCCGGGACATGGATCATACCGCCCTGGTCACCTACTTTCAATACGCCTACATCCCCGCCCCCCTGACCATTTACAAGGCGGCGTCGAAAGTCCTGCCCGGTCAGTGGTGCCGCATCAAAAACTTCCAGGTCTCCTGTGAAACCTACTGGGACGCGACAGACACCTTTGCCAAACAATCCGCCAACCCGTTTGCGGGTTCCTTTGACGAGGCCTCGCAGGAACTGGAGCGCCGCCTCTCCCAATACACCCTTGAACACATGGTCGCCGACGTTCCGCTCGGAGCCTTCCTCTCGGGCGGGATCGATTCCTCAACGGTGGTCGCCCTGGCCCAGGCACAAAATGCGCGGCCGGTGAAAACCTTCTCCATCGGGTTTGAGGAGGAAGGCTACAGCGAGGCGCACTTTGCCGAAGCCGTGGCCCGGCATTTAAAAACCGACCACGTCACGGAATTCTGCACCGGGGCCCAGGCGGCAGAGCTGGTGGATCGCATGCCCGACATGTATGACGAACCATTCGCAGACTCTTCGGCGATCCCGACTTTTCTCGTCTCCCAGATGGCCCGGAAACACGTGACCGTTTCGCTCAGTGGTGATGGGGGGGACGAACTCTTCGGCGGATACAACCGGTATCTGATGGCGGGGAAAATGGAATCCCTGCGTCGCCGACTCGGACCCCTGGCCCCTCTGGCCCGATCCCTCTTGCAACTCCCCCCACCCCGTTTTTATGATTCACTTTTGCGTTTGGCTGTCCGGAACCGATACGTGGAACCGGGGGTCAAAATCCACAAGCTCGCCCGGATGCTGGGACGGGACAGCGAAGACTATTTTTTCAGTGCGATCCGTAATTTTCAGGCGGACGCCAATCCGGTCCGCTGCGCCCCCCTCCCGCTCCCGCTTCCGATCACTCCCGAGGGGACTGCGTTCACCCGCCGCATGATGCTTCACGATGTGCGGCACTACATGAATGACGACATTCTCACCAAGGTGGACCGCGCCTCAATGGCCGTCTCCCTGGAAGCCCGTGTCCCGATCCTCGACCATCGTCTCGTCGAATGGTCCTGGGCCCTGCCCATGGGCTACCTCATCCAGGGCTCCAAAGGCAAATGTCTGCTGCGCTCGGTGCTGGATCGTCATGTCCCCCGCACGCTCATCGATCGTCCCAAAATGGGGTTTGGAATCCCGGTGCACGACTGGTTCCGTGGAATCTTCCGGGAAAAGTTCCAGGACGCCCGGGAGGCCACACAAAAGGCTCTGCCAGGCCTTCTCGACTACAGGGCCCTGGATCAAATCTGGGCCGAACACCAGTCGGGCCGCTTTTCCCACGGACACAAGCTCTGGACCTACCACATGTTTTTTCTTTGGCACGCGGCCCATTTCCGTTAGGTTCCCCTCCCATGGAAAACCCTCGCATTGCCATTGTCGGCCTCGGATACGTCGGCCTGCCGCTGACCCTCCGCTTCGCCGAAAAGGGGGTCCGCGTTCTGGGCCTGGACGTGGACACCAAAAAGATCGAGTCCCTCCATTCCGGCCAAAGCTACATCAAGCACATTGACGCCTCCCGGATCGCCGAACACTTCCTCACCCGCAAAACCGCCACGGCCTCGGCGGACTTTTCGCTGGTCTCCGGATGTGAGGCGGTCCTCATCTGCGTGCCCACCCCCCTCAACCACAACCGCGAACCCGACCTTTCCTACGTCTTCAACACCGGCGCGCAAATTGCGCCGCACCTCCGCAAGGGCATGCTGGTGGTTCTCGAAAGCACCACCTACCCGGGCACAACCGATACGGACCTGCGGGCCATTCTTGAAAAGGGCAGCGGTCTGAAGGCGGGGACGGATTTCCATCTGGCTTTCTCCCCGGAACGTGAGGACCCGGGCAATGTGAATTTTACGACAAGCCAGATTCCCAAGATTGTCGGCGGTCTGACCCCCGCCTGCCGCGACCGCGCGGTCGCTCTCTACGCCCGGGCCATCGACCGGGTGGTGCCGGTCAGTTCCGCCCGCGTGGCGGAGGCGGTCAAACTTACGGAAAACATTTTCCGCTCGGTCAATATCGCCATGGTCAACGAGCTGAAGGTTGTGTTTGAAAAAATGGACATTGATATCTGGGAGGTCGTCGAGGGGGCGAAAACAAAACCCTTCGGCTACATGCCCTTTTACCCGGGGCCCGGTCTGGGGGGCCATTGCATTCCCATCGATCCCTTCTACCTCACCTGGAAGGCCCGCGAATACGGCATGTCCACGCGGTTCATCGAACTGGCCGGGGAAATCAACACGTCCATGCCCGATTATGTGGTGCAGCGACTGATCCTCGCCCTCAATGAAAACAGCCGCGCCCTCAAGGGCTCCCGCATTTTGCTCCTGGGGCTGGCCTACAAGGCCAATGTGGATGACGACCGCGAGAGTCCCTCCTATGTGCTGATGGAAAAGCTCGAACACCTCGGCGCCAGGGTCGACTACCACGACCCCCACGTCCCGGTCATCCGTCCCTCCCGCGAATACGCCCGCTACGCCGGGCGCCGGAGCCAGGCTCTTTCCGCCGAGGCACTCCGTTCCTACGAGGCCGTCCTGCTGTGCACCAGACACGATGACGTCGATTATGCCCTTGTCGCCCGCGAAGCGCGGCTGATCGTGGACACCCGCAACGCCTTCCCCAAGGGACCCACCGTCTGGAAAGCCTGATTCCCACAGAGCGGATACGGCTTCCCCTCATTTTCGCCTCGTCAAGGTTCACAAAGTCGACATTAATACTGCCCATGTCCCGATACCTTGTCACCGGCGGCTGCGGCTTCATCGGCTCGCACCTTGTGGAGAACCTCCTCCTCCAGGGGCATGAGGTGCTGGTTCTGGACGATCTCTCCACGGGCCACCTCAAAAACATCCTGCCCTTCGAGGAGCGTATCTCGCTCCATACAGGCAGCATTTCCGACGAGCCTCTGCTGGAAAAAATCCTCCCGGGTGTCGAGGGCGTCTTTCATCAGGCGGCCATCCCCTCGGTTCCCCGGTCGGTCAAAGATCCGATCGCCACCCAGAAGGCGGGGGAAATCGGCACGCTCACCCTCCTGAACGCCGCGGTCCGGGCCGGCGTCAAACGGGTGGTGTACGCGGGGTCCTCCAGCGTGTACGGCGACACACCCACCCTGCCGAAAATCGAAACCATGCTCCCCAGTCCGCGCAGCCCCTATGCGGTCAGCAAACTGGCGGGGGAATCCTACATGACCGCCTTCGCACGCTGTTATCCGATCGACACGGCGACCCTCCGTTACTTCAACATCTTCGGCCCGCGCCAGGACCCCAACAGTCCGTACTCGGGGGTCATCGCCCGTTTCTCCCACGCGCTGCTGAAGGGACAGGCCCCGGTCATTTTTGGCGACGGCTCCCAGACGCGCGATTTCACCTACATCTCCAACGCGGTGGATGCCAATCTCAGGGCCATGTTCTCACCGACCCCCCTGGCCGGCGCGGTCATGAATATCGCCGGCGGTCAGCGCGTGAGTCTGCGCGATCTGTGCGCGGAAATGAACTCGATTCTGGGAACGGCCCTCACCCCGGTGTTCCAACCCGCCCGCGCCGGGGACGTGCGCGACTCGCTCGCCGACCTCTCCGCGGCGGCACGCCTGATCGGCTACGCGCCGCGGGTCTCCTGGCAGGAGGGGGTCCGCAAATTGCTCGAATACGACCGCGTCCATCTGTGACTTCTCTGGCCCCCCTGTGATGCGCCGCAAAATCACCTACATCGTCAATGTGGACTGGTTTTTCATCAGTCACCGCCTGCCTCTGGCCCTCGCAGCCCGGGAGGCGGGGGAGGAGGTGCTGATCCTGACCTGTGACACCGGCAAAATCCAATCCCTGCGCGACCAGGGCCTCCGCGCCGAACACATCCCCCTGGACCGCGCCCTTTCCAATCCCCTGGCCGAATTCCTCAATCTGCTCCGTCTGCGCCGCCGGCTGCAACGGGAAAAACCGGATGTGGTTCACTGCGTGGCCCTGAAGGCGGTCGTTCTGGGCGGTCTGGCCGCCCGTCTGTCCGGGGTGCCCCGGATCGTGCTGGCGGTCACGGGTCTGGGCAGCACCTTTTTGGGACGCTCCCTGAAAAGCCGCGTCTGGCAGTGGCTGATGCGCCAGCTTCTGGCCTGGATCTGCGCCGCCCCTGCCGTGCACGTCATTGTGCAAAATGCGGATGATCGGGAGGGGTTCGGAAAACAGGGACTGGTGCCTGAGGAGCGGCTCCATCTGATCCGCGGCTCGGGCGTGGACACCTCCCGCTGGACCCCCGGGCCCGAACCCGACATCGCCGCGGCGGGGTTCCGGGTCGTGCTCCCGGCCCGACTGTTGCGGGACAAGGGCCTTGGTGAATTTGTCGCCGCCGCCCGCATTTTGCAGGGACGTGGACTCGACAAGGTGCGGATGATTCTCGTCGGGGCCGAGGACCTGCACAACCGCAGTGCGATCACCCACGCGGAAGTCACCGCGTGGGTTCGGGAGGGGGTGGTGGAATGGGCGGGACCCCGGGAGGACATGCGGGAGGTTTATCACGGGGCGCATCTGGTGGTCCTCCCGTCGTACCGGGAGGGATTGCCAAAGGTTCTGATCGAGGCCGGGGCCTGTGCCCGGGCCTGTGTCGCCACCGACGTCCCCGGTTGCCGGGAAATCATTCGCAATTCAGTCAACGGCCTCCTGATTCCCCCGCAACAGGCGGAAGCCCTGGCGGATGCGATCGAAACCCTGTACCGGAACCCCGGATTGCGGCGTCAACTGGGGGAGGCCGCCCGGGAGATTGTGGTCCGGGAATATGATCTCCGGCTTGTGATCGACGCCACACGCGCCGTGTACGGAGCCTAGAGCCGGGACTTGTCTCCGGACCAATGCCCCACGGACCGCGTCAGTTTTCGATGAGATTGGGATTCCCGACCGGGAGCTTGAGCAGGACACGGGTCAGGTGACGGAGCTGATGGATGTCGATGGGCTTGGGAAGGATCGTGATCGGACCGCTGGCCAGAACCCGGTCGAGGATCTTGTTGTCCACAAATGCCGTGATGACCACAATCAGCAGATTGGGCTGGGACTTGGCGGCATACTCGTAAATCTGGTCGCCGGACATGTCCGGAAGAACCATGTCCAAAAAAAGAAGGTTGAATTTTTTTGCGCCAATCAGACCCAGGGCATCCTTCCCATTGAGGGCGGAGTCGATGCCGCAGTTTTCCTCGGAGAGCACGTCACGGATCAGTTCATGGATCATGCTCTCATCGTCCACGATCAGAATCTGGGATTCCCCCCCGCGGGAGGAGGAAGGAATGACAGGAGCCGCCGCCTGGACGACAGGGACGGGGATCGGCGCAGGGGGTGGCTCCGGAACGGCCTCCTTGCCCAGAATCTGCACATCCAGGGCATCCTTCTTGATCCGCCAGCGCCCCCCGATCTGGATGGCGGGCAGCTGCCCCCTTTGGACGAGGTAATACACCGTTGGCACGGGAATTCTCAGATAGTTCGCGGCTTCCTTGACGGTGATCAGACCCGCCTGTTTGTCGAATTTTTTTTCCACAATGTTTCCGTTTATATTTCTGCAAGAGGATAGAAGCTTTTATATTTTTAGCAATTATTAAAACTGGACAGTCATTCACCTGCCCATTGTGCGGACAAGGCTGAAAAAGCGATCTTCATAATTTTCAAAAATACCATAATTCCGCAATTTGCGGCCCAATTCATTGAGGCGTTCCCGATCGGTCCCGACCGCCCGCATGTCCTCCTCGATTTCCGCACGGACCGCCAGGGGGATGCCCTCCACTTCGCGAAACATGTTTTTTTGCTGCATTTGACGGATATTCTCCGGGGCAGACTTGCGGATGACATCGGTGGCAAACTTCAGGAGACAGATTTCCCAGAAATCATCCACTCCCGTCAGGACCGATCCCAGCGGGTCGTCCCGGCCTTCAACCTCCGCCCGGACCCGTTCAATGACGGCCTCCAAAGACTCATGAACAACGGACTGCCGGTTTTCCTCCTTGCGAAACCGGAAACCGAACTGGAGGAAAGTCACGTCCTTGATGTGGGCCTGGAGCCAGTCCACATACCCTTGGGATTCCTCGCCAAATCCTTCCAGCAGGAGACGCTCAAAGTAGGCGGGGGTGATGACCTGGGGCCTTTCGGCATGAAGGGTGCCTTCCCGGATGGAAACCTCGCCCCCCACATCCATGCGTTCGGAAACGTAATGATAACGAATGACCGTTGAATCGAAGGTTTCAAGCGCGCGGCGCGGCGGCAGGATCACCCGGGTGGAGGCAACGGCGTACTGGATATCGTCGGGAGTGGGCATGAATCGGTCCGTTTCCCCTTGGAGGACATCGGGTCAATCCGCAGGAAACCTGAATATAAAGACCAATGCTCTTGACTTGTAAACCAGATATTCGGTTGTATGGAGCCATGTCAGAAATCGCCAAATTCGTCCACCACGGCATGGAAAAAATCACGCCCCGGGTCATTGAGGCCCTCCTCAAGAAGATCACTTTCCTGAAGGCGGAATTCACCCAGCTCAAGGCCCCGAAGTTCCCGCACCTTTACGAGCAGCTCGAATTTCTGGCGGATGTCGTGGAGGATTTCGCCGAGGGGGCGGACAAGGACATCCCGTTTACGGCCGCCGCCGGGGCGGCCTTCGCCCTCCTGTATGCCCACCAGAAAATGGATCTGATCCCGGATTTTGTCGTTGAATACGGACATGCCGACGACTCCTCGGTGGTTCGGGCGGTCCTCATCGAACACCAGCGCGCTTTCGAGTCCTACGCCGACCGCCATCAGCTTGATTTTTCCAAGGTGACAACCCGCGCCTGACCGGTCCGCGGCATTCGCCCGGGCTCCCGGAACACCTCAAAAATCCCTCGCCACGGGGTGTGTTCCGCATTACCGTCTTGCCCATAAATGAAGTTCTGCAAAAGTGTGCCCATTCTTCTGATCAGTGCGGTCACGGTGGTGGTGATCGTTCTCTCCCTCATTTCAAACAGGCTTTTCAGCGGCATGACCGCCGCCGTCGAGGAGAACCAGCTCAACCTCGTGCGCTCGATCATCCAGTTCAATCTGCGGGGGGCGGAGGATCGGGCCCTCGCGCGCGCGGCGATGGTGGCCCAACTTCCCCGGGCCCGGGAACTTTTTGCCGCACAGGACCGGCCGGGCCTTCTCGCCGAGTATCAACGGATGTTTTTGGAACAGAAAGAAAAGTTCGCGGTGGACCAGGCCCAGTTCCATACGCCGCCCGCCACGTCCTTCCTTCGGCTCAATGACCCCGACAAGTTTGGGGATGACCTCAGCACGTTCAGACCCATGGTGGTCGCGGTCAACCGCGATCAGACGCCCCGGAAGGGATTTGCGATTGCCCGCTCCGGCCCCGCCATTTTTGGGGTGGTTCCGATGTTTGACAGGCAGGGCCGGCATATCGGCAGCTTTGAAATGGGCATCGCCTTTGCGGGGATCCTGGAGGGTCTCAAAAACGCCTACAACCTGGAAATGGCGGTCTTCATCGGCGAGTCCCCGCTCCGGGAGTTTGCCAAAGGGGTCAGTCCCGGGATCCTGAGCGATCAGAACCGTGTGGGTCCGTTCATCCGCTTCCATTCGACCAATGCCGACCTCCTGAAGGAACTTGTCGTGGATCAGAATCTCAATTCCCTGGAAGGCACCCAATACGTCCGCAAAGTCCATGGAAACACGTATGGCGTTGTCCTTGTGCCGCTCCGAAACAGTGCCGGGGATATTTTGGGGTTCGTCGCCGCCGTCACGGATCTGAGTGCCTCACGCGCGGCGGAGAACCGTTCCAAGGTCTGGCAGGCACTGATGGCCCTGTGTGCGATTGTTCTGCTGGCGGGTCTGATCCTCGTCTCCATTCGCGGCATGCTGCTGCGCCCCCTCGAAGCCATCACCGCCCGTTTTGATGCCCTCTCCAAGGGGGACCTGTCCGACGGGATCGAAACGGAGATACTCTGCGATGAACTCAAGGGCCTGGCTCAACAGCATGAGCAGCTTCGTCAGCAGCTCAAAAAGGGTGACAAATGAGAATGGTGCTCGCCGCCCTGATGATTTTCGCCCTGCCCCTGGCCTCCGCGAAAGACGCGTTGCCCCCGAGTCCCTCCGAAACACTCACGACCCTCCCCCTGGGAAAGGGGTTGCCGGTGATTGTGCGCGTGGGACTTTATTTCCAGGAGGTCTCCACATTGGATGAAAATGCGGGCACCTTTGAGGCCACTGTGGATATGCGCCTGCGCTGGGAGGACCCCCGGCTTCGGTATCCCGCACAGGAAACCCCGAATGGTTTCAAGGACCATCGCGGGCCCCAGGCAGAGGAGATACTCAATCACATCTGGTCACCGGGTGTCTCCCTGGCCAATCTCAAGGGGGCTCCCTCCTTTCAAACGACGAGTGTTCGCATTTTTCCAAACGGCCAGGTCGAGCTGATGCGGCGCACAACCGGGGTGTTTTCCATGTCCCTGGACACGGCTTCCTTTCCCTTTGACCGGCAGTCGCTGGCGGTCGACGTCACCCTGCGCCGGGAAACCACGGGCGAGGCGAACCTTGTCTTTTTGCAGGAGGACATCGATTTCAGCCGGGCCGCAGCGGATATCCGCATCGAGGGATGGAATCCGGGCCCGGTCACGATCCGGAGGGACACCCGGGCCGGCTGGTACGGGGAATTCCACTCGGCCCTGGTCGTGGGGCTGACCGTGCAACGGCAATCCATCAAGGTGGTCGCACCGGTCTTTGTGCCTCTTCTGGCCTCGCTTCTGATTCCGCTCCTGGCCATCTGGATGAACAAAACCGAGGAAGGTGAGTTTACCGTCGACGCCTTTGAGCTGGCCAATGTGATCATCGGCGGTCTGTTTGCGGTCATCGCCCTGAACTTCACGGTCAACTCCGAGTATCGGACCGTGGCCTCGGGCGATAACACGGTCACGCGGCTTTTTGCCCT
>JANRIZ010000165.1:0-27019 GCA_033764445.1 Verrucomicrobiia bacterium | reverse complement strand
ACCCTATGAGAAGTTTGCAGAACTTGTCGAAAAACACTGGGACGGAATCGCCGCCTACTGCGAGGATCAAAACAAAGTGGCTTTGGGCTTTGTCGAAGGCCTCAACAACAAAGTCCGCGTCATCCAACGCCGTGCCTACGGCCTCCGCGACGAAGATTACCTCAGACTCAAAATCCTCACCTGTATGCTCCCAGACTCCTAACCCCCCCTTTTTTTACCCACTCGAAAACCCGAAGAGCCGAAAAATTATAAAAAGAACTGAAATTTATTTGCATTTAAAATGCCCTACAATCAATTCTTTTTGTTCAGGAGCCATAAAATGATGGTCGAAAATAATACCCAATTCTGAAGATTTGATTTTCTCAACAACCTGTTAGGCCACTTGGTCGGCTGTAAGGTCATGGTCTAAACTAGCGAGGTCTCCGAGAACCCACAACTCCGAGATGACCCCACACTCAAAATGAAACAACGCCGCGCCAAGCCACTGAACCTGCTTGTGTGTTGGCTGAACCCCTCGGAAAACTCCGGTGTGCAGGCCCGAAAAACGCATCCGAGCAAATGCGTGGTCTCCCTCCGCAACTCAGTCAAGAACCTCGCGCCGGTAATTGCTGAGGCTGCCGCGCACCGAGCAAACGTAATCTCTAAATTCTTGGTGACCGCGCAACTCACAGCCTAACGAGCCTCGAAATACGAGCCCCTCTGCAAGCAGCTCCGGGATGGCTGCGAAGTCGCCTGCATTCCAGATGCGCTCATAGAAAGCTGTAACGAGTGATGGGGTGCTCACGGATGTCGAAGCTGCCTAACGGTTCAAGCTCAGCGATCCCGAAGCGGAGCGGAGATTCGCTGGAGCGCATGGTTGAACGAAGCCCCGAAAGCATTCGGGGCGGTTTTGAAAGTTTTCAAGTTAATGGATTTTGTGAGGGTTAGAGAGCCCGGCCTGTATGAAGCAGGCCGGGCTCAACACTCAAACCAACAGACTACAACCTATGAATATAAAAAAAGCCATTCCCATGCAATCCTGAAAACGTTTGCCGATGATCTCAAGCTGGTGTCCTTCGTCATGAGATTCCGTCTCCGCATGGGGAGCGCGTGCGCCCCCGCATGCCCTTTGGGGCGCCCACGCCCCGAAGAAAACGTCTCTCTCCTGCAAGGGTTAACCGTCAATTAAACCTTATCCGTCCATTCCACGGTTCCGACGACGGGGGCGTCGTCTCTTGCACGCGAGGGCGCGCGCGCTCCCCAATCAACCGCATCGCAGGGACCCGTCTGTCCGACAAGTGGATTTCTTAATCAATACTCAAAACACTTTCCGCAAGAAATTCTAAAACCGTTCACCGCCCAATTTCATCCCGTATTCCATCGGGAAGGGGTCAGAGTCGACCGAGGTTACATTCTTCCTGACGTCAACCTCTTCCCCCCGGCGTCGTTCAACACAGAATGCTAAGAACTTGGGATGCTCTGCATCCCAAGTTCTCTACATTCCTTAAATTGTTAGATGGCGGTAAATGGCTAATCGGCTGGCCCAGCCTTCTCGCCGGTGAGTAACTGCGCGAGACTGCGGATGAACGTGGTGATGCTCAGCCAGCCGAGGGCGGCAACAAGAACCGTGGCGATGACTGTGCTGGATCCACCATAAACGATGACGCCCATGCCAAAACGGGTAGCAAAGAAAACGGCTACCCCGGCTATGCCGAGGACAGAGAGGACAAGTCGGATGAGCGCGTTCTCGCGGATGCGCTTGGTTCTGGCGCGAGTCGCCTGGGTGAAAAGCTGTTCTGCTTCTGGTCCCACAATGCTGTGTTTCTCCCGAAGCCAGTCAAGTACCTCCTGCTGCTGTGCTCCCCAACGAACCTTGGAGATAACTTGTTGGCGCATCATCTCGAGCTTTTCTTCGGGAGACTTCATGGGAAGTAAATCGTAGTCATCTAACGGTTCAAGCTCAGCGATCGAGCGCGGCGCGAGATTCGCTGGAGCGCATGGTTAGGCCACGTCATCGTCATAACTCAAATATCTCCGTGTTTAGGTATCGTAGCACCAGCGACGCCGTAAAACCAAGGCCGCTCTCGCATGTATGGAATGCGTGGCGTGTCGTCGTGAAACAAAGCATAGCCCATTCTGTAAAGTGACTCGTGGTGACTCTCCGCAAAAATCTTCGGACCGCGTCTATCGTATGTTCCAAACACTCCAGCGAAGAACGGTGTGACTGCGTAAACCAGAAACACCCCGACAACGACAACTAGAAATCTTTTGGAGCGCGTGGTCATGGCGTCGAGTGGCCTAACGTTCAAAGTGACTCACGACTGCCCGACGGCGCGGCCCGTGCCGGGAGCGTAGCGACCAAGCACGGGGCGTGACGGCGGGTAGTCGTTGAGTCCACTGCCTTGTTAGGTGCTTGTTTTTGTTGGCCTCATCGCTCGCCTTGCCTTCATGACGGAACGGGCAATGAATGGCAGAAATACAACGATCAAAACCCCTGCCGTGATAAGCGTCCAATTCGTGCTTCTGGCAATCGGCTCGACTACAGGAGATACAATTAACTCCTTCGCACCAGAAATGTATGTTTGCGGTTCAGCCAGGAAAGTGCCCAATACCGCCGCAATCGCCAAGGAGCCCTTGTTCTTCCAGATGAAATCCATCGCTTCGTCTCCGTGTTGCCGAATAACGGGAAGCAATTCCTTACTTCTTGGCGTTGCCGCGAACAACCCATTATCAGCAACCATACTCAATCTCTGAGCGTTCTGCCGCGAAACAGTGTTCAACGCTCCGACAGCTTCGTCACCGTATCGTCCTATGAGGGTATCCGCAATTCCTGGGTGCTTGAGGAGTGCATCCGCAGCGGAATCCCCATGCTTGATGAAGATGGCGAGCTTTTTCGGCTCTGAAATAACCCAAATAGCTTCGTCACCTTTGCGAGCATAGAGTCTGATAACATCGGGAGCACTTTCTCCCGCTTCATTTAGGGCAGCAAAACCGGCGTGCCCCGATTTGCGAAGAAGAGGGAGAGCATCATCTCCGTAACGAGCGACAGCCTTGGCTGTCGCGTCTGTTACCTCTTCGAGGGTTTTTCCTGCCGCTCCCTTTCCAAACTTTGACAGTATAAACTCTGCCGTCTCGCGTATTGCTCCGTTGGCGGTGCCGCAGACTGCAGCCTGCGGCAAAACCAATATATAAAAAACTGCTAAAAAATAAATGCATAGAAATCTCATGGCGCAATCTCCTCAACAGTCTTCTTCCACAGATCACATCGCTTTGAAAGAGCCATTGTCATCTCCTCCCGAATGGCAGTGGAACCTTGATTCGAAAGATTGTCGAGTGCCAGAGTCATTTCCTTCTCGATATCACCCGCAGGGTCATCAATCCACTCCCAAACCACATCCACCACCAAGCCAATCACGAATGCCGCGCCCAGTGACCACCAAGAATTTACCGCCCCTGTAGTAAGAATACCCGCCGATACGCCAAGGCGAATCAAGACCTGAGTCCCGACCTGCGCAGCTACCTCTGAAACCACAAGATTGCCAGCTGTCTTTGCCGCGTCCCATTGCGACGCCGACACAATCCTTTCAACAGCCTTCTTAAATTCCTGGGCTGCAATAGGAATCTCACCAGGTGATAGTGAACGTCCAAGCACTTCTTGGCGAAGAGCGACCGCCAACTCGTTCTCAATGCCTTCCATATCTTTAACGCTGCCTTCAACAGACAGCTTCACGGCTGAAGCAAGATCAGCAGAGGTGAAAATATGTTGATTAAATTTCTCGACCACAAATTTCTTATGCCCCTCCTTGTCCGTAAATGGAAGATACGGCTTGACCGCTCTCCACTTGCCGTAGAGCGAGACAATATCTTTCGAGAAGGGCTTTGCTCCGGCTTTACGCGACTGCACGAACGACGAAAATTCTGCTGCGCGGCGAGCGATGGCTTCTGTTGCTTTTCGGTCAGCCTCTTGCACATGCACCAAGCAAGCGGCATGAATTTCTGCCTTAGAGCGTTTGGGCTGCCACGGGACGGAACATGGTTTTGATCCGGTGGCAATGTTGAATAACCAAATTGCTCCGAATGCAATTCCGATGATGGCAATAATTGCCAATAGGAGAAATTTGATTTTGTTCATAGTGGGTTTTTTTACCTAACGACCCAAGCTCAGCGACCCGGCCCACGGGACGCCACGATTGCAACCGCGACGCGATGGCCGGGTTCGCTGCAGCGCATGGTTAGACGGCCAACCTCTCACATCTCAAGCCCCCTGGTCGTAGGTCTGAGTCTTGAGCTTCCCAAGCAACAGCGACAACTCCTCATCGCTGCCACCACCCGGAAATCTGATGGCATTGAGAATGCCTGCGATGCGGCTGCCGCTACGATATACGCGAGTGAAACCATCCTCCTCGGTGTCGCCCAAAGGCGGATAAACCAGAAGCCCCTCCTGAATGAAGGCGGCCTCCAACTCTGCCCATGTGTCTCCGCCCTTCGTGTGCGCGCCAGCGCCTGAAATGGCCTTCAACTGCGTGGTGAAGCTGTCGCGCTGATACGTCCTGAACGCCTGCTTGTCCATATCAAGCTCCTTCTTCACGATGCGTGCAACTTTCCTGTAATCATCTTTCGTCGGCATTTTGTTTTTCCTTTTTTGGTTGTGGTGTGCAGTGAGAAATCGTGGCCGTCTAACGTCAAAGGTGACTCACGCGCGGCAGCGCGTTGAGTCCACCGCCTTGTTCGGTTTATTTGATTTTGTGTTTGCGCTCATGCCGAGTGATACGTCCTTCCCGCAGTAGCAGGCCGAGAATACTGTAGGAAAGGTAATCCTTCTGCCTTCCTCGGTAGTCGCTCCTCAAACCTAAAAGGCTCGCGACGTCGGAGTTTCCAACGCCATCCTTGTTTGCCTCGGTAAATTCCAAAATCGCATCCTTGAGTAGTTGCAAGCCAAGCTGCGCCTTCTCCACCACCCCGTGTGGAAGGATCAGGTTAGCTCGCTTCTTGCCGCCAAGCCCGGATGGAATAACGGAGTTAGTAAGTAGTCCGCCAGACACCTCTACGCCAAAAGCAGAGATCAATTCCGACTCAAGTTTGAGCGCTTGCGCCTCGGAAAGATCATCCGCAAGGATGGCGACGAGTGGATCAAACCCCTTTCGCTTAATCTCTTCGATTCGTTTCCACTTCTTTGTTCCGTCCGGACGAGCGATATGGTCGAACGCTCGACTCCCTGTGCCTTTGCCAATGTAGAACGGCTTGGCGGGATTCGAGGATGGATCCTTCAGCGCGTATATGTAGAAGAACTGCGAGGGCATATTATCTTACCGAACAGGTATTCGGCAGATTTCTTTCTGTCTATTTCTAGTGATTTCTGCCTATTTTAATCACAGGAAATATGTTGATCTAATTCTTATAAAGGTTGATACATGATGAATCAAGAGAGAAATCATTTTTATTTCATGTAAGGTTTGTTTCTGAGTGGAGGCGGGGGCGTCTCCTGGTGCACGCGGGGGCGCGTGCGCTCCCCGGTCAGTTCAGAAAGAATCCCTATTTTGTGTGTCGAGGGCGAGAGCGCGTGCGTTCCGGGGGCATAAGATTCATTCTATGGAGGGGGTCTGGTTCTCAAAAAACATCCGCGTTCATCTGCGAGGTCTGCGGGAAAATCCCCGTTCGGGTGGGAGCCGTTTTGAAGACATGCGCTGCCCCGTCAGTGGCGCACTCCAGATAAAAAGGCCCCTGACCTGTCGAATGTGTGTGAGGCGTCGTCCATAAGGACCCAACGGGAAAAATCTTGGGGTGGGAGAGGGGAAAATTCAATCAAAAAAATTGGGGAGTGTTGGCGACAAAAATGCACAAAAATCACAAAGGGGGGGCTATGGGAATTCAATATTCCAAATTCAATATTCCAAATTCAATATTCAAAATTCCAGATTCAAAATTCCAGATTCAATATTCGAGATTCGAAAGTGGAGAACTTTTAAACGCAAATTGGCTTGGATTAGCACAGATTTTTTTGAGTGGACCGGCAACGGAGAACCGAGAACCTCATCATAACCGGAGGGCGAACACCAAATCCGCCACATTCGTGTGGGTCGGACCGGTCTGAATCAGCCCGCCCATTTTGCGGAAGAAAATGTGACTGTCGTTGCGCTCCAGAAACGCCGCGGGGTCGAGCCCCCGTTGCCGGGCCCTTTGCGCCGTATCGGTCAGGGCGATCGCCCCCGCGGCGGGGGTGGGTCCGTCAATGCCGTCGGTCCCCAGGGAGGCAACAGCCGCCGGGTGCGCCGGGAATTTTTCAAGGGTCAGTGCCGCCGCCAACGCCAGCTCCTGATTGCGTCCGCCCCGTCCGTTGCCGCGGACGGTGACGGTGGTTTCCCCCCCGTAGATCAGACAGGTGCCCGGACGCGAGCGCGCAATTTGCACCGCAATCTGGGCCCCGCGCCGGGCGGCGTCACCCTGAAGACGGGTGGTGACAATGCGCGGGGAAAAACCCGCTTTCCGGGCGCAGGTGGCGGCAGCCTCGCAGGCGGCCCTGGAATTGGCCACGAGAATGTTGCGGGCCCTGGGATGATGGGTCAGACCCGAGGCGATCGTCCCCAGCGGATCACCGACCACATCGGAAAGAATCAGACCCACGACCGTTGACCGGCCCGCAATCCGGACCAGTCCGCCGCCTTTGAGGGCATCCAGCGATTTGCGGACGCGGTTGATTTCCCGGATCTCCGCCCCGCTTTTGAGGAGGTCCGCATTGATCTGACGGTATTTTTCGAGGGAAACACCCGGTTTGGGGGCCACAACCAGACTCGAGGCACCCCCGGAGATGCAGCACAGGAAAAGGGTGTTTTCCGGCGCATCTTGGACAAAGCCGCTGACAGCCGCCCCCGCCCGGAGACTTGAGGCATCCGGCTGCGGATGGGCGGACCCGATGATTTTCACCCGCGGATTGTGGCGCAGACGGTGCCAATCCGCCGGATTCCCCCCGGCAAACCCGCGGGCATACCCCCTTTTGGTCACGATCAGAGTCCGTGGATTTTGATTCCTCAAAATGCGCAGAAGAGAGGCGGCCATCGGGAGAGAGGCCTTGCCCAGGGCCAGGATGCGGATTTCGGAAAAGGCCGCCGGGTCCAAACGGGAGTCCCCGGCGAGAATCAGACGACCGTTGCGCCGGACATTTTGACGAAGACTGCGGGTCGGGTCCACGGCTTTCAGGGCGTTTTGGATCATCCTGTTGATGAATGGGGGGATTTGTCTGGGGTTTGTCGCGGATTTCATTTGGCTTGATGACTTCAAAAGACAACACACAATCAAAACATCCAGATGATGCTTTTAAAAGCCAAATACCTTCTTCCCGTCAGGACCGGACCGGTCGAGGCCGGGGCCGTCCTGATCCGCAACGGTGTGATCGAGTCCCTCGGGACTGCCGAACAACTGCAGGCAGCCCATCCGCAGGCGCCCGTCCTTGACCTGGGCGGGCATATCCTGCTGCCCGGCCTTCTCAATGCCCACTGCCACCTCGATTACATGCCCCTGAGGAATCTGATTCACCCCACCGGTTCCTTTACCTCCTGGATTCAAAAGATCAACGGCCACAAACGCACCCTCGCAACGGCGGATTACCTCGCCGCCGTGGGGCAGGGATATGAGGAACTGCTCGATTACGGCACCACCACCGCGATCAATATCGAGGCGTTTCCGGAACTCCTGCCGCTTCTGAGTCCGCCCCCGTTGCGGGTGTGGTGGTGCGCGGAACTCATCGACATCCGTGTCAAGACCCATGACCCCGCCTTTGTGGACGGACTCCTGGAGTTTTTCTATCCCCATGCCGGATGGAGAGGCGGGTTTGGACTTTCGCCCCATGCCCCGTACACCGCCTCGTCGGAACTCTACGGACTCGCCCGGGAGGCGGCGGGAGCGGAGGACATGCTGGTGACCACGCACATCGCGGAATCCGTCGAGGAGTATGACATGTTCCAGAACCATGCCGGACGCCTGCACGATTTTCTGGGTGGCATGGGCCGGAGGATCGACGACATCAATCTCCAGACCCCCTTCGGGTATCTGATGCGGCGCGGACTCCTGCCTCCCGGCAGCCTGGCCGTGCACATGAATTACGTCACCGGAGAGGACCTTGAAATGGCCGAGGCCGGGGAAATCTCCGTGGCCCACTGTCCGAAATGCCACGAGTATTTCGGGCATCGCCCCTTTCCCCTGCGCGAGATGCAGAAGCACCGGATCAACCTCTGCCTGGGCACGGACAGCGTGGCCAGCAACAACAACCTGAATCTCTTCGAGGAAATGCAGTGCCTGGCCAGAAAATATTTCTGGCTCGAGCCCCGGGATATTTTGAGAATGGTCACACTCAACCCCGCCCGGGTCCTTCGCCAGGAAGGCCGACTGGGGGAGATGACACCCGGGGCCCATGCCGACCTGATCGCGCTCCCGTACCGTCCGGATTTTGCCGATGCCTATCAGAATGTCCTCTGGCACAAGGGCCGCGTCCCGTTTGTGATGGTGGGCGGGGAAATCCGCAGGGGAGGGGGTCCGTCTGGATGGACAGACCCCGTGGCACACGGTTAGGTGGAGTGACCCCGATGCCACCCATGGACCAAGAACTCTGGAAGGAACTGGAAATGCTGCGCGGACAGCATCTGCTCCGGCAACTGCGTCCGTTTGAAAGCCCGCAGGGACCCGAGATCATTTTCAAAGGCCGCCCCTGCGTCAATTTTTCCTCCAACGACTATCTGGGCCTCACCCGTCATCCCCGCATCAAAGGGGCTGCGCTTCGGGCCCTTGAGACCTTTGGCACCGGGACCGGGTCGGCCCGGCTGATCAGCGGCCACCTGCCCCCCCAGCAACAGCTCGACACGGCTCTTGCGATTTTCAAGCAGACCGAGGCGGCGCTGGTTTTTTCATCCGGCTTTGCCGTGCCGCTGGGGGTGATTCCCGCCCTTGTCGGGAAAGGAGATGTGGTCATTCTGGACAAGCTCAACCACGCCTGTCTGATCGATGCGTGCCGCCTCAGCGGGGCGACGATCCGGGTGTATCCCCATCTGGATATGGGGAAACTCGAGGAACATCTCAAATGGAGTAATGAAATTCCAAATTCAAAATTCAAAATTCCAGATGCAGAAGAAATGCAAATTCCAGATTCCAAATTCAAGATTGCAGACACTGAGGAAAGGCAAATTCCAGATTCAAAATTCAAAATTCCAGATGCAGATACTGAGGAAAGGCAAATTCCAGATTCCAGATTCCAGATTGCAGACACTGAGGAAAGGCAAATTCCAGATTCCAGATTCCAGAACGTGAATCAAGGTGAGATTGAAAATCGACAATCGACAATCGAAAAAATTCCTCGTTCCCGACGGGTTCTTGTGATCACGGAAACCATTTTTTCCATGGATGGGGACCGGGCTCCTTTGGCGCAGATCGTGGCGTTGAAGGAAAAATACGGGGCGTGGCTGATGATTGACGAGGCGCATGCGACGGGTGTTTTCGGCAAAATGCGGGCCGGGTTGGCCGATGAACTGGGATTGGGAGCGCGTGTGGAAATCCAGATGGGGACCCTCAGCAAAGCCCTGGGCAGCGGAGGAGGGTATGTGGCCGGATCCCGTCCGCTCATCGAGACACTCGTCAATCGGGCCCGGAGCTTCATTTTTTCGACCGCCCTGCCCCCCGCCACCTGTGAGGCCGCGCGGGAGGCCATTGAACTCGTGCGCAGTCCCGAGGGCCAGCTTTTGCATGACCAGCTCTGGCTGAATATCCACCGGCTTTCCGACGCCCTATTGTCGCGGGGACTGATTTCTCAGGCCGCGCAATCGCCCATCATTCCCATTCCCATTGGTGAGGAATCCAAGGCACTCGAAGTTTCGGCCAAAATGTTTGACAGGGGCTTTTATGTGCCCGCCATCCGTTACCCCACCGTTCCCAAGGGACGGGCCCGGTTGAGAGTCAGTCTGACCGCCCGCCACACAGCCGAGCAGATGGACAAGTTGGTACATGCGCTGGAAACAGTATTGTTATGAAACAGACCGTCTTTATTACCGGCACCGATACCCATGTCGGCAAGACACGCGTGACGTGTCTGATCCTTCGCGCCCTTGTCGCACGGGGTGTGAAGGCAGTGGGATTCAAACCCATTCTTTGCGGGGAGCGCACCGATGCCCATGCACTCCTGAACGCCTCTGGAAATCCAGCAGGACTGACATTGGATGATCTGAATCCCGTGACCCTGCAGCCCCCGGCGGCCCCCTATACCGCGAGTATCATTGAGGAACGGATCATTGACCTGGATGCCGTGCGAACCGCCTACGGCAAACTGCGGGAGAAATTTGAGGTGGTGCTGGTGGAGGGCGTGGGCGGATGGCGCGTGCCCATCCGCCGGGATTACTTTGTCAGTGACCTGGCGCGAGAAATGAATGCCCCCATATTGCTCGTGACCCGGCCGAATCTGGGCACACTCAACCACACGTTGCTGACCGTGGAGGCCATTGAACGGGACCGATGCCCGCTGATGGGCATTGTCATGAACCAGTCCGTCCCCGAGGTGGATTTGATTTCCGACCATACCAACGGACCGATGATCGAGGAGCTGACCGGCAATCCATTGCTCGCCCGTGTGGGTTTTGGCGAGACCGCGCCGGATTTGGAGAAAATTTTGAAATTGCTGATGGATGTTTGATTGAATCTTTTCGGCAAATAATGTCTGAAGTTCCGTCCGAGAAAATAAGCATGCGTTGCATCAATATTTCCTTTTCGGCCCTCATTCAATTGGTCGCTCCTGTGATCCCTCTCAAACTCGACATTGACAGTGTGAAGAAGACCTGCACCGTTACAGGCGAGAAATAGATACGTAGCCTTTGTTATTGCCGATTTGAGACTGCCAACTGCCGGTTGATTCCGGAACGGAGGCGGGGCGCCTCCTGGTGCACGCGGGGGCGCGTGCGCCCCCCGGGCAGTTCAGAAAGAATCCCTCTTTTGTGTGTTTTGCGCCTTTTTGTGGCCAAAATGCGACGGCCCGCTGGGCCCCCCAGAGCGGAGGCGGGGGCGCCTCCTGGTGCACGCGGGGGCGCGTGCGCTCCCCATGAGACATCTACCCATCTGCGGTTTTCTGCGACATCGGCGGGGAGGCCCACATCACTTCTGATTGTTCAACGGTTCCCGGTGGCGTTTGTAGGCCGAGACAATCCGGGCGACGATCTCGTGGCGGATGACGTCCTTTTCATCAAAGTAGGTGAAGCTGATTTCCTCGACCCCGCGCAGAGCCGCCACCGCCTCGACCAGACCGGATTTTTTGTTGGCCGGGAGGTCCGTCTGGGTGATGTCCCCGGTGATCACACAGGTGGAGCCGACGCCCAGACGGGTCAGGAACATGAACATCTGTTCCGCCGTCGTGTTCTGGGCCTCGTCGAGAATGACAAATGCCGAGGAGAGCGTGCGTCCGCGCATGTAGGCCAGAGGCGCGATTTCGATGATGTTTTTTTCCATCGCCTTGGCGACCTCCTCGGGAGGGAGCATGTCATTCAATGCGTCGTAGAGCGGACGGAGGTAGGGGGAGATTTTTTCGCGCAGATCACCGGGGAGGTAGCCCAGGGATTCGCCCGTTTCCACCGCCGGACGGGTGAGGATGATCCGTTTGACCCGTTCACTTTTGAGGAAGGAAACCGCCATGGCCACAGCCAGGTAGGTTTTGCCCGTGCCGGCGGGACCGATGCCAAAACTCACATCATGACTGCGGATGCGCTCGAGATAGTCCCGCTGGTTGAAGGTTTTGGGAGAGACCGATCCGCGGGTGGCGGAGATTTTGAGTTTCTCCGCATGAAGCGAGGCCAGCTGGTCCCCCCGGTTTTCCAGGACGTTGTGGAGCGTGTAATTGAACTCATGATTGCGGATGACAATCCCGTTGTGGTGGGCGGCCAGCAGATGGTCAAAAACCTGGCGGGCCCGGAGCACATCCTCCTTTTTCCCCTCGAAACGGACCCATCCGTCCCGGGTGGTGACGGTCACCAGGAGCGTTTCCTCAAGCTTTTTGAGATTCTGGGGATTTCCGGCGTAGAGGGATTGCAGCAGGCGCGGATTTTCAAATTCCAGTTTTTCCTCGGGCATAATCAGGGTCCTTGCTCTGGCGGAGGGGTCAGGACATCAGGTTTTCGTGAAATCCAAATTTCGAGGCCAGGGCGAGGGCCTGTTTCATGGGAACCACCGAGTCGGAAGCCGTGGGACTGGCCAGGGAGGAGGCGGCGGCGCACACGCCGTTGAGCAGAATCTCAGAGAGCGGTTGGCTTTCGTGAAGACCGTAGAGCGCCCCGGCGCAAAATGCGTCCCCAGCACCGACCGTGCCCTTGATGAAATTCTGGGGAAGTTTCAGCGAGGGCTGGTAGAGTTCCCGGCCCGAGGCCGCCAACGCGTAGGCCCCCTCGGGGAAATGGATCAATACCAGGTCACGGACCCCGCAGGAGAGCAGGGCCCGGGCGGAATCCCTGAGGGCGGCAGGCTCAATCTGGCCCATGCGGCGGATATCGTGTCCGGTGGTCCGTCCCGCCTCGATCTCGTTCATGATGCAGTAGTCCACATGGCGCAGCGCCGGTTTGACGAGTGTGGAAAAGCGGTTGGAATCCTCACTGACACAATCGACACTGGTTTTGAATCCCAACTTTTGGGCCTGGGCCAGGAAGCGGGCGGCCACCGTGCCGTATTTGGCATCGGGCTTGTCAAACTCATCAAGCAGCAGGAGGTAACCCAGGTGAAAAATCCGGGCCGGGATTTTTTTGAGGTCCACATGCCGGGGCGAAAAAAGCGCGTTGGCCCCGCGGTTGTGAAAGAAGGTGCGGCGCCCGGAGGAGACCACCGTCATGACATCCGTGTACGAGGTGGGGGCCGCCGGGGTGGGTTTGAGCTGGGAGGTGTTGATTTTGAGTCTTTTGCAGTCGGCGAGAATGTGTTTGCCCGCGGCATCCTGCCCGACCAGACCCACACCCTGAAGCGGAAAGGGGGCCCGGAGTCTGGCCAGGTCCTTGAGGGTGGTGTAGGCACAGCCCCCGTTGCCCTGGGACTGACCCTGGATGTTGGCCAGCGTGTCCTGGCCCGGGTAGACATCGATGAGTTTGACGTAATCGATGATCCAGTTGCCGCCGATGGCGATACCTTTGCGTTTCATGGGAGGGAGGGGCAGGGGGGATTATTTGTCGCTGAGCAATTTGAGCATAGGGGGCTCGTCCTCGGTGATTTCCGGATACCGTCCCACGTCCGGATTGACAAAAAAATTGTCGTTCAGGTCGTCATTGGCCGTGGACACCTCCCCGATGATCGCCTCCTCCACGTCCGGGTAAAACTCATGGTAGACCCCCGGCATGAGTGTGACCCTTTCACCGGTTTGAATCCGGATGGTTTCCCCGTTGGAAACGGTCCGGGCCTGACCGCAGACATTGACCGTGAATTTTTCCCCCGCCACGGCGTGATCCGGATGGGCATTGTAGAGAAGGATTTTGAAGGATCCGGCCCGGGCGATGATGTCCTCCTTTTTCTTTTTGTGACAGTGGAGCGGGGTGGTCATTCCCAGTTGGGCGTACATGAGTTTTTCGCAATATTCCTTTTCCTCGGCCAGATTGATCAGGACCAGACCATAACGTTTGAAATTACCCAGACCGAAGTCCGTCACATCCCATCGGGGTTGGGGAGGCAGGTGCCAGCCGTTTTGGGCGTAAAAGACCGTGGCTTTTCGGACCACCTCGTTGATTTCGGAGCGTTTCATCATGGCCCGCATCGTATCAGGGCGGCGGAAGTGAAGGCAAGAAGGAAGGAAATTTGAATCGCAAAAGTTAGTTGACTCTAACATTTATTTCACCCATAAACCTCTTCCGGGAATCTTATTAATGCAATTGACTTGTGATTTCATTTGACATCAACCCCCTGAAAGCCATTTAATGCAATAAAGTTGCATTAAATAACGCCATGAAACCCCTTTACCTACTCCTGTGTGCGTGGCTGTGTGGACCGACCGTTGTCACGGCGGGGGAATCCCTGCGTGTGGCCTCGACCTCAACAATCGTCACCGATCTGCTTCGGGAAGTCGGCGGGGACCGGGTGACCATTGTGGAAATGGTCACCCCCGGTGAGGACCCCCACGAATTTAGGCCCACAGCCCGGGACATGGCCAAAATGGGTGCCTGTCCCGTGATCTTTGCCAGTGGCAAGGGAATGGAAAACTTTCTGGACAGCGTGCGGGATCTCAGCCGGGGAAAGTCCGTGGTGGTGGAGGTCGGACAGTCCCTTCCCGGGATCGAGGGAAGGGCGCATGCGCACTGTCAGGGCCATTCCCATGGGGTCAGCGAGGACCCCCACTGGTGGCACAGTCTGGAAAACATGAAAAAGGCCGTGGAGGTGGTGAGGGAGGCATTGACAAAAGCCTCACCCTCGGACGGCGAATATTTCCGGATCCGGGCCCAGGCCTATCTGCGAAGCCTCGAGGACCTCCAAAAATGGACCGTTTCCCGGCTTTCCGGGATTCCCCCCGCACAGCGCAAACTGGTCACCAGCCATGATGCCCTGCAGTATTTTGCACAGGAAAACGGATTCACCATCCATGCCCTGGCCGGATTCAGTTCCCAGGAGGAAGCCACCGCCCGGCAGGTGGCGGAACTGATCAAACTCATCCGCCGGGAAAAGGTGAAGGCGGTATTTGGTGGATTCACCCTCAACCCCAAGTTTCTGGAGCAGATTCGGAAGGAAACCGGGGCCGGGATGGGCGGGGTGCTTTACGTGGATGGACTCGGGGAAGGGGAGGCCTCCACATTCATCGGCATGTACAAAAGCAACGTGAACACACTTGTCGAGGGGCTCAAATGACCTTTTCAATCGGAACAACCAACTAGGGGTAATTCCTCAATGTGCACAATTGAGGCATATTGTTATGAAACAGAACATGATCAGATCAACCACCGCATTCCTCCTCCTTGCCTTTCAACTTCTTTCGCCGGTTTCCGCCGGGACTCCGGAGAAAAAAAATGTCTCGGAGAGCAAGACCATCCTCTGTACTGAGATGACACCTTCGAGCAAGGGCATTTGGGAGTGGGACTATCTGACCGGGGACTGGGGCGGGGAAAGGACCCGGCTTGCCGAGCATGGATTTGAACTGACCGTTGACTATACCGGGGAGACCATGGGAGTGGTCACGGGGGGTGTGCAACGTGGATTCACCTACGAACACCGTCTGGAGGTGGGAATGGATTTTGATTTTGAAAAAATGACCGGATGGAAGGGCGGGGCGTTCCATGTCAGCTCCTTCTGGATTGAAGGGACCACCCCCAACAATCTGCGCGGAGCCCAGGACATCGCCGCCTACACGGGAAGCCTTTCGGATCCGAGCAACATTGACGCCTACGACACGTTCCGACTCTTTGAATTGTATCTTGAACAGAGATTTTTTGAGGACAAACTGACGGTCCGTGTGGGGCAACTGGCCGCCGATGCGGAATTTTTCACCAGTGACTACGGCTCTCCGCTTTTTGTCAATGGAACCTTTGGCTGGCCCAACTTCATGGCGGCCAACCAGCCCAACGGCGGGGCCGGATATCCCTCCGCCACCACGGGGATTTTTCTGAAAGTCCAGGCCACCCCGGAACTCTATTTCATGTCCATTGTCCAGGACGGCAATCCCGGGGCGCAGAATGGAAACAACCGGCACGGCACGAATTTCCGGATTGCCGAGGACGAGGGCCTTTTCACCATGCACGAGGTCACCTACGATCTGAACAAACAGGAAAACGACAAGGGCCTGCCGGGGGCCTACAGCCTCGGTTTCTGGTACCATACCGACCGATTTGCGGATCAGCGCTTTGATTCCAACGGCATCCCCCTTTCCGACGACGCGACGCTCACCGGCACCGCCTCCAACGGCACCGCCCTCAATCATGAAGGCAACTATGGGTTCTACGGGATCATCGACCAGATGCTCTGGCGCGAGAAAAACGAGGGCCACGAGGGACTCTCCTTCTTCACACGCCTGGCCGGCAGCCCGGAGGCCGACCGCACCATCATTGATTTTTATGCGGAAGGGGGGGTGATCTATACGGGACCGATTCCCACCCGGGACCAGGATGTGTTGGCCGTGGGGGTGTGTTACAATGAATACAGCTCCCGCGTGACCGACTTTGACCGGGATGCCAGCAAGGTGGCCATGAATGGCGGCAACCTGCCGCGTCCGGTCCGCACAAGCGAAACAATCCTGGAAACCACCTACCGCGTGCAAATTGCGCCGTGGTGGTATGTGCAGCCGGATTTTCAGTATTTCATCAACACCGGCGGGGGCATTGCCAGTCCGATCACCGGCAACCGCGTGCAGGATGCCGTGGTCCTCGGGGTGCGGACCGGGATCACGTTCTGATCCGGGGAATTTTAACCGCGGATATCACGGATATCGCAGATGGGGAGAAGCTCTCACCAGAACACAGGGAACACGGAGGGAGAATATCTCAGTGGGAATAACTGATGACTATTGGTCCATTCCGCTCGCCCAACGCCCAACCGGGAACCGGTTATTTATTTTCCTTCGGCCTCCGGGTCCGGACACGGGCATGGGGGTTCTGGCGGGCGATGAACCGGATCATTTTCGAGAACTCCTCTCGGGTGAACAGGGAATCCAGCGTGCAAAAGGAGCGCTCCAGCTCCCTGAGCGAAAAACACGCGTGGATTGCGTCGTGACAATCGCGGCAGACGGGCGTGGTTTCCCTTCCACCCCGGGCCTTGGGAACGGTGTGGTGACGGCTTTCAAAGACCATGGGTCGCCGGCACAGGGGACAGAACTTTTCAGGTGAATCCGTGCGCCGTTGCATGATCAGGGTGTTTGTGCAAAAAGAGCCCGGACCGATTCCGGCGAATGACCCCGGCGCCGCAATTCCCGAAGACTGAGCGCATCGTGCCGTTTGGCCAGACGGAGCCCGTGGGCATCCGTCATCAGCGGACAGTGATAAAAGCGCGGGGGGACCAGACCCAGGGCGCGGTAGAGGAGAATCTGTCGTGCCGTCGAAAGGAGCAGATCAGCCCCGCGGACCACCTCGGTAATCCCCATGGCCGCGTCATCCGCCACCACCGCCAACTGGTAGGAGGGGGTGTTGTCCTTCCGCCAGACAGGGAAGTCCCCGAAGTCCTTTCCGGCGGTAAAACACTGGGGTCCCAGGGCCTCATCCTCAAAGGAAACGACCTCCCCATCGGTCACACGGAAACGCCAGTGGCCATGCACATCGGCGGTGGGAAGGGATTTTCCACGGCAGGTGCCCGGGTAAACCGGTTCCTCCCGACCCTCGTGCGGGGCGGCGGCGGATTCCCGGATTTCACGGCGGGAACAGGTGCAGGGAAAAACAAGTCCCCGGCGATGCAGACTTTCCAGAACCCTGAGATGATGGTCCCGTCGCCGGCTTTGATCGTAGGGAGCGTGAGGTCCCTCCATCCCCGGTCCTTCCTGCCAGCGGATCCCCAGCCATTGCAGGTCCTCGACAAAGGCGGAGACGAATTCGGTTTTGCAGCGGTCCCGGTCAATGTCTTCATTGCGCAAAATGAGCGTTCCACCCCGGGCCCGTTCAAAAGCCGTCCAGAAAGTCCGGGCATGGCCCAGATGAAGGAATCCGGTGGGTGAGGGGGCGATGCGACCGCGATAGGCAACAGGAGGCGGGGGGAGCCGGGACATGGCGGGAACTATTGCGTTTTTTCCCACGAGACCAGTTTTTTGTCCACAAAGGTCAGTTTGTATCGCGGAACCGAGTGGGGGACCGCGATGGGCTGATAACTCTGGATCGGGACAATCGCCCCATTGCGGGTCTGAATGTAGGAGGTGTTCCAGCTCGGGACATCCTGGTAGTAGGTATCCGTGTAAATCCAGATTTGGGAGGCGACTCCCCCGTCATTTTTGTCGATGATCTGATCCGCCGTTCCCAGCGCCAGATAAACGGCATCCTCGCTCATTCCCTCCGCAATCTTTCCCTTGGCCACCAACTGCTGGAATTTCGAGGGAAGCTTCTGGTAGGTATCCTGATGTTCCTTGATCCGGGTTTCGGGTGTGGAACAGGCGGTCAAAAGACCGGTGAGGAGGAGAGTGGGGAGGAGAAACGGTTTCATGGTCATTTCACCGTAGCATCATTTCCGTGGAACGGGGAGGCTTTTTCATCCGGTGCATTTTGGCCGGCAGACAGATCCGCGCTGCGGATCCCGTGAAAAGCCTATCGCCTTTTGAGTGTGTCCCGGATTTCGCGGAGCAGGAGGATGTCCTCCGGGGGCGCGGCGGGAGCGGGGGCCGGGGCTTCGTCGGCGGGTTTCTTCAGTTTGTTGATGACCTTGACCATCAGGAAAATGGCCGCCGCCACGATGACAAAATCGAAGGTGTTCTGGAGGAACAGACCGTATTTGATTTCAGCGATGGTTTTCCCGTCCAGGTCCCTGACGGAATAGGCGAGGGTTGAAAAGTTGATTTTGCCCAGAATGATGCCCAGAAGCGGCATCAGGATGTTGTCCACCAGCGAGGAGACGATTTTTCCGAACGCCGCGCCGATGATCACGCCCACGGCCAGATCAATGACATTTCCGCGGGAGATGAATGTCTTGAACTCCTGAATCATTCCCATAAATTCTCCTCCATCAGCATTGGGTTGGATCCCCTGTCAGACCGGGTTGGGAACAAACTCCGCCCGGCAGCGTTTGAGATGATTCAAGCCATGGACCTGGCCGGTCATTTCCAGTTCGTCTTTGAAAACGTTGTCGTGCCAGCCCTCGATGTCGATGCTTCCCCTGAAGCCTGCGAGCAGCAATTCGCTGATGATATCCGTCCAGTTGCTGTCCCCGAACCCCGGGGTGCGGTGGTGGAACCACGGACGTTTGCCGCCGCCGCCGATGCCCTCGGTCCGGAGAATGTCGTGGTAGATCGAGGAATCCTTGCCGTGCACATGAACGACCTTTTTGGACCATTTCCGGAGCTGCGCCATCGGGTCAATCATCTGCCCCATCTGATGGCAGGGCTCCCATTCGAGCCCCACGCTCTCGGGGTTGCCGAGGGAATCGAACATCAGCTCCCAGGCCATGGGATTGTGGGCTATATTCCAATCCCCCCTGTTCCAGTCGCCGCCCATGGGACAGTTTTCAAATCCGATTTTCACACCCTTGTCCGCCGCCCGTTTTGCCAGGGGTCCGAAAACCTCCCTGAATTTCGGGATTGAATCCGGGATGGGCTTATCCGTCAGCCGCCCCGCGAACCCGCAGACGGTTGTCGCCCCGAACCAGGCGGCCGCATCAATGGCCTGTTCAAAGGCCCTGGCTGTGTTCTCGTGAAGCAGCGGATTTCCAAACACGCCCAGGGAGTCCACAAAGGCGCCACTTTCTCCCGTGATGGCCCGGACCTCCTCGGCGGTTTTTTTGAGGTCCGTCTGCCCCCAGTCCGGCCAGCAGGTCAGCTGGAAGGATTCAAAACCATGGGGCAGGATTTGCCTGATGTAGGGGACGGCCTTGTCGCCGGGGACAAGGGTTCCGATCCGGATGGGAGTCAGCGGATGCATGGGAGTGGAGCGGGGGATTGAAGGTTTATTGGGCCGGCGCGGGGGCCTGGGGGACACGCTCGAGTTCCACGGAGATGGTGCCGGTGGTCGGATCGTACTTGAGTTTCAGGCCCTGGGGAACCGTGGGCATTTTGGAGAGATAGTTTTTGGCGACCAGTTCCTCCAGGGAGGGGGGCAGCTTGCCTTCTTCCGCCTTGTACGCCTCAATGGCCCGGGCGATTTCGGAGGTTTGGATGTCGGCTTTTGTCTCCTGCCCCTTGGCAATCATGGAGGTGACCACATCCTGGTTGGTCAGGACCCCATCCGGGTTGGCAGGGGCCGTGGAACCAGTCGACGGGGGTGGCTGGGTGAAGTCGGGTTTCTTTTCCTCACAGGCTGTCAGGAGCGCGACCGCCAGAACAAGCCCCAAAATGTGCTTCAGTTTCATGCCATAACTGCTAGTCAGTGGAAATGGAGGCGTCAACCCTTAAACGAAGAATTCTTGCGATCATTCCCGCCCGCAACGAGGAGGCCATGATTGCCCGTGTGCTCCGGGGGGTGCTCCCGCAGGTTTCCGCCGTGCTGGTCGTTGATGACGGATCGACCGATCGGACCGTCCCGGTCGCCTCCCGGTGTGGGGCGTGGGTGATCAGCCCCCCAAGAACCGGGGGCAAGGGATTGGCCCTGCGTGCCGGGCTGCAATTTGCGGAAGAAAACGGGTTTGATGCCGTGGTGCTGATGGATGGTGACGGACAGCATGATCCCGGGGACCTGGACGGTTTTCTGGAGCGGGCGCGGCAGACGGAGGGGACTGTTCTGATTGGCAACCGTTTCCCCGGAGCCTTCCGCCGGATGCCCCGGGGACGTCTGTGGGTCAACCGGGCCATGTCGCAGGTGCTGACCCTCATGACAGGTCTGGACCTGCCCGACAGCCAGTGCGGATTCCGGTATCTGCCCCGTGCCGCGTATGCCGGGGTTGCGTTTCGGGCGCGGCATTATGAGATTGAGACCGAGATGATCCTGCACTGGGCCCGGACGGGGATTCCCGTGCAATTTGTGCCGATCCGCTGCGTGTATCCTCCGGGCGGACACAGCGGGATACGGCCCGTGGCGGATGCCCTCCGCTGGCTGTGGTTTCTGGCCCGGGCCTCAAAGGACGCCTTCATCCCGCTCCGGGAAGGGTGAGCAGACCGGCCTCAGGGGGATTTGATGATTTTCTGGTGGTGGAGCCGGTACCGTCGTGGGCTTGTCCTGAATTTTCCCTCAAAAACCTTGTAGAAATGGCCGAGATTTTTAAAGCCGCTATCCAGAGCGATGTCGAGAATCTTGTCGTGGGTGCTGATGAGCCGGTGGGCGGCGTAATCCAGGCGGGCCTCATTGACCAGGTCCGTGGGGGTCAGTCCCCGCAACCGTTTGAGCACCCGGGCCACATGTTCGCCCGAACGGCCCGCCAGACGGGCAAAAGCCGGTGTGCCTCCGATGAAATGGGCGGGCTGGCGGATTTCCCGGACCGCCCGCTCCAGCCATTCGGGGAGAGGGGGGGCCTCTGCGGCGAGCGGTTTGCCGAGACCCAGAATTTTGAAGAGATTGAGCAGGAAAAGCTCCGTTTCAAAAATCCCGCGACGACCGGCGGCCAGGTCCACCGAGGCGAGTTGAAGGTCCGCCCACTGGGAATCATCCAATAAAAATTCACGGTCCCGGACATGAGGGAGAGACATCGGGTCGGTGATGCCGGGAAAGCAGCGTTCAAAAAGACGGCGCCAGGTCCCGGTGGAAAAGGCGACGTTGGCGATTCCCAGGAACCGTCCGGGGTCCGGGACAAAGTCGTGGACATCCGCCGAACGGATGAGAACCAGGCATTTTTCCCGGAGAGGCCGACGGGCCCCATTGATCAGATGCAGTCCGCGACCCTCGGTGATCCAGAACAATTCATGGTAATTGTGCGTGTGGAGAGTGATGCCACGGTCTGTTTCCAGACGGATTTGCCCGAAATGCGCCGGGCGGAGCGGGGACATGTAATCCCGGGCCTTGAGTTGACGCATGGTCTTCATAGATCAATTAATCGTAATAAAATACAGTTATTCCGGAAGAAAATCCAGAAACAATGTCTTTTATTCAGAATCATGACCACCACCCATCAGCCCCGTCTTTCACCCGAACAGATTGCCCAATACAATACCCAGGGCTACACCCTCTACCGGAACCCGGTGTTTTCACCGGCGAAGTTCGAGGCCCTGCGGAGCCACTTTGAGACACTGGTGGCCAATTTGCCGCCCGGATTCCGTCCCGAAAACCTGGATGTTCCGCATTTTGCCGATGTGAAACTCTTTGACTGGTTGCTTGATGACGAGGTCCTCGATCTGGTCGAAGGCGTGATCGGACCGGATATCGCCCTGTGGTCGAGCCATTTCATCTGCAAACCCAGGGGGGATGGCAAGCGCGTGCCCTGGCACGAGGATTCCTCCTACTGGCGCGGGTCGCTGGATCCGATCCGTGTCTGCACCGTCTGGCTGGCCATCGATCCCTCGACCCGGGTCAATGGCTGCATGAAGGTCATTCCCGGCACCCAGACGGGCGGGTTTTCCGAGTATGAAAACGTCGCCGACCCCGAAAAACATGTGTTCCCCACCGAGATCAAGCGCCACCAGTTTGATGAAAACAAGGCCGTCCTCATCGAGTTGCAGCCCAATGAGGCCAGCCTGCATGACGGGCGTCTGATGCATGCCAGCGAGCCCAACACGAGCAACATCCGCCGTTGCGGATACACGATGCGTTACATGAGCACGGCGGTCAAATTCAACCAGGAAAACTTCAGCCAGCACAAAATCTACCTGGCCCGGGGCCGGGACCTCGCCGGAAACAGCTACGGGGATCCGACCAAACTGGAAATGGACCTGGCCTATTTCCGTTCCAAGAACAACCGCGGCGGGCACTGACTTTCCGCCCCCGGACTTTGCCGGGGGGGATTGGATTTCCGGACTTGATTCCCTGCAAGGATGTGAATAGTCTTCGGCCAACTTTTAAACGCACCGGAGAAACCCCATGAAAATCACCCCCCGCCTTTTTGTCCTTTCCGGGTTTGTTTTTGTCGCCGCCGCCGCCCGGCTCATCCCCGACATCGCCAACAATTTCCAACCCATCTTTGCCATGGCCCTTTTTGGCGGGGCGACCTTTGAGGACCGGCGGCAGGCCTTTCTGATCCCCCTGGCCGCCCTCGTGATCAGTGACTGGGTCCTGGGATTCCACAACCTCATGCTCCTCGTGTACCTGATGTTTGTGGTGACCGTGGTCATCGGCCTGTGGGTCCGGAAACAGACCAGCATTGAGCGGATTGCCCTGGGAAGTTTCGTGAGTGCCACCCTGTTTTTTCTGGTGACCAATTTCGGGGTCTGGATCGATGGCTCCCTGTACCCGCTGACAACCGCGGGATTGGTGAATTGCTACACCATGGCCCTGCCGTTTTACGGCCGCACGCTTTTGAGTTTTGCGGTTTTTGGCACCCTTCTCTTCGGGGGTTTCTGGATGTTGCAGCGGGAATTCCCGAAACTCCGGATGCACGAGCCCCGGATGGCCTGAGAGCCGGCGGCTGATGACTCCACAACCCCATTCCCGTGCAGCCGTTTTGTGGACCGGGGGAAAGGACTGCGCCCTGGCCCTGCACCAGGCACGGCGGGACGGATGGACGATTGCGGCCCTGGTCACGTTTGCGCCTGCGGAAGCGGATTTCAAGGCCCATCCGTTGCCCGTATTGGAAATGCAGGCCCGGCAGATGGGGCTTGCCTGGCTGAGGCTGCCGGTCAGTGAACCCTATGATCTGGATTACGAGGAGGGATTGAGGAAAATCCGGGATGATCACGGAATCGGGACCGTATTCACCGGCGACATTGCGGAGGTGGACGGATTTCCCAACTGGATACTACAACGGGCCCAACCGGCTGGAATTTCCGTCCGGATGCCCCTGTGGGGAAGGGACCGGCGGGAGCTTTGGGATGAAATATTGGCTGCCGGAATGAAGGTGGTCATTTCGTGTGTGAAAGCGGGCACATTGGGGCCGGACTGGGTGGGCCGGGAGGTGGATCGGAGCCTTTTTGAGAGACTCGCAGAGGAGTGCCGGAATACGGACATTGATTTGTCGGGGGAAAACGGTGAATTCCACACCCTCATACGGGGGGGAACCTTGGAGGGGCAGAAAGACTGGGAACTGGTTTTTGAGGATGCGCGCACGGTTCGGGAGCCGGATTACACCTATCTGAGAATCCGCACCGTGCGAGACAGGCATCCATGCCGCTGATCGCAATCCCCGATGGACGGGGATTGACTTCAGTGGATGAACCCCCATCGGGTGGTGAAGGGATAGAAGACCATGAACCCCCTGCCCACGACATGCTGGGCGGGGACCGAACCCCATCCGCGGCTGTCCCAGCTGTTGCGGGAATTGTCCCCCAGTGCAAAATAATGGTCTTCGGGGACGGTATAGACCTCTTCGGAGGAATGCAGCACCTTGAAATCAGGCCGGAGCACATACCCGTTGTATCCGTTTTGCATCGAATAAATGCGTTTGTACATTTTGTTGAAGTCGGCCACTTTGCCGTCGACCAGCAGATGGGGCGGCACAATCTGGACCGTGTCCCCGCCCAGGGCCGAAAGACGTTTGATGTAGTAGTGGTCCCCGGGAATGTTCTGACTGCGCAGATTGGCGGTAATGTCGGAAATGCCGGTGGTCATGAACACAAAGACCTCCCCCCGTTTTGGCCGGATGAAATTATAGGAAAACTTGTCCACAAAGACGAAGTCTCCGGTGGTCATGCAGGTGCTGGCGGCGACCTCACCGGCGGCAAAGATTCTGCCTCCGGTGAGGGGTTTGTCGGGATGGCCCGACTCATAGAGGGGCACGATCCGGTTGAGATAGTCGAGGGGAATCCAGAATGTGTAGGTGTCCCTGCCGATTTGGATCTGGGAAAATTCCAGCCAGTAGAGTTTGCCAAAACCCCGGTAGGCGGCGATGGGCCCGCTTTCGCGCGGCTTGAGAAAAACGTAACTCCGGCCCATGAAAATCTTTTCAAAAATCTGGCGGGGCACGGAGGGAAAATCCCGTTCCGGGATGTCCTCCGCGATTTTGTCGATGCCATAAAGGGTCGGCTGCATGGAACCGGTGGGAATCTGGAAAGGCTGGAGGAAATAGGTGCGGATGGCAAAGGCCAGGACCAGCGCCACAAACAGGACCTCCACATTTTCACGCCATCCGCCGTATTCAGGGGGGGGGAAGTTTTTTTTGAGATGGGTCCGCAGGTGACGCCCGGTTTCCTGGATTTTCCGTGTGTCCGAGGTTTTGAGCGCGGTTTGTGCCTGGCTGATCTCGTCCTGGATCTCCTGGACCCGTTCCACCGGATAAAGATCGCGGTTGTAGCACAACATCCGCCGAAGGAATTTGACCATATCCTTCAGCTCGTTTTTGGTGGGGGGGGTTTCCTGTACGGCCATGGGCATTCCGATGGGGGGTGGGGGGGTCAGTCCGTCTTGAGGACCTCGATGAAGGCTTCCTGGGGGATTTCCACGCGACCGATGGATTTCATCCGTTTTTTGCCCTCCTTTTGTTTTTCGAGAAGCTTGCGTTTGCGGGAAATGTCGCCTCCGTAACACTTGGCGGTCACATTTTTGCGCATGGCACTGACGTTTTCGCGTGCGATGATCTTGCCGCCGATGGCCGCCTGGATGGAAACCTGGAACATCTGGGTGGGGATGACCTCCTTGAGTTTGGCCGCCAGGTTGCGACCCCGGGAATCCGCCTTGTCCCGGTGGACAATGCAGGAGAAGGCGTCCACGACCTCGCCATTGACCAGCATGTCGAGTTTGACCAGATGGTTGGTCCTGTAGCCCGTGTGCTCGTAATCCATCGAACCGTAGCCGCGGGTGACGGATTTGATCTTGTCGTTGAAGTCCACGAGGATTTCATTGAGGGGCAGTTCGCAGTTGAGCATGACCCGGCGTGTGTCCACCGACTCCGTATTGAGGAGGACCCCGCGTTTTTCGCTGATCAGACGCATGAGGTCGCCGATGTTTTCATTCGGGCAGAGGATGCAGGCCAGCACGTAGGGTTCCTGGATTTCCTCGACCACCGAAAGATCGGGCAGATGGACGGGGTTGTCCACGTCCAGGACCTCGCCGTTGGTTTTGATGACCTTGTAGATGACACTCGGATAGGTGGCGATGATATCCAGCTCGTACTCGCGGCGGAGCCGTTCCTGGATGATTTCCATGTGCAGCAGCCCCAGAAACCCGCACCGGAAACCGAAGCCCAGCGCCACGGAACTTTCCGGTTGGAACACAAAGGCCGCGTCATTGACCGCGAGTTTTTCCAGGGAGGCCTTCAGATGTTCAAAATCCGCCGTATTGATCGGATAAATCCCCGTGAAGACCATCGGATGAATCACCTGAAAACCGGGGAGGGGATCGGTCGTGGGATGAACCGGATCGGTGATGGTGTCGCCGATCATGATTTCCTTGGCCGTTTTGATGTTGGGGATGACATACCCCGTTTCCCCCGCATGGAGCACCTTGCAGGGGGTCATTTTCGGCGTAAAAATGCCGACCTCCTTGACCTCGTACTTGCGACCCTCACTGAAGAGCTGGATCATCATTCCCGCCCTCAGTTCCCCTGAAAAAACGCGCACATAGACGACCCCGCCGCGATAGACATCAAAAACCGAATCAAAAACCAGCACCCGGAGGTCCGTGCGTTCGGACTGGGCCGGGGCGGGCAGACGATTGACAATCGCCTCCAGGATGTCCTCGACGCCGATCCCGTTTTTGGCGCTGGCGAGGATCGCATCATCGGCGGGAATGGAGAGGATTTCCTCCAGTTGCTGGCGGACGGCCGGGAGATTGGCGTTGGGAAGATCGATTTTGTTGATGACCGGAATGATTGTGAGATTCTGCTTCATGGCCAGGTTCGCATTGGCCACCGTCTGAGCCTCCACCCCCTGGGCGGCATCCACGATCAGAATGGCCCCTTCGCAGGAGGCCAGACTGCGGCTGACCTCGTAGGCAAAGTCCACATGACCCGGGGTATCGATCAGATTCAGGCGGTAGGATTTCCCATTTTTGGCCGTGTAGGCCATGGTCACCGGATGGGCCTTGATCGTGATCCCGCGTTCGCGTTCCAGGTCCATCGAGTCCAGGAGCTGTTCCTGCATGTCGCGGGTGGCAATCGTATGGGTGGATTGCAGCAGCCGGTCGGAAAGGGTGGTTTTCCCGTGGTCGATGTGCGCGATGATGCAGAAATTTCTTATATTCTTCATTCCCCTTGACTAAAGCGGGCGCGAAAATACTGCGCAATCGGGCATTGCCCGACGTAATTGTGCGAATATCAATGTATGACGAACATTGTCGGGGGGTATTTGGTTCTGTCGATGTATGTACATCGGAGCCTATCTTTGTGCTCCCTGTGAAAAAACCTGTAGATCAACATTCATGAAAAAGGTGTTTATTTCTTTGGTAGCCATGTTGGTGGCCGGCTTCGCTGTTGCGCAGCAGCATGAGGT
>JANRIZ010000158.1:0-5236 GCA_033764445.1 Verrucomicrobiia bacterium | reverse complement strand
TGCATACGTAAATGTTTTGAGGTCGTAGTGGATAAAAAGCGCGATGAGTGCCGCACCCAAATAGAAGCCGTAAATGGTACGAAAGAAACCACTTGATTCGTTCATCAGCTGTGTCAGGAATGGAAGTTTCGCCCCAAAATCATTGAATATATTCATAAAAACCGGGACGACGATCAGGAAGAAGTAGGCGTAACCGAGGAGAATCACCGAATGAATGACCAGCAAGACTGATTTCATCCGCTCAAACTTTGGATCATCTGCCAGCATCTGCAACATGCTACCGGTTGATCGGTCCGTTTGAAAGGCCATTTCCCTGAATTGAACCCAGTCCGGTCTGACGCGGCTGGTTCCCTCCGGCAACCGAGAACCGGGAACTGGCATCACCCCTCCATTACATCTTTTTTACAATTCTCTGACCGCCTGCTGACAACTTTTTGCCCGGACGCGTTACCAATGGGGGATGAAAACATTCACTGTTCTCCTCACAGCCGGGGCGTTGCTTGGATTGATGCTCTATCACCTCAGCGGCGCCGAAACCCTGACCTTCACCATCACCCCCGAACGCGGGAAGATCATCCGCGATGTGGGTTCGGAGGTGGTCCTTCGTTTTGACGTCAAGGGACGGGATTCGAAGCTGAGACGTCGCGCCCCATTGAATATTGCGCTGGTTCTGGACCGGTCCGGATCCATGGCCGGAGCCAAACTGGAGAAGGCACGCCAGGCGGCGGCCATGGTGGTGGACCGGCTCACCTCCCGGGACACCCTGTCGGTCATTGTGTATGATGACGTGGCCGAGGTCCTTGTGCCCGCACGGAAAGTGACCGATCCCGGTGCGATCAAACGCAAGATCAGCCAGATCACCGACCGCGGCAGCACAGCCCTGTACGCCGGGGTGCGCCTGGGAGCCGACCAGTTGCGCGAGCATTTGAATTCCGAAAAGATCAACCGCGTCATTCTGCTTTCCGACGGCATCGCCAACGTGGGCCCTTCGCGTCCGCAGGACCTGGCCCGGTTGGGGCGGGATTTGCGCCGGGAGGGACTGCCCGTGACAACCATCGGACTGGGGGACGACTACAACGAGGACCTGATGGTGGCATTGGCTGAGTCGAGCGCCGCCAATTATTACTACGTGAAGGATACCGAAAAACTCCCCGGTATTTTTGCGGAGGAACTCGGACGCCTGCAGAACATCCTCGCCCGGAACATCCGGATCATCATCGAGCTGCCCGAGGGACTTGAGCCGGTCGAAGTCATCGGCGAACCGGAAATCCGTTTTCAGAACCGGACCGCCGAAGTCACCGTGCCCGAACTGTATGGGGCCCAGCAGCGCAGCATTTTGGTCAGGGCCCGCCTCACCTCCCCCGGGTCCAAGGACCGTTTGGAAGTCGCCCGGGCCCAGATTGTGTACCGCGATGAGGAGGCCGGGACCGAGAAAAAACAGTCCGGGAACGCCAGCATCGAGCTGACCGGGGACGTGAAAGTTTCCGAGGCCTCACTCAATGGAGAGGTGGCCCGGGAACTCGCACTCGTTTCCAACCGTGTGGACCGTGAACGGGCGCTGGAATTGGTCGACAAGGGGGATGTCGTGGGGGCCAGCAGCCTGATGAAAAGCCGTGCGGCGCAAAATGCGGCGCTGCCGGCGGCCTACCGGAGTGAGAGGCTCAAGGAGGAAACCGAAAAAATCTCCAAGGATGCGGATTTCCTCGACAGCAACGGCGGATTTGATCGCGCCGGGCGCAAGGCCTTCCAGTACGACAACTACGAGCAGAAAAAACAGCGCAAATAAGGCCGCGCATCGAATCCATTCCCGGTTCCCGGCGGGGAGACCCGTCCGGGGATCGGGCTTCCCAGGCAGACGCCGGATTTTCGGGCCGGACACTCCGGGAATGAAAAATCCGTGTTTCATCAAGGACCCGACTGTGGCTAGATGGAGGAAGGTTCACCCGCATGAAAAAAAGCCTGATCATTCTGATCCTCCTGGTCCTGCTGCCCGCCTTTGTCCTCGGCGGGCTCGCCCTGCGGGGGACGCGGGAACAGCGGATCGTTCTGGAACGCCAGCAATCCGAACTCCTCCAGCGGGAAGCGGTGTCCGTCGCCGGGCAGTTGCGGCTGGCCGTCAATGCCCGTTTCCAGTCCTTCAAGGATGCCGTGCAGACCATGGAGGGAGGCAAGACCGGACTCACCCCGGATCGGTTCAATGAAATGCTGGCGGAGCGCTGGCCCCATCCGGGTGTGGGATTTGCCGTGACCCTCCGGGGCCGGGTCCTTTCCCCCCTGGAGGATCAGTCCGGGGTGACCCCGCAGGCCAGACAGTTTTTGCGGGACAATGCGGATTTCCTGGGAAGCCGGGAGGCGGTCCCATTGTATGCCGGCAACGTCCGGTTTGAGGAGGAACTGCGGTTCCAGCAGGGAGGTAAAAAAGGATGGAGCGATGCAATACAGAGTCTCGCACGGACCCAAAAGGAGAAAACCGAGTCCCTGCCGGATCCGGAATTAAAAAATGAAATTCCCCAGGCGGTGCAGGCCGCCACCGGGGCGGATTCCATCCGGGAATCGGCCCGTGCGCCGGAGGCGACCGATGCCGACAAAACGCGGGCCCTCCCCGCGGCACCATCCTCCGCGGAGCAAAATGCGCCGCAGGCGGCCGTCCCCGCGGCGGCGCCTGCGGCACTTTCCAAGGATGCGGACCTGCCCGGGCCCGGGCGAGAGCCGGAAGCGGAGGCTAAAAAAAGGCAGACCTTGAAGATGCGGGGCCGCAATGCGGAAGGTTCCATGTACCGGAATGTCGCCCCGGTCCAGAGCCCCGTTTTGCCCGGCCAGGAGGACAAGGCATTTCCTTCGCAGCTGGTGACCGAGACGACCCTGTTTAACCGTGTGGCCGCGACCGACCGTCAGGGGATCCTGGCGCGGTTTGTCAATGACCGGCTGCAGCTGTTTTTCTGGATGCGGTCCCAGGCCGATGAACAGACCGTTTATGGGGTGATGGTTGATCCGAAGGATCTGAGGGGCGTCCTGGCACCGATCCTTGCCGACGCGCACACGGCGGATTATTACCTCGCCCTGTTGGATGACCGGGCCAGGCCGTTTGCCGTGTCGTGGCCCGGGGTGGAGACGGATTGGAAGAAACCCTTTGTCGCCACCGAGGTGGGCGAGGTTCTGCCCCACTGGGAGGTGGCCGTGTATTTGAAGGACCCGGACAAACTCGCCCGGGCGGCCAGCCAGATGAGTCTTTTGCTCACCGGACTGATCACACTCTCCATGTTTTCCATCGGTCTGGGACTGCGGCTGATCTTCCGGGACACACGGCGGCAGATGGATCTCGTCCGCAAAAAGACGGACTTTGTCTCGAACGTCTCGCACGAATTGAAGACCCCGCTGACATCGATCCGCATGTTTGCGGAGCTGATGCTGCAGGGGCGTGTGACCGAGCCGGCAAAGGTCGCCCATTCGCTCCGGATCATCACCCTGGAAAGTGAGCGGCTGACCCGGCTGATCAACAACGTGCTGGACTTTGCGAAACTGGAGCGCAACGAAAAGCGGTACCACAAGGAGAACCTGGACCTGTATCCGCTGGTTGAACGGATATGGGAGGGGCAGGAGATGCATCTGAAAAACCAGGGTTTTGAAACCAAGTGGACCTCGCAGCCCGGACCGTATCCCGTGTACGGCGACGGGGATGCGATTGCGCAGGTTCTCATCAACCTGCTTTCCAATGCCGAAAAATATTCGACCGCGCAGAAGCATGTCGAGTTGCAGACCTATACCGATGCCGGGTGGCTGCACCTGAGTGTCCTCGACCGCGGCCTGGGCGTGCCCGCAGGCGAGGAACGGAAGATTTTCGAGCATTTTTACCGGGCCCACGACAGTCTTTCGAGCGGCATCCAGGGCTCGGGCCTTGGGCTGACCCTCGCCCGCAAAATCGCCACCGACCACGGGGGGACCGTCACCTTTGCCGCACGCAAGGAGGGCGGCAGCAATTTCACACTCAGCCTGCCCTTGGCGGCAGAAACCGGAGAGACCACATGAAAAAACACATTCTCGTCATTGAAGATGACGCCCACATCCGACTGGGGCTGGTCGAGTCCCTCAAAAGCGAGGGGTATGAGACCAGCGAAATCGGGGACGGACGGCAGGTGTTGCCCTTTGTGAAACAAAATGTGCCGGACCTGATCATTCTCGATGTGATGCTGCCCGGCAAAAGCGGGTTTGACCTGTGCAAGGAGTTGCGGGCGGAAAAAATCCAGACCCCCATCCTGATGCTCACCGCGAAGGGACAGGAGATTGACAAGGTCGTGGGGCTTGAACTGGGTGCGGATGACTACATGACCAAGCCCTTCGGCATCCGGGAGCTGTTGGCGCGCGTGCAGGCCCTGCTGCGTCGGTCCCGTCCGGAAAGGGAGGCACGGGGGGTGGAGATTCCCGAAATGATCCGTTTTGGGGAGGTGACCATTGATGCGAAGGCCATGCGGGGCGTGCGCGGGAAAAAGGAGAAATTTGACCTGACCGAAAAGGAACTGCACATCCTCGCGCTGCTTTTTGCGGAAGCCGGGAAGGTCGTCAGCCGCAACGACATTCTCGACCGTGTGTGGGGCATCGAATACTACGGCACGACCCGGACCCTCGACCAGGTGATCGTGAAAATCCGCCAGAAGATCGAGGCCGACCCCGCCCAGCCCCGGCATCTTCTCACCGCGCACGGAGTGGGGTATCGGTTGGAGACGTAGGGATGGGCCTGAAAAAATTCCCGGCGAGGTCCGGAATTGATTCCGTTCCAGACTGTGGCTGAATCGGGGGATGAAATCGCACCGACAGGAACTGGTTTTTGAGACACCCGCACGCCGGGCCTTCGTCAACATCACGCCGCAGGTGGAGTCCGCCGTGCGGGCCAGCGGGGTCCGGGAGGGGCTGTGTCTGGTCAATGCCATGCACATCACGGCCTCGGTTTTCATCAATGACAATGAAAGCGGACTGCACGCGGATTTTGAAAGGTGGCTCGAAAAGCTCGCCCCGGAGAAACCGCATTCGCAGTACGCGCACAACGGGGCCGAGGACAATGCCGATGCCCATCTCAAACGCAGCGTCATGGGCCGGGAGGTCGTCGTGGCCGTTACGGAGGGACGTCTGGACTTCGGTCCGTGGGAATGCATTTTCTACGGGGAATTCGACGGACGCCGCAAAAAGCGGGTGCTGATCAAGATTATCGGGGAGTGAATGCGGCAAAATTTGTTGAATTTGC
>JANRIZ010000128.1:0-9438 GCA_033764445.1 Verrucomicrobiia bacterium | reverse complement strand
TCACCCCACCCTGCCGGCATGGCTGTACACATTGAAGGTTTCCCCACGCAAAAATCCAATCAGTGTCATCCCCCCCTCCGCCGCCAGCGCGACGGCCAGACTGGAGGGGCCGCTCACGGCGGCGACCACGGGCACCCCGGCGGCCAGCGCCTTCTGCACAATCTCAAAGGAGGTGCGTCCGCTGACAAACAACACATGGTCCGCAAGGGGCGGCAGGCCCCGGAGAAAGGCCCAGCCCAACACCTTGTCGACGGCATTGTGCCGCCCCACATCCTCCCGCACGCACAGCAGGTTCCCCTGCCTGTCAAACAGCCCCGCCGCATGCAGCGATCCGGTCCGCTCAAACACCTCCTGTGCCTGCCGCAACTTTTCGGGCAGGGTCCGGATCGTTTCACGGGAAATCTCCCATCCCCCATCCGCCACCGGCGCAAAATGCCGGTACACGCGCTCGAGGGAGGCTTTGCCGCACACGCCACAGCTGGAACTGGCATAAAAATTCCGTTGCAATTCCGCGGCGTCAAAGGGGACGTCCGGGGTCAGAAAAACATTGAGGATGTTGGCATGCCCTGTCGCCCCGCCCTGACGGCAGGGTTCGATGGCCGCAATCTGCGACGGATGCCGCAGCAACCCCTCGCCCATCAGAAAACCCGCGGCCAGCTCGGCGTCATGCCCGGGGGTGCGCATCGTCACCGAAACCCCCGCCCCCCGGACCCGGATCTCCAGGGGTTCCTCCACCGAAAGCGCATCGGACTCCTCCCGCGGCTCCCCCGCCCCCTCGTACCGGACACGGCGCATTTTGCGGATGGAGGGGGCTTCAGACATGGCGGCAATTCTAACACAGCCCGCAAAAGACTGTCAGCCGGTTTTTACCCCTCCCCTCCTCCGGACCGGATTCCTGTCTTGCCGCCCCCGGCAAAAGCTGTTTTTTTATCCGCATGCCTCTCTGCCTCGCCCTGAACCCTGACGAGATGATCCGCAACTTCATCACGATGTGGGTGACCATCGACCCCTTTGGAACGATCCCGCTCTTTCTGATTGTCACCCGCGGAATGACGCCGGCCCAAGCCCGGCGGGTGGCCCTCAAAAGTGTGTGTGTGAGCGCCGGGCTGCTGCTGGGCTTTCTGGTCCTGGGCCAGATTCTTCTGGCCAAAATGGGGATCCACCTGACCAGTTTCCAGATTGCCGGGGGGATCGTGCTGTTTTTATTCGCACTGACGATGGTGTTTGGCGTGGGAATGTTTGCCAACCAGAACACCCCGGAAACCGGCCACGATGTGGCGGTCTTCCCCCTGGCCGTGCCCTCGATTGCCGGGCCCGGCGCCCTGCTGGCCATTGTTGTCATCACCGATAACGACCGCTACAGCATTCCCGAACAGGCCGTCAGCGCCTTTCTGATGCTTCTGGTCCTGCTCATTTTGCTGGGCATGCTCATGATGGCCGGACGCATCCAGAAAACCCTCGGCGACACGGGGCTGAACATTCTCACACGCGTGATGGGGCTGATCCTGGCCTCGGTCGCCGTGGAAACGGTCATCAAGGCCCTGCGTTCCCTGCCCTCCTCCACACCCTAGGTCCCCATCGAATCTCCCGGGTCAGGGGCACGGAACGTCTCCTCCCCCGGGCGCTGCCCGGAAAAAACGGGGGCGAAACCAGGCCTTCATTTTTGCGCACAGACGACAAACCGTCCAAATACACGCTCAAAGAGGTCCTTCTTTTTTTCCACGGCACCGATCTCCTCCTCCGCAGACGCCGTGGCGGTGAAGTTGAGAACCAGGTAGGGATCATTGTCACGGATTTCAACGGAGACCACCCGCTGCAGATGGGTGCGGTCCAGGGCGTCACCCAGCCGCAGATAGGCCGCCAGTTTGCCGACAATCTCCCGGTGCTTTTTGCCCAGCACGGCATAGGGTTCGTGGCTTTCCTTGGGCAGGGCCTTGCGATGGTAGCGGGCCACATTGCCGATGAGGGCAATTTCCTCCGGGGCCAGGCCGTTCCACTCGTGGTTGACAATGAGCATCTGCGAAAGTTTGTGATGTTTGCTGCCATCGGCGGAGACTGACCAGCCGATATCGTGCAGGAGGCAGCCGCACAGCAGCCAGAACCGCTCCCGCTCCCCCAATCCATGAAGGGCCCGGGTCTGATCAAACAAATCCAGGGCGATCCGCGCCACGTGCAGGACATGGGGGGGCTCCTCCTCGCGGGCAAACATCAGGTGGCTGATTTCCTGCAGGCGCTCCCGGTCCGCCGTCGGGGTCTTGAAACGGTCGGGCAGGGACAGCAATCCCATGTCCTTGAGAGCCGGACCCCGGCGTCGCGGAGGTTTGCTGGTCGGGGCGTGGCTTTTAATCATGTCCCAGAACGGGTTTGAGATGGGATTTGAGGTCCTCGTTGATTTTCCGGACGGACCGGTTGGCGTTGATGATCTCAAACTTAAAGCGGACTTTCATCCGGTCAAACTCGTTTTGGATCATTTTTTGATACTTGATGAAGCTGTCAAACCGGTTGTCGGCCAGCCCGAGGTCCATGCCGCTTTCCCAGTAGTCTAGCATGCCGTTTTTGAGAAAATTCCGCTCGGTCAATTCCTTGGGACTCACGCGCAGAAGAAAAACCGCATCGGGAACCAGCGCGATCGAGTAGAGTCGGCGCACCCATTCCGGATCGGCCCCGCGCACGATGTCCCGGGCCATGAGCGTGTAGATGTAGCGGTCGGCCAGCACGACAAAACCCGCCCGCAGCGCGGGAATGATGCGGTTCTCCATCTGGTCGGCAAAGTCGGTCGCATAAAAGAGGCTGAGGGTTGTCCGGCTCATGATGTTCCCCTGTTTGGCCTGCTCCAGGTCCTCGCTCACGAGTGTGGACCGGCGCAGCCCCACCTGGGTGACCGCATGCCCCTGCTTTTCAAGCCAGTCATTGAGCAGCGCAATTTGCGAGGACCGACCCGAACCGTCGGGGCCCTCAATGACGATGAGCTTGCCCTGAAGCCGGCCCGCATCGACCCCGGGAACGCCCTTGCCGTAAAACGTGTGCCCGGTCACAGAACCCTCCGTCCGCGCAGCCGGTACTCTTCAAGATTGATGCGCGCGGAAATGATCCGGCGAAATTCCTGCTGCTGGGTTTCGATGGACAGGGTGGCATCCATCGCATGAAACCCGAAGGGCTCCTCCATCGCCTCGTACTGGTCAAAAATGCGTCCCTGGAAAATGCGGAAACTTTCGTACGGATCATTCGAAAAACCCAGGTCCAGGCCCGCCTCATGGTACTTGAGCTGGGGGCGCCCCTCCAAAATGCGGCCCAGGGACACCTCCAGCGGGGTTTTGAAAAAAAAGGTCAGGTCCGGCAGCACGGCAAAACTGTAGTTGGACCGCACCCATTCGGGGTCCACGCCCCGGACCACATCCCGCGCCAAAGCAGTGAAAACATAACGGTCGGCCAGCACCAGATACCCGGCCCGCAACAGGGGCAGGATCATCCGCTCGTAACGGTCGGCAAAATCCGTCGCGTGGATGAGGCTGAAGGTTGTCGGCGTGAGCAGGTGTCTCTTTTTCCCCTTGGAGGTGGCCTTTTTGACCAGGACAGAGCTGTTCCACTCCGTAAAGGACACACGCATGTTCTGGAGTTCCAACCAGCGTTTGAGCAGGTGAATCTGCGTGGACTTGCCGGAGCCGTCCAGACCCTCGACGGCGATGAGTTTTCCGGGAAATGGATTTTTTTGAAATGCGGTCACGTCTGTCAGGAATCCATTTCAAAACATTGCCCGGGAAAATCAAGTGAAAGTTACGGAAATGTGACGGCACTTTCATCACGGTCCTTCCCCGGCAACCGGTCCGTTTGAGGATTGATCAACCTTCATCCGGGTGTTGGCTCTCCTGGAAAATCCGGGGTTGATCCGCAACCCTCCGCGGCTTCCCATGTCAACCTCTTGCTTGAGAACACCACTCAGGTGGGGATGCGCTGATAACCGTACAACACGGCCCCCTCCGCATCATAAAAACGGATTGCAAATTCCTCCGGGCCCACCGCCAGATGCATGAACCCGTACACGCTCCGGTAAAACACGCGGTTCTCATCGGTTTGACCCGGACGCGTCGGGGCCCCGCCACCGCCGGAAATCAGAAAATCGGTGCTGTACCCCTTCACCTGCAAATGTTCAAGGTCATGATCATGCCCGGCCAGATAGGCATCCACCCGGTACTTTTCAAAAAGCGGACCCCATTCATCGATGAGTGTATCGTTGTCCCCGTGGGTGCCGTTGGTAAAAAGCGGATGATGGGCCATGACCAGCGTCCAACGGCCTCGCGGACCGGAGAGCTGCCGCTCCAGCCAGGCGATCTGTTCCTTCCACTGCTTTTTTGCAAGGTTGCTGTGGTTGCTGTCGAGCGTGAGGGCTGTCATCAGGGACCGGCCTGAGTCGTCTGTGAAATCGGTCCGGTACCATCGGGAGGGCAGGGTCCATCGTGTGCCCGGATGCGCGGCGGCATAGTCGAGCTCGATCTGCGCCTTGCCCTCCTGATCATCGTAATCGTGATTGCCCAGCAGCGCATAAAAGGGCTGGTCAAAGACGGGACGCGGATACATCTCCTCAAACTCGGCCTTCCAGCGGATGTCGTGAACGCCCTTCTTCAACTCGCCATAAAAATTGTCCCCAAGGGAGAGAACCCCGTGATATCCGGGGTTGGCCTTCAGAAAGACGGTCATCGCCCGGGCCACCCGGCCCTGCTCTCTCCCCGTAAATCCCCAGTCCCCAAAACACAGAAAATGCCGGACCGCCGGGGAGCGGACAGGCGGCTCCAGGGCCCACGCACCGGGACGGACGCTCATCCCTGCCGCAAACAACACACTCATTTTCAAAAAATGACGCCGTGAAGCCATGCCGGGAATTCAACCCTCCCTCCCGCGGACTGAACAGACAAAAAACCCTCGCCACGGAGTCGAGCCTGACTTACGGTTTGAATCTGCCATGACCACTGAAGAACGCCTTCAAAAATTCCTCGGCACCGCGCCGCACATTGATCCCACGGCCTTTGTCGCTCCCGGATCGCATGTCATGGGCGACGTCCGGATGGGGCCCCACTCCAGCATCTGGTACGGGGCGGTGGCACGGGGAGACATCAACTTCATTGAAATTGGCGAGGGCAGCAATGTGCAGGATGCCGCGGTGGTGCATCTGGCGGATGATTTCCCGGCGATCATCGGCAAATACTCGACCATCGGCCACAGTGCGGTCATTCACGCCTGCACCCTCGGCGACGAGGTGCTGGTCGGCATGGGGGCGGTGATTCTCGACGGGGCGGTCATCGGCAACCAATGCATCATCGGTGCCAATGCCACGGTCACCGGCCGCACCCGGATTCCCGAGGGGTCACTCGTGCTGGGTTCCCCGGCCAAGGTGGTCCGGGAACTCAGGCCCGAAGAGCGGTCCGGGCTGCGTCACTGGGCGGAAAAATACATCCCCGTGGCCAAAGCCCACCGGTCCCTCAAAAAAATCTGATCTTCACCGGAAAAAATCATCTCCTCCCAAGGCCCAACGGACCGCCGCATTTTGGCCGCCCCGATCAATCCGGGGTAAACTTCAAGGCACAAAACTCACAAAAGGGTGGATTTTTTCAGAACCGCCCGGGGAGCGCACGCGCCCCCGCGTGCATCAGGAGGCGCCCCCGCCTCCGCTCTGCGAGGCCCAACAGACCGCCGCACTTTGGCCGCCCCGATCAATCCGGGGTAAACTTCAAGGCACAAAACTCACAAAATGGGGATTCTTTCTCGTCAAGCACTAATAGCCTGTCCCTTTTTTCTGCCCCCAGCACATCCGTCTTCAATATCTCCGTCTCTGCCAGTTTCGTACTCATATATGTCGTAGCTTATCGCCTACGACTTATACGACGACCCTCATCCTTAGGTGCCCGGCGTACCGCTTACCTTGCACTAATTGCCTGTCCCTTTTTTCTGCTCAAAACCTCCTTTTACAGCCAATTCTCCTCCTTATCTTGCACTAATTGCCTGTCCCTTTTTTCTGCTGGCACTGCCAATGCTATTGGTTGTCATTCGCTTTCTCTCTAGCGATCCACTTATCACTGTGTTTTCCACCACGAGATTTGATAATTTCGCTAATTTCATGCAATTCAAGAGCCTCAGATAAATCCAGAGCACTAGTGCCATCTGTGCTGATGCGGTCTAGATTAGCACCTTTTTGAATTAAAAACAAAACCACCTCTTTTTTCTTAGAATAAATTCCATTCCATAAAAGACTGTATTCAGAACCATTAAAAGAGTTTATATTTGAATCATTAATCTTATTTGAAATAACAATCATATTTCCTAATATCAGAGCGTTTGATAATGGCATTGAATTATTTCGATAACTAACTAGATATTCTGGAACATACTTATAAATCAATATTAAAAATACTCCAAAAATTAGTATGCAGGACCAATTACAGACTCTTCGTTTGATTTTTCGTTCCATTTTATTTTTACCTTGAATGTTGCGTTGAGGGGAGCCTGATTAGGGACATGCTAATAGTGCAAGATAAGCAGGAACGTAGCCCTGACAAGAGATTTATGTACTAGGAGACTCCCAGCCCTCAGAGAATTTACTGAAAAAATATTTTAGTAAAATTCGATACCCTCCCTTTCGCCGCCACTATCAGGAAACCGTCTTCAAAACCTCTTAAAATGCCACTTCCCCTCCTTATTTTGCACTAATTGCCTGTCCCTTTTCAACCCCGCCCCAGCACATCCGTCTTCAATATCTCCGTCTCTGCCAGTTTCGTACTCATATATGTCGTAGCTTATCCCCTACGACTTATACGACTACTCTCATCCTTAGGTGCCCACCGTACCGCTTACCGTCTTGGGCGATGTCCGTTCCCCGCCGACTTGTGCGGAGCAGTGAGACGTTGCCCACACGGTTCACTTCCTTTACTTGCCAATTCAATTGTCCGTCAGAGAGATATAGTATACCCGTGATTTACAAACCACTTAAATACCTCTTCCTTGTTTGCAATATCCTCAAACCATCGCACATAATATATCGAACCGTTGTTCATTTTAATGAACAATACTTTACGAATGCTTAGGAGGCTTGATTCAAATCCACTTATATCACCAATTTTCGGACGCAAGTATGTCAACTCCTTAACATTTTCACGATTCAACGAAATGAGCTCTTCCTTATTGAATAGGCCAAATGAATTATTCGGACGAGCAAGAATTTCGAATGTCCCATTATCCAATTTTCCAACAATTGGATTTCTTAAACGTATTGTAACTCGATACAAACAAATCAACAGCACAACAACCACAAAGCCAGTAGTCCAATAGATAGAAAGCCATTGCCTAAAAAGCAATAAAACAGCAAGAATGATACACGGTACAAGCGGCATCATACCCTCAAGGATTAATCCCGACCGTTTTCTGCGGATACAAATAACTTTGTCTAAGGACATGGACAACCACCCAGACGACCTCCCGATGGGCCATCAGTATCTTCTTGATAATATGTTGCAGATGTTGATGCGGTAAACCCTTGAGGGATACTCCCCGATAAAGAAAAGCCAGCACCAAAGGACAGCCATCCACCACCTCCAGAAACGCTGAACGAAAATGGGCCAATTCCTAAATTGTATCCAGCAAACCAACCCGACCAACTATCTGGGCCGGATTGACTGGAAGGATTAACACTCCAAGCTAAATTGCCTTGCAAGTCAGTCCCCAACTGTGGACTTCCCATTACAGGTCCAGCAATATCAAAATCCGCAGTTGATGGGCAATCAGAGCCAAAGAAATATTGAGAATTCCTTCCAACAGTAGCACCAGTACCAAATCCAGCAGTTCCCGATAAGGTTGAGCCACCAGAATCAGGGATTAATCCTGAAATAGGACCAAACACCCATGCGGATGCTTGCTGTGCCATATTGCCATTCACACTCAGGTCAGCCCACCATTCAGTCCACTGATTTATCAACCCCAGCGGATCGATCTTATTGACCGGATCATTTTCGCAATAACCGTAAAGATTAATTCCACCATTTTCCCCGATGGGATCGCGTGATAGCCATCTTCCGGTATCTGAGTCGTAAGCACGGTACATGGCCAGCACGAGGCCGCTCGCGGCATGATTATAGTGGCCGGTGAAACCAAAGTCAGAGTCGAGGTCGCCGCTGAGTTTTGTGCGTCTTCCGTAGGGATCAAAGTCATACCTTGCGCGCAAATTGCCCGTGGAATCGGTCATTTCCCGCACTGACCCCAGGTGATCGCGATTGTAGAAGTAAACGCCCGCATTTCCACCCGATACAATTCGCATGCCTTGGCCAAAGTACTGCTTTGTGACGGTGGCTCCTGTTGAATCCCGTTCCTCACAGGGTTGAGCGCCCCCGCACCAGAGAAGTTTTTTGTCGCTGGTCACGGAGCCATTCACCTTTTCGGTGATGCCCACGCGCTGGCCCATGCCGTTGTATAGGAAGGCCGATTCATTGGTCGTCGAACCCGACACCTTTTTGATGCCCACAAGCTGGTTTTTGGCATCCCACGAATAGCTATTGGTCACAGTTGCCGACACATTTTTGATTAGATTCCCGTTGGGATCATATGTCAAGGTTGCACTTTCCCCGGCCTTCTGCACAACAATTTGATAGTTGTTGGTGGAGACATTCCCCGTCACATCCTTGGCTACCACCTTGAAGGTATTTGTCCCCTCACTGACACTCATCACTGCCGAAGCGGTGTAATTGGTATGACTGCCATCGGCCACTTGCGTCGTCGTCGCCGCCACCGCATTGGTCCCTTGGATGACTGAAACCGCATTGGTCGATAGAGAATTGGTCGAAGCATCACTGACATCTCCCCGCACCACCATATTCCCGGCCCCTGCCGTCCGTTGTGTCAGCTCATTGACAGAATTGAATGCCGACTTGGCGACACCATTTCCAGATTGTTCGCTGATCCGGTTGCCTGCGGGGTCGTATCGATAGGAAAACTCCTTGAGTACGGCCTGACTCCCGGTGTTTTTGAGGATTGCACCCACCAACTGGTCTGCCCGGTCATAGGCAAAAGTCTCCGCCCGGACAGGATTGACGGCATCAGCAGGATTGCTCTTGACCTGACGGATCTCATATCCCTGTACCCTCTTGACCTCCGCACGAAGTTTGCCCCCCGCCCCATACACCAGAGCCGCTGGTGTGTACACCCATCGGGCCAGTTGATCACTCTTGAGCTTCAAGTACCCCGCACTGGATCCATCGGCGGATTGGCCCAACGGCAATTCCATCTCCACACTCTTCACGGCATATGTGGGCGTACACATCCCGTTGGCTGTGCAGGTGCTGCACGTCTTGTTGAGTTCCTCGGGCGTGTCGCTCCTGCCGGTAATCCCCAGATAATACGGGCCTCCCCCCACCGTCGTGTAAAAAAAATTAAACGCCTCCTCAAATCCGTTGGGCTGTG
>JANRIZ010000113.1:0-3482 GCA_033764445.1 Verrucomicrobiia bacterium | reverse complement strand
CAGGCTCATGGGTGGGACGGGCAAAATGTTCTTCTGCAACAGCGGCGCCGAGGCCAATGAGTGCCTCTTCAAACTGGCCCGTCTGGCCGCCAACAACGGATTGCCTCCCTCCGCCCCGCGCAAGTTTGAAATCATCACCACCCTCAATTCCTTTCACGGACGCACCATGGCGGGCATCGCCGCCACCGGCCAGGAAAAGGTCAAAAAAGGGTTTGACCCCCTCACCCCGGGGTTTGTCCATGTCCCCTACAACGATCTTGAGGCGGCGCGCAGGGCGGTCACCCCCCACACGGCGGCCATCCTCATCGAGGGCATGCAGGGCGAGGGCGGCATATTTCCCGCCACCCCGGAGTATTTGCTGGGCCTGCGCGAACTCTGCGACCGCAACGGCATTTTGCTGATGATTGACGCCGTGCAGTGCGGCATGGGACGGACCGGGTCGTTCATGAGCTACGACCGGATTCTCGAGGGCAATGCCCGGGCCTCCACCTTCAAACCCGATGCCGTTTCCATGGCCAAGTCCCTGGGCAACGGATACCCCATCGGCGCCGCCTGGATCGCCCCCCAATGGCAGGACCTTTTCCAGCCGGGCACCCACGGCACCACCTATGGCGGCACCCCGCTGGCGTGCGCCGTGTCGCTGGCGGTTCTGGAGACCATCCAAAGGGAAAACCTTCTGCAAAATGTCCGGTCCCTGGGCGATTATCTCAAGACCTCGTTGCAAGCGATGGCCGGCGCCTCCAAAATCAGGGAGGTGCGGGGCGAGGGTCTGATTCTGGGAATCGAGCTGACCGAGGAGGCCAAACCCACCGTCAGTGCCCTGTTGGCGGCGGGCCTGGTGGTCATTCCCTCGGGGGCCTACTGTTTCCGGCTGCTGCCCCCCTACAACATCACCCGTGCCGAGGCGGAGGAAGCCCTCGCCCTCATTCGCAAGGTTTGCGGTCCGTAACCCCGTCACTGACCGGTCAGAAAATTCTTTTTCCACCATCTGTCTCATTCCATTTCAAAAAAGGAGGACCCCCATGAAAAACCTGCTCACCCTCGAAGCCCTCACCGCCGGGGAGATGAACCAAATCTTTGAACTTTCCTTCGAAATGAAGGCCACCCGCGGCGCACACAGGGAACATCCCCTGCGCCACACCTGCTGGGGCATGATCTTTTCCAAATCCTCCACCCGCACCCGCGTCTCCTTCGAGGTGGGCGTGCGTGAGCTGGGCGGGGACCCGATTTTTCTCAACGCCAATGACATCCAGCTCGGACGCGGCGAACCCATCCGGGACACGGCCCGCGTGCTCGGACGCATGCTCCACGGGATGATCATCCGCACCTTCGACCAGCAGGACGTGGATGACTTCGCCCACTACAGCGGCATCCCCACGGTCAACGCCCTCACCGACCAGGAACATCCCTGCCAGATTCTCACCGATGTCTTCACCTACGGCGAAATCCTCCGCAAACGCGAAGGCTCCCAAATCGCGGTGGCCGACGCCATCCGCGGCAAGGTCGTCACCTTCATCGGGGACGCCGCCTGCAACGTCCCGATCTCCTGGGTTTTTGCCGCCGCCAAACTCGGCTTTGAACTCCGTCTGGCCGCCCCCAAAGCCTACCAGCCCACCGAAAACCTGATCAATTTCGCACGCAAAATCGCCGCCCCCGAAAGCCGGTTTGTCGTGACCGAAAACGTGAAGGATGCCGCGTTCAATGCCGACCTGCTGTACACCGATGTCTGGGTGTCCATGGGCAAGGAGGCCGAAGCCGCACAACGGATCAGGGACATGGCCGCGTACCAGATCAATGACGAGGTTGTCGCCGCGGCGCGGAAGGATGCCGTGGTCATGCACTGCCTGCCCGCCTACCGCGGCAAGGAAATCACCGACGCCACCTTTGAGCAATTTGCCGACGTGATCTTCACCCAGGCCGAAAACCGGCTCCACGTCCAGAAGGCGATCCTGAGCCTGCTGGCCAAGGGATAGACAAATTCCCGGCGCATTTTGCGCGGCTTGCTTACTTGATGAATTTGATGCTCCACGGATACCGGTAGGCCACGCCTTCATTGGCCTTGATGCCGGCGATGACCGCAAACACCAGCGCGGCCAGTCCCGCCAGGGCCACCAGGGGCAGCAACAGGAAACCAATGAGGACAAACATCAGAATCCACGACACGATGAAGGCGGGCAGGAGGATGATCGTGACGGTGATCTGGAAATTGAGCGATTCCTTGCCCTGATCATCCACAAAGGGCATTTCGTTTTTTTTGATCAGCCAGATCACCAGCGGACCGATGATGTTGCCGAAAGGCACACCCACCAGACTGGTCAACGCCAGCAGGTGGCAGAGCATGCCCATTGTTTTTTCGTTGGGATTGGTGGTCATCGGTTCCATAAAACGGTCCCCTGTTTTGATTGTTTTTGATAGAGATTCGGACTCGCGCCACAGAAAGGCAACGGCCCCCAAATGTCAAGCCATGCCCTTGCAAAGAAATGATGGCTTTTCTCGGAAAAATAAAAAAGCCGGGACGTTTCCGTCCCGGCTTAAACAAACAGGCAAGTATGCCTCGACTACTTTTTGATCGAGGCGCGGATCGCATCCAGGGTCCCGGCGCTGCCGAGCTTGGTATTCTTGTGGGCGATGAACTTGGCGTACTCGTCCATGAAGATTTTGCCCGGGGGACGGAAATCGAATTCATTGGGTTTGTCCCGGAAAAATTCGCGGTGGACGCGGGTCCAGACCAGGCGTCCGTCCGTGTCGATATTGACCTTGGTGACCCCCAGCCGGGCGGCGGGCAGGTATTCCTCCTCATTGACCCCGCACGCGCTGGGGTCGAGCGTGCCCCCGGCCCTGTTGATACGCTCCACCTCCTCCTTCGGCACGCTGGAGGAACCGTGCATGACCACGGGTTTGCCGGGACAGAGTTTCTGGATTTTCTCAATGATGTCAAAGTGCAGGCTCTGCTGCCCCTTGAACTTGTACGCGCCGTGGCTCGTACCGATGGCCGCCGCCAGGGAATCGCATCCGGTCAGCTCAAAAAACCTCTTGGCCTCCTCGGGATTGGTCAGACAGGCGTGGCCGTCCTCGACCACAATGTCTTCCTCGACGCCGCCGAGCATGCCCAGCTCCGCCTCGACGGAAATCCCCACCTTGTGGGCCGCATCCACCACACGCTTGGTGATCTCGACGTTTTTCTCAAAGGACTCGTGCGAGGCGTCGATCATCACCGAACTGTAAAAACCCGAGCTGATGCAATCGTAACAGGTCTGCTCATCGCCGTGATCCAGATGCACCGCAAAGATCGCCTCCGGAAAAATCCTGTCGGCGGTGCGGATGATGGCCTCGAGCATCAGTTTGTTGGAGTACCCGCGGGCCCCCTTGGAAAGCTGGATGATAAACGGGGCCTTGGAATCCATGCACCCACGGAAGAGGCCCATGGTCTGCTCCAGATTGTTGATGTTATAGGCCCCCACGGCGAATTTCCCGTAGGCCAC
>JANRIZ010000108.1:0-3389 GCA_033764445.1 Verrucomicrobiia bacterium | reverse complement strand
TCGGCGGCGTAGATTTCCTCGAAGGCCCGGTTTTTGGCCTCATCGGAAAGACGCCCGCCGCGGACCTGTTCCTCAAGGAATTTGCGGGTCTGGCCGAGCATGTCCCAGGCGACATTTTCCTCGGCCTCGTCGCCGATCCAGATGTCGAAATCGCTGTTGATCCACGAACCCGTGTGGAGGGTGGTGGTGGTTTTGGTCTGCGGGAACTCGGCAAAATAGTCGCTGATGCATTTTGTCCTGAGAACGGGATGGTCGGAGAGTCTGCCGTAGAGGTTGCGGAGGAACCCCTCGCCGCCGTCGGCAAAATGTTCCCAGGCATTTTCCCCGTCGAGGATGAGCGCAATCATGGCATTGGGCTCGTGGGCCACCGTGGCAATGTGTTCGAGATTGAAGATCAGGTGGTCGGCGGCCTGTTGCGGCGAGTTTTTGGAGGCGACAAAACCGATGAAATCCGACAGCGGCCGTTCGCGGAAGACGGCGTTGATTTTGGCCCCCTCGTACTGGGCGCTCCAGCCCTGGAAAAGCTCCAGGTGGTCGGCGGTTTTGCCCGCCCAGGCCGGGTCGTGGTTGAGACTGTTGAAGAGATTGGCCTCGTCCGTGCAGAAATATTCGAAGCCCGCCTTGCGCATGAGCGGGATCAGTTCCGGGGCGACCGACCCCTCGCTGGGCCAGAGCCCGCGCGGACGGCGGCCAAAGACCTGCTCGTGCTGATCGGCGGCGCGGACCAGGTGGCTGAGGGCATCCTCCGGGTAGCTGAAGGGACGGGGCAGTTTGCGGCCGGGCATGCAGCGGCGGGCCAGCTCCGAGTCGTAGACCAGCGGGAGGATCGGGTGGTAGAAGGGTGTGGTGGTCAGTTCCACACGTCCGGCCTGTTCCATTTCGCCGTATTTTTTGAGGACCAGCCGCAGAATCTGGCGGTGGATGTCGAGGACCTCGAGTTTTTCGGATTCCGAGAAACCCGAGCCCTTGATTTTGAGTTCGCGCAGGCGCGGAAAATAGTGTTCCGCACGGTAGCCGCACCAGCCGAGATTGAACCAGGTCTGCACATCGCGGAAGTCCTGCTCGTTGAACCGGTCGGCCACCGAGGAGGACTGGCCGGGGGAGAAACTCTGGCCGCGTTTGTAGAGAAGCTCCGCAAAACGCAGGTGGGGTTTGAGCATGTTGTCCCAGTTGATCTTGAAAAAATTCTCCAGGATCAGGTTCTTATCCTGCGCGGAGAGGTCGGCGGCGGGTTTGAGCGAGGCCTCGAACCACAGGTCCTTGACCGACCCCTCGTTGAACTCGAGGATCTGTTTGACGAGCACCGGGGTCATGTTGAAATTGACCCGCACGTTGGGAAAATCCTCCAGGACCGAGATCATGTCCAGGTAACCCTTGACCGCGTGGAGACGGACCCAGGGCATTTCGGCCGTTTTGGTCAGGGGATTGACGTAATACGGCTGGTGCATGTGCCAGAGGAAGATGACGTTGAGCATAGGAATGAGGGTCGGGGGGATGGGTGCGCTGTGGAGGAGGGAAGCAGGAGTTGTTCCAGCTTTCCGTTCAGAGGCCGGGGCTCACATCAGTTCCGCCCCGAGATCGGCGAGGTGGCTGCGTTCGCCCTTGCTCAGGGAGACATGGGCGGTGATGGCCTGGCCCTTGAGTTTGTTGCGCGTGTAGACCAGGCCATTGGACTGGGCGTCCACGTAGGGGTTGTCGATCTGGGTGGGGTCGCCCAGCAGGACCAGTTTGGATCCCTTGCTCATGCGGGTGACGATGGTTTTGGCCTCGAGCGGGGAGAGCTGCTGGGCCTCATCGACCACAAAAAAGGTGTTGGGGATCGAGCGGCCGCGGATGTGGCAGAGCGCCTCGATTTCGAGGATGCCCTGGGCGATGAGTTTTTCGTGGGGTTTGACCGCCTGACCCGGTTTGCCGTTGTGCATCGGGGGCGGTTCGGAACGGGGCTCGGGCTTTTTTTTGCCCTTTTTGCGGGAGTCCTCCTGGGGGGAGACATGGGAGGGGGAGAGGATGAATTCGATCGCGTCGTAGATCGGCTGGAGCCACGGGCGCATCTTTTCCTCCAGATCGCCGGGGAGGTAGCCGAGGGTGTCGCCGCCGACGGGGACAACCGAGCGGGTGACGATGAGCTTCTGATAATGACGCCGGTAGACCATCGACAGGCCCGCCGCCACCGCGACGAGGGTTTTGCCCGTGCCCGCACGACCGTAGCCGGTGATCAGAGTGATATCCGGGTCGAAAAGCGCGTCGAGGAAACACTGCTGGCCCAGGTTGAGCGGCTTGATGGCGATGCCCCCCGGGATGTTCAGGGCCTGGGGATAGTTGAGTTTTTTGAGGATTGTCTCACCACAGCACCGGGCGGGCATGGTTTTATCCTGCGAGGTTTTGATCAGGCAATATTCGTTGAGGGAAAGACCGTTGAGACGGTCCGCCTCCACATCGAGGTAACCCGAGCTGGCGAACCGCTGCATCTCATGGACGGAGACCTCGACGGCCAGGGGGGTGTTGTGGTGGATGGCCGGGTCGTCAATCTTGTCATTGAGGTAATCGTTTGTTTCGAGACCCGCCGAGCGGCCTTTGAGGGCCATGTTGATGTCCTTGGTGACCAGAATCGTGGGGGGTTTCTGGGTGGCCATGACCTTGATGGCCGAGGCGAGGATGCGGTTGTCGATCTTGGCCTCATCGGGGAACTGGCGGCGGAAGCGTTGGATGGCCGTGGTGGCCGCGGAATCGTTGGATTCCTCGCGGGAGACGACCAGGATTTTTCCGCCTCCCGGGGTGGCCGCCCCTGCCCGCATCAGGCCGGGGTCCTTGAAGAGGTTGTCGAGCAGACGGATCACATCGCGGGCCCGGACCCCGCGGTCGGACTGCTCGGTCTTGAGCCGGTCGAGATCCTCGAGGAGATCCGCCGGGATGAAGACGTTGTTTTCTTCGAATTTGAACACACTTCGGGGATCGTGGATGAGAACCGAAGTGTCCAGCACGTAGTTCTTTGGAAGGCCCATTCTGATTTCTATAGAGCGTGCAAACATTTCAAATGTCCATGGAAATATTTTTTCGTCACACGGTTTTTACAGGAGGCGGGGCGCATGCGGAGAACCGGGCATTTTGTGAATTCTCTCGTTGTCAAACCCGCCGCAATCTTGTTTAAATGATCGGACCACACCCCCGGACAGGTGGCAGAGTGGTCTAATGCGCCCGCTTGGAAAGCGTGTGTCGGCGAAAGCCGACCCAGGGTTCGAATCCCTGCCTGTCCGCCATTTTCCCCCAGGCAGGGATGAGAACGCCGTTCGACTGCCACGCCCGCAAGGGCGAAACCGGCTGATGAAATCCGATGGGCAGGCGTTTTTCATTCTGAAAAACGCAATCCCTGCCTGTCCGCCATTTTCAAT
>JANRIZ010000099.1:0-7296 GCA_033764445.1 Verrucomicrobiia bacterium | reverse complement strand
CAGGTGATCCATCAAACCCCGGATTGCCCGCGCACGATCTGAACCTTCGCCCCCTCAGCGGACGATGACCGATACCATGTCGTCCTCTGTCCCCGTGACGCCGTCCGGACCCGGACTGCGGATGCCCTGGGTACCCCCTTCGACAAATTTGACAAAAGGCTGGCCCCACGCATCGAGGGCGGCATCCTTTCCGGTGGAGAGATTAAACTCCTGCCGGAGCCATTCGCCCAAATCATCGGGAAGTTTCCCGTTTTCCTGAAAATACAGGCTCAGGAGGGATTTGTAACTCCGCAGCTGAAGGGAGGTCTGGGCGGTCTGGTGCACGTGATCGACGGCGGAGGTGGATTTTTTGATGTATTTGGAAACAGGCTCCCTGAGAAAAATCAGCAGAAAGATGACCACCATCCATTTGAGCAGTGACATTAATGTATCCATAATGCGGAAGAACCTCCCTCTCTCCGTTTATAGGGCCTGCCGCCCCGAAGCGTCAAGGCCGTGACTCATTGGGGCATTGCCAGAAACACCTTTTTTTGGCACAGTGGTGCAAGCTGACCCAGAGGCTTCCCCATGATTGAATTTTTTCAAAAAATCGCGTCCTCGTTTTTCCCCTCCCCTTCGCCCACTCCGGCCCCCGCCGCCCCCGATCTGGGCGCCCCGCTGGCCCATGCCCGCGAGAGCTACCAGAACCTCCAGGAAATCATCCGCTTCACAGACCTGAAAACAATGGCGCTGCTTTTTGTCATCCTCCTGATGGCCGGCGGCACGCTTCTGACCCCGCTCTTCCTTGCGATGGCGGGACAGTGGACCCCCCTTTCCTTTCTGCCCCGGGATATCCCTTCACGCGGGCTGATGGGATTGTGCTGGTTTCTGTCCATCGCCTTCGGTTTCCTGGCCTTCATCAATGCCCTGATGAGTCTGATTGCCCGAACCCCGAACACCCGCGGACCCTTTCTCAGTTCCCCCCTCTTCAAACAGATGACCGCACTCTTCTGCGTGTATGGCGAGGATCAGTTTGCCGAAGCCCGGCGCTGTACGGAGGCGCTCAAAGCGGGGTTTTCCATCGAGGATGCCCTGGAGGAATACAGGCGGCAGATTCTGGTGGTCGGCGCCATTCTCAGCAACAAGATCAAGTACCACCGGCAGGCGATCCTCTGCATCGCCCTCCAGGCCACCGCACTCATCACAGCCCTGATGTTCATCGCCTCGGCGGTGGCCAGCCAGCTGTGATCAGGTCACCACGTTGCGGGGCTGGCCGGTCTGAAAGGCGCGGATGTTTTCGGCTGTCTCGGCCAGCAGCCGGGTCCGGGATTCCCGCGAGGCCCAGGCAATATGCGGCGTGATCACGGTCCGGGGCGCGGTCAGAAGGGGGTTGTCCGCCGCAGGGGGTTCGGTACTGAGAACATCACAGGCAAATCCCGCCAATTGTCCGGACTGCAGCGCCACGGCCAGGGCGGCCTCGTCGATGAGCCCACCCCGCGAGGCATTGATCAGAAAGGCGGATTTTTTGAAACGGGCCAGACTCCCGGCATCGATCAGATGCCGCGTCTGCGGGGTCAGCGGACAATGCAGACTGATGACATCCGCCTCCGCCAGGGCCTCCGGAAAGGGAAGCCGGGGAAAATCGCTTCGTCCCGCCCCCGACCTGCCGGCCAATTCTGCCGCCACCACCTTCATGCCCATCGCCTCGACGATGGCGGCCACCCGGCGCCCGATGGTCCCCGCCCCGACAAGCAAAAAGGTTTTCTGGTCCAGCTCCATGAGGGGCGATTTCCAAAAACAGAAATCCGGGCTGTTGACCCATTCCCCCGCATGGACCGCCTGATCGTGGAGGCCGACCCGGTGTGTCAGCTCCAGCAGCAATGCCACGGTCAGCTGCGCCGTCGAGGCGGTGCTGTAACCGGCGACATTGGTCACCGTGATTCCCTTTGAACGTGCGGCGGCGATGTCCACCACATCGTAACCGGTGGCCAGGACACTGACCAGCCGTGCCGGGGTTTGGGCAAGGGCCTCGGCCGGAAGGCGGACTTTGTTGGTCAGGATCACATCGGCCCGGCTGATCCGGTCCGTCAATTCGGACGGGGTGGTCCGGTCGTGGACCTCCAGGGTTCCGAGCCCCCGAAGCGGCTCCCAGGAGAGGTCGCCGGGATTGAGGGTCCGTCCGTCCAACACCACAATTTTCATGCGGGCAGGCTAGGTCGGCACCCCCACATTGTCAATGACCCGAACCGCCGCCCCGGCGGATCGCCTCATTGATTTTGATCATGGAAAAGGCCTGCCATGCGATGGCGGGGTTCATGGGGACAAAGGCCGCACGGTCAATGAGCAGGATCTGGGTCCAGCCCTCGCGCGGACCGGCCCATTTTGAGGAATAACAATCCGGTCCGTTGAAAATTCCGTAGGGGATTTCCGGATGCTCCGCCGCATGCCGGTGAAGGCTCGCCTTTTTCCAGCAATCCCAGGCCTCCTCGATCATTCCCTCCTCGGCCAGGGCCCAGATGAACCAGTGATTGGTCTGCGGCCAGATGCCGGCGTTTTCACCTTCGCCGCTGGGGATGGGGCAGAGGGAAATCTCCGGCGGAGGCGGACAACTCACGGGCCGGTTCATCAGCATCAGTCCGATGGGCGTCTGGCATTTTTCAATGGCGCAGCGCAGGGCCCGGCGTCTCTGCTCGGGCGTGCCACAGCGTCCCAGCACGGCAAAGGCCTGGGAGACGAGGGAAATGCGGTCCTCCTCACGGGAGCAAAAGGCCGAACCGTCATCCTTGTACCCGCGCAGGAACCAATCCCCGTCAAAGGCCTCCGCAACCGCCCGCCGCATGTCATCCCGGGCCCGGGCCACCTCCGCGGCAAATTCGGTTTGCCCGCGCTGCCGGGCCAGTGTCTCCAGATTGTCAAATCCCCGCACCGCCATCCCGGAATTCATCACCGACTGACCCTTCCCGCCACGCCCCACTCCGGACAGATAATCATCCCAGTCGGGAAAGAGCACCAGTCCACGGTCCCCCCGACACCGGAGAATGGCCCGAAAGGCCCGGCACAGATGCTCCCAAATGGTCTCCTCGGGTCCGTCCCAGCTGGCACAACGCTCATCCAAAAACCCGGGGTCGCCCCCGGCGGAAAGCACACATTCGGTCACCCCCAGCACAAACCAAAGATCGATGTCATAGGCATGCGGCTGGCTCTGGCAGTCGGACCGGAAGTTGTGGTGCTGGCGGAATCTCCCGTCCTGTTGCTGGAGACGGGCATACCAGCGCAGATTGCTCCGGGTTTTGTCGCGGTCCCAATAGGCGAGGGCCATCGCCGTCTCGGCCACCTCCCGGATGCTGAAACTAGGCCAGCCGTATCCGCCCAGCGACGCAAAGTACTCGGCGCTGCTGCTGTCGTAGCTCATGAAGGAATACAACTGCCCCATGCACCACCGCGCCTCATCCACCATCCATGGCTCGGGTGCCTGAAGTGTCACCCCTCCCAGCAGGGCCGCCCATTGGCCGGCCACCCCGGTCACATGGGCCTGGGCACATCCCGAACGGATGGTCGCCGGGTCGAATCCCTCTCCGTATCCAAAGGCAAACGCCTCCTCAAAAATCCCGCCCGGCGCCAGCGAAATGTCGCGCCGGAGATTGAGGGTCATCCCATCGCCCCACCCGGTCCAACCTTCCGGACCGCATAAAAATACCCCCTTCAATTCATCCCGGGTTTCCCATCGGACCCATCCGTCCCCGTCCCGGAACTCCCGCTCATCGGGATAGGGTGCGGGCACTTTTGCCCCGCCCTTGAAGGGCAGGACGTCACTCTGGATTTTCATCCGTCCATGGACCGTCCGGGATTGTGTGTTTTCCACCCGCAAACGCCCGACAAAGTACCGGCCCCCTCCGGGCGGGGTGAGAAATTCCTGGGTGACCCTCAAGCCCCCGGCGGTCAGACCGGAATACACGGCATACCCGGTTCCATAACGGATTTTCTTCTCCCCGGAAAGTTCACTGTACACCAGGGAAACCGGGTCCCCCTGGGACGGGAAAAAAACCGCCGCCATGGACGAACGCGCACTGTACTCATTGGGCGCAAATTGCACAAAGCCCCCCTCGCAGGTCAGGGGATTGGCGTTGCCCCATTGATCGGCAAAAACGCTGATTTTTCCGGTGGACATCAGATGTTTGAAGGGGGCGGAGGGGAAAAAATGCGTTTCCAAATCCAAATCCACACAGGGGAGTCCGGCGGTGTCGCGGGACCAGGTGGCGGGGGAGGAACTCGGGACAGAGTGCGGATTCATAAAATGATCAATGTCTGGCCAGAGCGCGGGGGGCTTCACATGACGGGGGGCTGCCGGGTCACAGACTTGCGGGGCCACCGGGCGTTTTGAAAAGTTCCAGACAGCGCCGAAGTCCCCCCACCTGGGCGGAGACACGGCTGGCCAGGGGATGGAGGCTGGGGGTTTCAAAGGTGATGGAATGGCGGGTGTGGTTCAGGTACAGAAAGATCGACTCGGGATGCAGACGCGCGGGAAAATCGTTCATGTGCCGTTGAATCCATCCCTGCTGGGCGCGGCGCCCCTCGATTTCCGGACGCTGGTCGATGGGAACATGATCCGCGAAGGTCTTCAGGATTTCCGGACCCCAAAACGGGGCCTTGGCCTTGAGCTCATACAGGTAGGCCCCGGAGGAATCAAAATCCTCGTGACAGGAAACGGCCAGATCGTAACGGCGCCGATTCCACAGAAATTTCATCAGCCGTGTTTCCGAACAATTTGAGCGCGGGGTAAAACAACGGTTGATGTCCAGCCCCTCGGAATTCAGCCGCTGGTTCCGTTCATATCCCCAGGCATTGATGCAGGGGTAGACAGTAAAGGAAAAGGCCTGCATCTCCCCGGGGGTCAGACTCTCCAGAAAATCAAGCAATCCCAGGACCCCTGCGGGCTCATCCCCGTGCACCCCCGCGGTCAGATGAATCACGTGGCGGCCGGGCCATTTGCGGACGTTTTTCAACCAGTAAATCGGGTAACCGGCCACAATGCCCAATTCGTAGGCTTTCCAGATTCCGTCCTTCTCCAAGGCCCGGATTCGGGTGACGATTTCATCGTAGGATCGGACCTTGGGCAGGCTTTGGAGGGCGGCGTATTCAATTTCTGCATTCATGGAAAAGCCGATGTATGTAACAGTCCTACCATAATATTCAACCTGAAAAAGAGACGACTAAATTTTTAATAAAGTCAGGATTGGGTGGACGTTACAGCGTTGAAAATTATTCAGGAGATTTTACACAATTTACACTGGCAAAAATCAATTATTGATTGACAAATATGCCCACCTGCTAGGATTATAGTCGAGGGCTGATCCTTCAATCTCCTCCCTTCATGGGTGGTCATTGAGACCAGTTCACCTCAATAAAAAACAGGAATCATAACATGACTCATAACAGCCACCCGGGTTTTACCCTGGTGGAAATCATGATCGTGGTAGCCATCATCGCGTTGCTGGCTGCTATTGCCGTGCCCAACTTCCTCCGTGCGAGGGTGAGGTCACAGGCAACCACGCTCGTCAATGATGTGCGCATGATCGACTATGCCGCGGAACAGTACGCCATTGAGAAGGGCCTGAGTACCAGTACTTCGATTCACTTCGATTCACTGGTCAACCAGGGCTACTTCAAAAGTGGCAGTAAAATATACGTCGGCAATTCAGCGGTCGATCTGCTCGCCATCAACTCAACACTGGGCGTGATCTACACGAACATCATCCCGGCACAAAAACTGACAGTGGTGACAGCCCTGAGGGATCTATTCACCCCCACGGTTCTGACCACTGACGTCATGTGGCAATGATGTGCGTTTGGTGAAATATCATTCAAAAAACCCCGCCCTCAACCGGCGGGGTTTTTTTGTGGGTGCAAAAATCCGGCCACCCCGGCGGCGGCCCGGGTGCCGGTGGCAAAACATCCCTGCATGAGGTATCCGCCGGTGGGGGCCTCCCAATCGATCATTTCCCCGGCCAGAAAAACCCCCGGCATTTTGCGGAGCATCAGATGACTGTCGAGTTCCGCCCACCGGACCCCCCCGGCGGTCGAAATCGCCTCGGCCAGCGGACGCGGCCCCTTGAGCACCAGCCGGTAGGATTTGACCAGCCCCACGAGCTGATGCACGCTGGCGGTGCGGGCTCCGGCCCTTTCAAGAAGCGCCACACACACGTCGCTGAGATTCCACGCGTTCCGGGCCCGGTCAAAGGCCTCGCCTTTTTTGATGTCCCCGAGTTTGTGGACGAGGTTTTTTTCACGGAGTTCCGGTTTGAAATCAATCAGCAGCGAGGGCTGCTTCATCCGGCGCAATTCATGGCCAAGGGCATACAGGGCTCCCCCTTCGAGTCCGTACCGGGTCACCAGCAGTTCCCCGGTCCGCTCCGCCGGACCGGCGCGCACGGCGATGTTCTTGAGCGGCCTGCCCTCGATCCGTCCGAGCATGGCGGCGGGCCAGTCAACCTCCCAGCCACAGTTGGCCGGCTCCATCGGTGCCAGAGCGATCTGCTGGGCCGCAAACGCCTCCACCCACCGGGCATCCGACCCGGTCTCCGGCCATGACCCGCCGCCCAGGGCAAACACCACCGCCTCCGCCGCAAAATGCGCCGCCCCGTCGGGGGTCTCAAATGCGAGCTGCCAGCGGTGGTCCTCGCGGCGGATTTTGCCCCAACGGTGACGCATCCGCAACTGCACGCCGCGGGATTTGATCCGGCGCACCCAGGCCCGCAACAGTTCCGCGGACCGGTTGCCCTCGGGAAAAATGCGGCCACTGGTTCCCACATAGGTGTCCAGCCCCAGGCTTCTGACCCACCGGGTCATCGCCTGCGGATCAAAATCCGCGAGCAACGATTGCCACACCGCGGGATCACCGGAATAGCGTCCGGCAAATTTCTCCACCGGCTCCGAATGCGTGAGATTCAATCCGCCGCGCCCCGCCACCAGAAACTTCCGTCCGACGGAGGGTTTGGCGTCAAAGAGCACGATCTCGAGGCCGGGATTTTCCGCCAAGACCTCCGCCGCCCTCAATCCGGCGGGTCCGCCTCCCACGATGGCCACGGTCCTTTTCATCATCGCCACTCCTGAAGGGGTGAGGAGGAAAAAACACCTGTTTTGATCCCGGCCAGGGACCGGAGCATTTCCCGACGTGTGGGGGCGATCGCGTGCCGCAGGGCCAGGCCCGGAAGGGAGGATTGGAAAAAAGGGGTCATCAGTTTCGAGGCCCATTGATAAAATCGGATCGGGTCACGCCGCAATGTGCGGTAAAGCCGCAGCCCTTGCAAGACTTCCGAT
>JANRIZ010000095.1:0-15640 GCA_033764445.1 Verrucomicrobiia bacterium | reverse complement strand
GTGGGCATCGCCTCCACCTGGAGTCAGGTCACCCCCTGCAACGTCCATATTGACGGGCTCGCCCGCGATGCGGCGGCGGGAGCCGACAAGGCCGGGGGCAAGGCGGTCATCTTTAATACGATCACCGTTTCCGACGGCATTTCCATGGGCACCGAGGGGATGAAATATTCGCTCGTGTCGCGGGAGGTGATTGCCGATTCCATCGAAACCGTGATGGCCTGCGAGGGGTTTGACGGGATCGTCGCCCTGGGCGGATGCGATAAAAACATGCCCGGTTGTGTCATGGCCATTGCGCGATTGAACCGTCCCGGCGTGTTTGTCTATGGCGGCACCATTTTGCCCGGGTGCCTGACCGGCACCAAAACGCCTGTGGACATTGTCTCCGTCTACGAAGGCATCGGGGCGCAGTCAGCCGGCAAAATCACGATCCAGAAGCTCAACCAGATTGAAAAATGCGCTTTGCCAGGGCCGGGTTCCTGCGGCGGCATGTACACGGCCAATACCATGGCCTCCGCCATTGAAGCCATGGGCATGAGTCTGCCGGGCAGTTCCGCCCGCGCGGCGGTTTCCAGGGATAAACTTGCCGAGTGCCGGGCGGCCGGTGCCGCGGTGGTTCATCTGCTCAAACGCGGAATCAAACCCCACGACATCATGACCTGGGAGGCCTTTGAAAATTCGATTGTCACGGCCCTCGCCCTCGGAGGCTCGACCAACATGGCCCTGCACATGCCCGCCATCGCCCATGCCCGTGGATTCAAAATGGACATCAACGACTTCGACCGCATCGGTCGCAAGGTGCCCTGTCTGGGTGATCTCAAACCGTTCGGAAAATATTTCATGGTGGACCTGATCAGGATCGGCGGCATCGCGCCTCTGATGAAGGTGTTGCTTGAGGAAGGGCTCCTGCACGGGGACGTCATGACCGTCACGGGCAAAACGCTCCGCGAAAATCTGAAGTCCGTGAAGCATTACCCCAAAAACCAGTCGATCATCATGCCGCTGGACAGGCCCATCAAAAAGGACAGCCATCTGGTGGTGCTCAAGGGCAACCTCGCGCCCGAGGGGGCCATGGCCAAAATCACCGGCAAAGAGGGACTGACTTTTACGGGCCGTGCGCTGGTGTTTGATTCCGAGCCCGAAGCCATTGCCGCCATCACGGATGGCACGGTTCAAAAGGGGCACGTGATTGTGATCCGGTACGAAGGGCCCAAGGGCGGGCCGGGCATGCGCGAGATGCTTTCCCCGACGGCGGCGGTCATGGGCCGCGGGCTGGGGCACGACGTGGCGCTGATCACCGACGGACGTTTCTCCGGTGGCAGCCACGGGTTTGTGGTGGGGCACATTTCCCCCGAGGCCCACGTGGGCGGACCGTTGGCGATTGTCAAAAACGGGGACACGATCACCATTGACGCCAAAAACCGCAGACTGACCCTCGACCTCCCTGCCGTTGAAATCCGCAGACGCCTGAAGGCCTGGCGCAAACCCAAACCCAAATACACGCGGGGGGTGCTGGCCAAGTACGCGGCCATGACCACCAGCGCCTCGCAGGGTGCGGTCACCGACATGGATTTGGAATCTCGGATATGATCACTGGTCACAACGTGTTTTTGGCCGCAATAAAGCACAAAACACACAAAAGGTAGATTCTTTCAGGACTGACCGGGGAGCGCACGCGCCCCCGCGTGCATCAGGAGGCGCCCCCGCCTCCGCTCTTTTCAGACCGAAGATGAAGCGGAACAGCAGTAGAAGAAGAGTGACCCGCAGATTGCGCCGATGAACGCGGATTTGTGGGAAAGCTGACTGATGAAAAAGCCCTGTCAGGGCGTCGGAATTGCAGGGGATTTTTTTCCTATCTCACACACTGGCCTGCCGCCTGTTTTGCCCACAAATAATTCCTCGCCACAAAGTGTATCCCGTATCACTATCTGATCAGCATGTCCCAAATCTCTCCTTCACGGCATATTTCTTCTTTAATCGCTTCTTTCCGTGGCCACCGTGTCATTCTCGACAGTGACCTGGCCGCTCTCTACGGAGTGACCGTTAAACGTCTCAATCAACAAGTCGTCCGCAACAAGGAGCGCTTCCCGGAGGACTTCATGTTTCAACTCACCGAAAAAGAGTGGAATTCTTTAAGGTTGCAAAATGCAACCTTAAAGCGGGGCCAGCATCGCAAGTACATGCCTTACGTTTTCACGGAACACGGGGCTATCATGGCGGCTACCGTATTAAACAGTCCCCAAGCTGTCCAAATGAGCATGGTTGTCGTTCGCGCTTTCGTCAAATTGCGCCGCATGGCACTCTCTGTCGAACAACTCCACCGCAAAGTCGATGCCCTCGAACGTGGTTTCAAAGACCATGGACAAAACTTTAAAGCTGTCTTCAACGCTCTTCGCCAACTGATGACCCCTCCGCCCGAAAAACCAAAACCCAAAATCGGATTCCATCCTTAGCCGCCTGGGGATTTTTGATTCCCGTTGAGATCATATGTCAACGCCGCATTTTGGCCGCCCCGATCAATCCGGGGTAAACTTCAAGGCACAAAACACACAAAAGGTAGATTCTTTCAGAACTGACCGGGGAGCGCACGCGCCCCCGCGTGCATCAGGAGGCGCCTCCGCCTCCGCTCCGCTCTTTTCAAACCGAAGATGAAGCGGAACAGCAGAAGAAGAGTGACCCGCAGATTGCGCCGATGAACGCGGATTTGTGGGGAAGCTGACTGATGAAAAAGCCCTGTCAGGGCGTCGGAATTGAAGGGCCGCTGAGCATTGGTTTTCACCACAGAGGTCACAGAGAGAATCTCTTTCAAAAGATCATTTTCCTCCTTATCCTGAGCTCATTGCTTTTTTGGCTCCGGGCGGCCATGGGGGGATACTCTACTTCCAAAAAGACTTTCCCATCCGTGTTTGATCCGTGTCCATCCCGAACCATCCGGGACAAGTCTGTGGCTCCGTTACCTGTGCCACCTCACTTGGGATGAATACGGTTTCAAATTCTTCATAAAAAACTGAATCCGACCAAAATTCCGCTTTCGGGTTTTGGGAAGAATGGTAGGATCAGGACCTCATCCAGACCCGGACCATGGCAAGGACCCCCCTGATCAAAAAAACGGCCCGCAAGGCCCCGCGTTCCGCAGCCCTGGCACGGGAGCCGCGGGACATGGTCGCCTTTCTCAGGAACCTGCCTGAGGTGCTCGCCGGGGGGCTGGTCGGGCAGGACTCCGCCACTGCCACCATTGTGCGGGCTCTCGAACAAAAACTGCTCTGTGCGGTGGACAGTTACCGTCCCCGTGCGGCGCTGATTTTTCTTGGGCCCCATGGTGTGGGCAAAACGCACGCCGTGCGGAATCTCGCCCGGGCATATACCGGAACCGGGGCCGAACCGTTGTTTCTGAATTTTGCCGCCCGCGAGAAAACCGAAATACGGCCCTTACTGGCGCAACTGACCGCGGCGGTCCTGGAAACGCCGCGGCGGGTCATTCATGTGGTCAATATCGAGTCCGCCGCGACGGATACCGTCGATTATTTTGTCCGTCTTCTTGACGAGGGCACCCTGCGGGACCAGACCCGGGCCCTGGTGTCCTTCCGGGAGTGTCTGTTTGTTTTTGAAACCAATGTGGGTGGGGACCTGATTGCCCATGCCGGCTATCCGCCCAGCCAGCTTTACAAGTTTGCGTTTGAGGCCCTGCGGGACTCCCTACCCCTGCCGCTCGTGCGCCGGGCCGACGACCTGGTTCTTTTCCACCGGCTGCATTCGCGGCATCTCCACCGGATCATGGAGCAATTTGCCGTGGAGACGGGGCGGAACTGTCTGGCCGGGGGTGTGGGTTTCCGGGTCACGGAGGAGGCGACCCGGTGGATCATTGACCGGACGGATCTTTCCGAGGGGGTTCCGGCCCTGCGCCGGAATTTTGAAATTTACGCGGGCCGCCCCCTGGCCGAATGGATTTTGAAATCGTCCTTGGTCAGCGGGCACACCCTTCAGCTCGGTCTGGCCGAGGGTGGGGTGGGGTTGAAGGTGGAGGAGCTGGAAGCCCGGGTTCCCGTGAGGTAGTGGGCCCTTCGTTCCGGCGCCTCCGATTCCATGAGACTCTTTGAGAGCCACGGATCAAACACGGATGAAACACGGATTTTGGGGAGAAGCTTTACACTGCAGAGTCCGTGGATTGACATTCCAGACAGCAGGAATGTGTGTGGCTGAAGCGGGACTACAGTCTGGGTGATTCCTTCGGGGGTCGGTCGCCCTCGCGGAGGGTTTTGTCGGCGAAACTGCGGAGCTGACCCTTGCTGTTGACCTTGAGCAGTTCCTCGACCTCTGCGATGACCAGTTTCGGATTTCTTTTCTGGAGCTGGCGGTAGGTGAGGAAGACCTGGACCCAGCCCGCGTAGGGATCATCGGCGGGCTTTTTGTTTTTGAGCTGGCTTTTGATGTTGCCGGAGATGTAGGCGAGCATGAGCGTGTCCCGGGACTCAAAATCCGAGTCGGTGATCTTGCCGTACCAGGGCAGGACATGTTTGCCGAGGGTCATCTGCACCTCCTCGGAGGTGTTGGCAAAGTCGAGGATCAGGGCCGCCGCGCGTTTGCCCTTGTCTCCCAGCGGGTCGGCCTCAAAGTCGAGGATCAGGGCCGAGACCTCCTTGGCAGAAATGGTTTCCGGTTTTGTCTCGTCCTTCTCCTTTTTTTCGGATTCCGCCACGAGGAGGACGGGGGAGAGAAGCAGGAGCAGGGTCAGGAGGGAGGGGAGGAGTGTTTTCATAGGGGGGTCAACAGGATGGATCAGTTTTTCGTCAAACCCTGGTAAAGAGCCAGCAGAAAATCGCGGTTGTCGGCGGTCAGGTACTGCATGGTGCCGCCCATGCGGTTGAAGGTTTTGCAGTAGCGCAGGTAGTAGGCGGGGTTGTCGATGGGCGGTTCGCCATGGCGGGCCCAGTCCCACGGGGCCTGGGCCAGATCCACCACGGCGATGTAGTGGCTGTCGATGTGGCGTCCCTTTTGGATGGCCAGGTTCTGGGCCATGGAAAAGGCCTTTTCAAAAATCATCGGGGACATGACCGCCGACCCCACCGAGAGGTAGACCCCGCCCTCGATCTGGCGGATGTTTTCGGCGTAGCACAAAAAATCCCGGAGCGCGGCGCGTCCGATCGCCGCCCCGTGGTTCATCGGATGGTTGTAGATGATGTCGTGCCCGATCATGGGGTGGCCCGTGAAGGGCACCTTCAGACGGCAGGCGGACGCCTGGATGCTGTATTGTTTGTGCGGGTGGGGAATTGCCAGGAAACCCGGCTTCAGGCCAAAGCGGCGGAGGACATCCAGAAGGTCCAGGGCCGCGGAGGCACGGTCGGCATCGGCGGGCATCCACTCGCGGACATTTTGCTCCAGAGTCGCCGTGTCGGGCAGGGTCAGTCCCTCGTTTTCGATGAGGCGGCCGACACTCTCCCCGTAGCCCAGACCCTCGTAGGCGCCGACGACAATGGCCAGATTGATGTGGGAACAGGTTTCCTGCCAGATGCCGAACTGACCCTCCTGGACGTAGGCCCGCACATCCTCGCTGGAGGCGCCCTGGAAGGAGAACTCCCAATCGTGGATGATGCCCGCGCCGTTGGTGGCCAGGTGGGTGATCCAGCCCTCCCCGATGAGACGGATCATCAGCGGCCCGAGTCCGTTTTTGATCGCATGCGCCCCGAAGGCCAGGATGACCGGACGACCGGAAGACCGGGCTTGACGGATGCGGGAGATGATTTCCGGGATTTTGGACAGGGATTCCGGGGAGAGGTCCCGGGGGGATTCCGTCGGACGGACAAAGATGTCCTCGATGCGGAATTTGTTTTTCCGGGCCGTGAGCGGTTTGATCCGAAGCCCGGTCCGGTCAAGCAGGGGAAAAGGCATGGGCAAGAGGGTAGACCGTTGGCGGGAAACAGTAAATACCGGAGAACAGGGGGGGAGGAGATGGGCTCACATGGCGGCAAGATTTTCCAAGGCAGTAATCGCACGATTCAAGCTGGGAGACTTTTTGCGGGCCACCTCAGGTTTCCATTTTTGCAGGGTAAAGTCACACATGCGCAGGTTGTATGCAGGCCCAATTCTCGGATACTGCCCAAAATTTACCGGCAGCAAATCCCTTTTAAGTTCAGAAGATGCGGTGTTCCGTGCAAACTCTAATAGAAATAATTTGGGGTCTGGAAGATTGTCTGGTTCGTTTGGGATGGAGTCTGAGGATCCATTGACGAATCTTGAAAATCTTTTCTTGTCAGCAAGAATCCACGATTCAACCTCTTTAACTGCGATCCGAAGAATGAAATGGATTTTTGAGTTGGGCAGATTGATTTTATTTAATAATGCAGGAGGGCAAGGATCGTGATCTAAGTCAATACCCACTATCACCGGCATTTTCTTCGCGAGATTCAAATAGGCAGGAATTTCTTTTAAAACATTCCCCCGCCCACCCTTGACTTCGCTTCGGATGATATTGTGTTTTGGAAGATAAGTTTTGACACACTTCACTAATACAGCCTCTGTCAGCCTGTCCTCTGCCACAATCGCAAGAACCTGTCCCATAAAAGAAAGCTCAATATTTTAAAGTGTAATGATTTCCCGGGGTGAAGCATGCGGCAAAAGGGCCGCGCCCAATTCTGCGCCTCCATCAACAAGAGCTTTTACATCGGTCATTGAACTCGCGGATCGGATTTTTGTAGCTTCTGAAGAAGGCTCAAGCAGGACTGTTTCTTCAAGTGAAATGCCAGTGTCGGATAAAAGATCGGCACTGTGGGTTGTAATTAATACCTGGGCGTTTCCCTGCAGTTTATGGACAAAAGGGGCGAGATAACGGACGATTTTTCCATTGAGAGAAAGTTCCGGTTCTTCCAGCAGAAGCAAGCCTGAATCCTCCTGCAAAACCCAAAACAGACCAATCAGTCGCAAGGTGCCATCAGAAAATTGATCCTCTCGTTGCCATGCTCCATTGACGCGCCAATGGGAATACTTGGCCTTTAAATGGGGTTTACCATTCGAATCATCCCGTTCAAACTGCAATTCCGCCAGTTGGGGGACGGCCTTTTTCAAAACACTTTGTATCTGTTTGAGTCGTCGATTGCGTTTTGTATCGCTCGTGCTGGCGATTCTCTCAAGAAATCCCTGCCCAAAAGGATCACTTTCCAAAAAGTTACCTTGGATACCCTCAGCATGTTTGAGCAATTGAGGAACCAGATGGAGATACACAATCCGCGAAAAAAAATCAGCGATGGGACGAAATTCCTGATTGCTGTTGATTTGCTCAAGATAGGTTTGTGTGAGGCGGTCCGGGTCTCTGTTATCGTCGTTGTTTGGACGCTGGATCAATGGATGGGGTGATGTTGATTTGTTTTTATACACCTCCTCTCGTTTGACAATCGAACGACGGTGTCCGGAGGCTTGTCCGATCTCCAATCGATACTCCCAAGTGACCGAGTCAGAATCCTCTAGTTCAATTTCAAAATAAATGTTTGGATACTGTCTGGCAGCCAGAGAGCGGACCTTGCCAAGTCCGCCGCGGTCCTTGAGTGCTTTCTGAAGACCGCCACCGCTTTGACTGGCTACATCACGAAGAAATCTGAAAGCTTCCAAAAAATTTGATTTTCCAGAGGCGTTGGCACCAACGATAAAGGTGCGTTTTTCCAATAAAACGTCAACGTTCGTGAAGTTGCGCCAGTTTTTGAGTTTGATTCTTTTGATTTGCATGGACTAGAGGGACGTTTTTTTTGATCGGGAATTGAAATGGTCAGACATCCAAGATGACATTTTATCGTCTGTTTGCAAGGCGTGTTTGGAATATATTCTTGAATGAGCACATATCAAATGGAGCAAGTTTCTGTATTTCCTCTTCCGCGTTTTGGGCATAGGATTCCGTGCGAACATGAACGATGCATTCACCGCCGAGGAGCGGGAGATTTTTTACCGGGTGATCCGGACCCGGCGGGATGTGCGCCGGTTTGTGCCCGGTGAGATACCCGCGCAGACCCTGTGGCGCATTTTGGAGGCGGCGCATGCGGCCCCCTCTGTCGGGTTTTCTCAGCCCTGGCGTTTTATCCTCGTGCGTTCGATGGAAACCCGCCGCAAAGTGCGGGCGCTCTTTGAGGACGTCAATGCCGGGCAGTCCGCGCAGATTGCCGAGGAGCCGAGGCGGAACCTGTACGATTCGCTCAAGCTGGAGGGGATATTGGAATCGTCCCTGAATATCGCCGTGGTGTGCCGGGATCCGGGGGAATTTGTGCTCGGGGCCGGGCCCATGCCCCAGACGATCCGGGACAGCGTGTGTCTGGCCATCGGGAACCTGTGGCTCGCCGCGCGGGCCGAGGGCGTGGGTGTCGGCTGGGTGAGCATTTTGCGGCGAAAGGAGGTCGAGACCCTGCTCGGGCTGCCGGAGCGGACCGAGCTGGTCGCGTGGCTGTGCGTGGGGATTGCGGAACAATTTGAGGAAAGACCCATGCTGGAAACAGCCGGCTGGAAGGGACGCGACGCGTTGGGGGATTGTGTCTTCGAGGAGCGGTGGCCGGGTCTGGACCCCGTGCAGCGGGCCGCGCAGGAGCAATTTGACCGTCAGAGCAGCCGGTATGGAAAGGGGCACATTCTCGAAAATGTGGAGGATGTGGCGCAGGCGCTCAAGACGATCCCGTTCCGGCCCGGGGCCACCGCCCTGGATGTCGCCACCGGGGGAGGCCATACGGGATTGCTGCTGGCAGCCTGTGGGTACAGGGTCACCCTTGCCGATCTGGCCCCCGGCATGCTCGCCAGGGCGGCCGCTCTGGCGGCGGAACGCGGGTTGACCGTGGAAACGCGGCAACATGCCGCCGAGAGCCTGCCGTACGCCGACGGGGGGTTTGATCTGGTCACCTGCCGGGTGGCCGCGCATCACTTCAGTTCCCCGGAAGAGTTTGTGCGTGAAACCTGCCGGGTCCTGAGACCCGGCGGCCATTTTCTGCTCATTGACGGGTCCGTCCCCGACGATGAACCCGAGACCGAGGAATGGCTGCACCAGGTCGAGAAGTGGCGGGACCCGAGCCACCACCGGTTTCTGACACCGCGCCGCTGGGCGGAGATCTGTGGAGCCGCCGGTTTGAAGGTGTTGCTCAGTGAGCTGCATCCTTTCCGGCAGCCCGATTTGCAATGGTATTTTGAAACCGCGGCGACCCCGGACGGAAACCGGGAGGAGGTTTTGAGACTGGTCCGTGAAGCCTCACCGCGGGTGCGTGAGATCATGCGGCTGGGCGAGGAGGACGGAAAAACCGTGTGGTCCTGGTCCCGGCTGACGCTGGTGGCCCTCAAGGGGGCGGGGTGAAGAACACGGTCCGGAGGGGAACGGGTCAGTCGATGCGGATGCGGCGGGCGTTGGATTCGGGAAAGGGATATTCCATGTAGCGGGCCGTCGCGCGGGCGACCTCCTCCCCGAACTCGCGGGTGACCAGACGGAGGGCCATGTCGATCCCCGCCGAGATGCCCGCGGAAGTCAGGATTGAACCATCCTCGACGACCTGTTCCCCGCGGCTGACGCGGACGTTCGGAAAGGAGTCGCGCATGCGGTCGAGCGACTGCCAGTGGGTGGTGGCGCGACGGCCTTCGAGCAGCCCGGCGGCGGCCAACAGGAGCGAGCCCGTGCAGACCGAGGCCAGAGTCTCAACCGCTACGGCCCGGGACCGGATCCATTGCAGGAGCGGTTCGTGCAAGGCCAGGGCCCGGGTCCCCCATCCGCCCGGGACGACCAGAATGTCCAGTGGGGGACAGGAGGCAAAAGAATGATCGGACTCCACTTTTAATCCGCCCGTGGCGGTGATTTTTCCGCCGCGTTCCGACACCAGAAACACCTCGAAGGGGGAGGCCTCCTCCCGGCGTTTTTCGGGATGGAGGCGTGTGACCGAAAAAACCTCGAAAGGTCCGCAGAAATCCAGGACCTCGACCTCGTCAAAGAGCAAAATGCCGGTGCGTTTGCGGGAAGGATTCATGAAAGCCTGATTGCGGCCCGGTGACAGGGCAGCCCCGGGACCGGGACGCGCCCGGCGAAGAGATGGCCGCCGTGGGCCGCGTCCGGTTCCTCCCCGCGGGCGGTGGTGATGAAGAGGGTTTGAAAATCCGGCCCCCCCAGGGCGCAGGAGGTGACACAGGCCGTCGGCACCTCCACGCGTCCGGACAATTTTCCCGTGATCCCGTCGAAGCGGAGGACCGCGTGGCCGCCGTAAAAGGCCACCCACAGATGACCCTCCGCATCGATGGCCATTCCATCCGGGACCCCCGGCCAGGGGCGGGTATCCGCCAGCACGCGGCGATTGAAAATGCGTCCCGACCCGTTCTGGAAATCGAAGACATCGACCGACCGCCGGAGCGAATCGATGTAATACATTTTGGTGGCATCGGCACTCCAGGCCAGCCCGTTGGAAATCCGGACCCGGGGGATCAGGGCATTGATTTTTCCATCCAAATCCACCCGGTAGAGGGCGGATACCGGCGGGGTGCCGGGGAGAGCCGAGAGAGTTCCCACCCAGAGCCTTCCGGAGGGATCACATTTGCCGTCATTCCAGCGGGAGTGCGAGGGGATGTCCTGCGGGTCGGCCAGACGGGTGATCCGGGTGGTCACCGGGTCCAGATGGATGATGTCGGTCTTGCGGGCGACGACCCATCCTCCGTCCGCGTGGGGGACGACTGTGCCGACCGGCTCCCCCAGACGCAGGCAGGAGTCACGTCCCGTGGCCGGGTCAAACGAGTGGACCTCGCCCCGGAGAATATCCACCCACAAAAGACGAGCGGCGCGATCGTCCCAGAGGGCCCCTTCACCCAGGGAGGCCGCCGCGCGATGGAGTTCGGTGGCATGCATGGCGGGTTATTCCGAAAGACGGCGCAACTGGCCGAGGGTGGGCAGCTGGTGGCGGCCCAGGAGGTCGTAGAGAACGGAGTATTCCCGGTAGATTTCCGCATAGCGGGCGTGACGGTGGAAGTCGGGGATGAAGGGGTCCGGGTTCAGCGAGGACATGGCATCGATGGCGGCGGGAAAATCCCGGTGCAGGCCGCAGGCCACCGCCGCGTGGATGGCCGACCCGAGTGCCGTGGCGTGTTCGGTGGCCGCGGTGAAGATCGGACGCCCGAGGATATCCGCGTAGGCCTGCATCAGCCACCTGTTCTGGGTGAGCCCCCCGCAGGCGTACACCTCGTTGATGGGAATTCCCGATGATTCAAACGCATCGAAGATGCGGTGCTGGCCGAAGGCCGTGGCCTCGACCAGGGCGCGGTAGATTTCCGGCGGGGAGGTCGAAAGTTTCAACCCAAAAAGACAGCCCGTCAGACCCGCATCCACCAGTGTGGACCGGTTTCCATTCCACCAATCCAAGGCCAGCAGCCCGCTCTGGCCCGGGCGGAGTGCGGACGCGTCGCGGGTGAGTGCCGAGTGCAGGTCCAGACCCTGCGCCCGGGCCTTTTGTGCGAAGGACTCCGGGACCCCGTTTTCGACGAACCAACCGAGCATGTCTCCCGCGGCGGATTGGCCCGCCTCGTATCCCCAGCAACCCGGCAGGATGCCGTTGTGGACCGCGCCACAGATGCCCTCGACGGGCCGGTAGGAATCCGTCAGGAGCATGTTGCAGGTGGAGGTGCCCATGATCATGACCATTTTGCCCGGTCCGCCGACCCCGCAGGCGGGCACCGCCGCATGGGCATCGATCACACCCACGGCCACGGGGGTGCCCTCGCGAAGACCTGTCAGATGAGCGGCCTCATGGCAGAGGTGGCCCGCCACCGTTCCCAGTGGATGGAGCTTCATGCTCAATTTGCGGTCGTAGAGATCGACGAGGCCGGGGGAGAGACCCAGGAAAAAATCCGGGTGGGGGAAGGCCCAGCCGTCGCCGTAGGCATTGACCCACATTCCCTTGTAGCCGGCAAAACACTGGGAGCGGACCTCGTGGCCGGTGAGTTTCCAGACAATCCAATCCCCCGCCTCGATCCATCGGTCGCAGGCGCGGTAGAGATCCGGCGCGTCGTGAAGGACCTGGAGCAATTTGGAGAAGAACCATTCGCTCGAATACTTTCCCCCGTAGTTTTCGATGAAAAACTCCCCCCGCTGGCGTCCCAGTCGGTTGATTTCATCGGCCTCGGGCTGGGCGGAATGGTGTTTCCAGAGCTTGACCCAGGCATGGGGATTGTGACGCCACTGCGGGTCCTTGCACAGGGGCGTGCCATCGGCATGGCAGGGCAGGGGGCTGGAGGCGGTGAAATCCACCCCCACCCCCGCGATCTGAGCCGGGGAAATGCCGGTTTTTTCCAGCAGCCAGGGCACGGTGAATTTGAGGACATCGAGGTAGTCATCCGGGTCCTGAAGCGCGGTATCCGCCTCCAGGGGTGTGGACGCACCGGGCAGGAACCTGTCGATGACCCCGTTTTTGTAGTGGTAAACCGAGGACTCCAGGATTTCCCCCGTGGCGGGGTCCGCCAGAACCGCGCGTCCCGAGAGCGTGCCGAAGTCGATGCCGATGACGTATTGTTTCATGGGAGAGAGGTTCCGGGCGGCGTGTCAGATTTTCAGGCCGGTGTTGGTTTTGAAGAGGGTTTCGTACTGTTCGATCAGGTAGCGGTCGGTCATGCCCGAGACGTAGTCGCAGACAGCCCGGTACAGTCCGTTTTTGCTGATCCGCCCCGCCGACTGGCGTCCGATGAGCCGCGGGTTTTTGATGTAGTGCATGAAAAGTTCCCTCATGATGCGGCAGGTGTGGTCATGGACCTTGCGGACCTCCGGGTGGAAGTAGAGCTTTGTGTAGAGATGTTTGCGGAGCTGGATGTTGAGCCTGGCCAGGGCCGGGCTGTAGTGGATCAAATTGGATTTGTGCTGGCGGACCTCATCGGTGTAGAGGACCCCGGCGGCGGAGATGAGTCCGGCCGAGTGGCCGATCACATCCATGACCTCGCGGTCGATGAGGGTGCGGATGATGTAGGAGGCGCGGCGTTTGGCGGGGATTTTCGGGGCCAGTTTGCGGACCGTTTCGGAGGCCTGGCGCCAGAGGGCGACTTTGTGCAGCTCCTTTTCATCGAGGAGGCCGGATTCCAGACCGTCCTCCAGGTCGTGGCTGTAGTAGGCGATTTCATCGGCGAGATTGGCGATCTGGGCCTCGAGGGAGGAGCGGGGAAAGTGGAAATATTTTTTATTTTTGTAATCCGGGGTGTCGTAGGCCGTCTCGTGTTTGACCAGACCCTCGCGGACCTCCCAGGAGAGGTTCAGTCCGTTGAAGCCCGGGTATTTCTGTTCGATTTCCTCGACGATGCGCAGACTCTGGAGGTTGTGGTCAAATCCGCCAAACCCCTTCATCAGGGAATTGAGCATCCGTTCCCCCGCATGGCCGAAGGGGGAGTGGCCCAGATCGTGGGCCAGGGCGATGCATTCGGCGAGGTCCTCATTGGCCCCCAGGGCGCGGGCGATGGTGCGGCTGATGCTGGCCACCTCCATCGTGTGGGTCAGGCGGGTGCGGAGATGGTCGCCGGTGCCATTGAGGAAGACCTGGGTTTTGTATTCCAGACGGCGGAAGGCCGCGCTGTGGATGATGCGGGCGCGGTCGCGCTGGAATTCCGTGCGCAGTTCGTGTCTGGGCTCCGGGTGCTCCCGGCCACGGGAGAGGGCGCTGAGTTGGGCGTAGGGGGCCAGACAGCAGGCTTCCAGGGTTTCCACGTCGAGACGTTGTTGCAGCATGGGGTCATTCCTCCGGGGCGTACTGGCCCCAATCGAATTTTGCCTCTTTGAAAAGGTCGCGTGTTTTTTTGGAAATCCTCACGTTGGACCGGTCCGGACGGAGAGTCGTGAGCGTGAAGGGATTTCCCAGAATGTCATTGCCCCCGCTGGAGGCCAGGCGTCCGTCGGGCCGGAAGTAGGGCTGAATCTGTTCCCAGGTCGGATCCGTGCCCATGGTGACCCTGCCCTCCTGAAGGGCCTGGCTGATGGCGTTGTCGATGAGCTTGCATTCGTTGCGGGTGAGGAAGGCCACGGCCACCCCGCGATTTTCCATGAAGCGCTGGAGGACCAGGTCGCGGTTCTGGCGCAGGGCCGGTATCGGGTAGTTCTGCCCCTCCAGAATCAGTCCCTGGGTGGCCAGTTGCTGACCGTAGAAGGTGTCCGGATATTTGGCGGCAGCCTGTTCGGCCATGCGGATGCCGGCATTAAACCCCTCAAAGGACTGGTGAAAGACCGTCTCAAAGGACTCGGGCGTGAGCCGGTCCTTGGCCTGAATTTCGGCCTTGAGCGCATTGTCAGCCGTGGAGAAAGCCTGCATGAAGGTGCGCGTGGCCGCGTCGGAGGCTTCCTTGGCGGCGAACTCCTTCTGGACCTCCTCTGTGGAGACCTTCTGGATGTTTTGGAACTTGGAGGCCTGGTCGAGGCTGATCAGGGACAGGGCATAGACCTTGAAGCCCAGCACACCCACGGCCACCATAAGCAGCCCCACAACCGAACACAGGATGATGATCGCAACTTTCACAGCGTGCCGATGCTATCTTTTGCCGGGGCGGAGGCAAGGTTTTCCTCCGGGGTCCGTTGTCAGCCGCCCGGAAAAATAGGCTTTCCAGCCGGGACGGATTTCTGTAGGCCGGGAAGTGCCATGCCATACGAAGTGACCATCGGACTGGAAGTCCACGTTCAGCTCAAGACCCGCACCAAAATGTTTTGCGGTTGCAAAAGCGAGTATGGGGCTCCGCCCAACACACACACCTGCCCGGTCTGTCTGGGCCTGCCCGGGGCCCTGCCCTCGCCGAATCTTTTTGCATTGGAAACCATTTCCCTGACCGGGCTGATGGTCAACTGTCGCATTGCCGAGACCTGCAAGTTTGACCGGAAACATTATTTCTACCCGGACATGCCCAAGAACTTTCAGATCACCCAGTACGACCGTCCGATCTGTGTGGGGGGCCACGTGGACCTGGTCCGGGAATGTTACCCGAAGGATGTGCAGAAGGAGATCACCGGCCCCAAACAGGTGCGTCTGACCCGCATCCACATGGAGGAGGACGTGGCCAAGTCCTTTCATTTCGACAAAACCAGTGGCATCGATTTCAACCGTGCCGGCACCCCCCTGATGGAGATTGTCACCGAGGCGGACATCACCACCCCCGAGGAGGCCTTTGCCTTTCTGAGCACGCTGCGCCAGATCCTGCTGTACGGTGATGTGAGCGATGCCGACATGGAAAAGGGGCAGATGCGCTGCGACTGCAACATTTCCCTGCGTCCGAAAGGCGAAACGAAATACGGCACCAAGATCGAGATCAAGAACATGAATTCGATTTCGGGGGTGCGGCGCGCGCTCGCCTACGAGATCAAGCGCCAGACCGCCCTCTACGACGAGGGTAAAACACTCCAGCAGGAAACCCGCCGATGGGACGACGCCTCGGGGCAGACGCATCTGATGCGGACCAAGGAGATGGCCCACGACTACCGTTATTTCCCCGAGCCCGACCTGATGCCCGTGCGGACGGCTGATTTTCTGGAACGTTCCCGCGCGCGGCTGCCGGAGCTGCCGCACCAGAAAAAGGTCCGCTATGTGGCCGAGTACAATGTCAGCGAATACAACGCCAGCGTCCTCGTGGCCGACCGCGATCTGGCCGCCTATTTTGAAGAGGCCGCCCGCGGTTCAAAAAACGCCAACGGTGTGGCCAA
>JANRIZ010000085.1:0-32644 GCA_033764445.1 Verrucomicrobiia bacterium | reverse complement strand
AATTTTCCCGGGGAGGATTCCGTGGCGTGATTATGGGCCGGGGGTCGGAGAGGGTGCGGGTGCGGGTGCGGGTGCGGGTGCCGGTGCGGGTGCGGGTGCAGGTGCTGGTGCGGGTGCGGGTGCGGGTGCGGGGGCGGGTGCGGGTGCAGGTGCAGGTGCGGGTGCGGGTGCAGGTGCAGGTGCGGGTGCAGGTGCAGGTGCGGGTGCGGGTGCGGGTGCGGGTGCAGGTGCAGGTGCAGGTGCGGGTGCGGGTGCGGGTGCGGGTGCGGGTGCGGGTGCAGGTGCGGGTGCGGGTGCGGGTGCAGGTGCAGGTGCGGGCGGGGTTTTAGAATTTGGTTTAAAATCAGAGGAGGCTGTTAATTTGACATCCATGACACGGTCGGCTTTTTCCTTTGTGACACTCAAATCTGCCGGGAGCCTTTTGGTTTCATGGCCATGGCACATGACAATAATATCGAAGGTTTCCTTTTCAAAAGGTCCGCCGCGCTGACCGCTTTCGAGGATGACATTTTTGCCCACCACACCGATGATGGCTTCGGCGGGGTCTGTATTGACCCGGAGATATTGGGTTTTGGCCCCTGTTTGATCCGAGACCAGATTCAGGGCCGGCATGATGAGGGTTTTGGCCGGATGCTGTTCGAGCCGGAGCGCCTGGCGGACCGCGATGCGGGTGGCTTCCTTGCGAAGTTGCGCCGCCTGGGTGGGGTCCGAGGAGGCGACCGCATCGGCCTCTGTTTTGAGTTTGGCAATGCTGGCTTCGGCCTCTGTGTTGAGTTTGGCCTGGTAGGGATAAAAATAGTAATAACCGCCGCCCCCGATCCCGCCGATCAGGAACACAAACACGCCGACTTTCAGGAGCGTGGTCAGCAGCCTGAAAAGGGAGGTGGTGTGTGAGGTCAGTGACTTTTTGAATTTTTCCCGGGAGGCCTGACGCTCGAGTTTTTTCAGGGATTTTTTGTGGTCCATCGTATAACTTTCGATGGAAACCATTTTGTTGCCGCGGAGGGCGTCCAGGAACTCGGCCGCATTCTGGAACCGGGCGCGCGGATTTTTGGCCATGCATTTGAGGATGCAGGATTCCAGTTCGCGGCTGATTTTGGCCCCCTTGAGCCGGGGAGGCTCCGGTTCCTTGCCGATCTGCTGTTCGGCGATGTCTTCACCGGTAAATGGCAGGGCGCCGACAGACGCCTCGTAGAGCAGACAGCCGGTTGCATAGAGGTCACTGCGGGCATCCGTATTTTCGCCGCGGATGTGTTCGGGACTCATGTACTGGATGGTGCCGCTGTAGATGCGGGACTCGCTGAAGCGGGCCATGGCACCGCTGGCGCGGGCGATGCCGAAATCCGTGAGTTTGAGGACGTACTGCTCGGGCCGCAGATACTTGGGATGGCTTTTGAGATTTTTGGAGGCCGTCATGTCATTCGGGTTGGCCGCGAGGAGCAGGTTGGCCGGTTTGATGTCGCGGTGGACGATGCCCATGCTGTGGGCGTATTCGAGTGCGGAGACCAGGCCATCGGCGACATGTTTGACCTCCCGGTCCTCGAGCTTGGTCATCGTGTAGATGCGCTCGTGCAGGGTGATCCCGTCGATGAATTCCATTTCGATGACCACCCCCTCCGAGGAGATGTCGAACTGATTGACGCGGACGATATTCGTGTGGCTGAGCTGTTTGGCGCTCAGCGCCTCCGCCTGCATGGTCGAGATCGCATGTTCATCCCAGGCGGAGTCGGCCGGGAGGACCTTCAGGGCGACGGGGGTGTTGTGGAGACGGAGGTCGTAACAAAGGTAAACCGCCCCCATGCCGCCCTGGCCAAGGAGCTTGACCACCTGATACCGTTCAAAAAGGACTGATCCTGGCTTCATATCGGGAGAGTGCTGCAATTCTAAAAGGCTTTTGGTTTTCCTGCCAGAAGAATATGGCTTTTTTTTATTCCGCCCGCTTTTGCACTTGTGCCCGGAGCCCGAATCCTGTCTATTGGTCGGCCTCTTATGGGACAACAAAGCAACAAAGTCATCAAAAAGCGCCGCCGTCTGGCCTACAACAAACGCAAAAAGCAGGCTGCCAAAGCCACCAAAAAATGATGGTTCCGGATTTTTCAAGAATCCAGGCCATTGATTGGTGATCCGGAAGCCCCGCTGATTTCGGTAGCCTTGTGAAAAGCCACCACACCCATCATTTGATCGTGGATGGGCACAGCGTCATCCACGCGTGGGAGGACCTTCGGAAGCTGCATGTCCGGCGACAGGCCGCCGCGCGTGAGGAATTGTTGCAGCGGCTTTCCGTTCTTCATGATCAGACCGAGTATGCCGTCACCGTTGTGTTTGACGGCAGGGGGGAGGGCAAACCCGAACTCTCCCGTGAACCCGGCGGGATGCAGGTGGCCTATTCCGTCAAGGACCAGACCGCGGATGCCGTCATTGAGCGGATGGTGGCGGGATTCCGCACCCCGGACCGGATTGTGGTGGTCACCAACGACAACGCCGAGCGGATGACCGTGGAAAGTTTCGGGGCGATGGTTCTGGACGCCGATGCTTTGGAGGACCTGCTGGACCACGCCCGGACGGATCAGGGTGGTCAGCTCGAGAAAATCAAAAACAAGGCCCGGGGATTTGGCCGGAGATATTGAGAAGTCTCCATGCCCCAGATTCTTCCCCACCGGGTCACGACGCTGCTGATCGCCTTCAATCCGCGGGATGAGGTGCTGTTGCTCGAACGGACGCGCGAGCCCAACAGGGGATTGTGGAGCCCCCCCGGTGGCAAGGTGCATACGGAAGAGGGGGAGTCCCCCTATGAATGTGCCGTGCGGGAGGCCCGGGAGGAAATGGGTTTGGAACTTTCCGTCCGGGACCTGCATCTGGCCGGGCTGGTCGCCGAAAAGGGGTATGAGGGGAAAAAACACTGGCTGATGTTTGTGTTTGAAATCAGGCCACTGCTCCAAACTCTGCCGTTGGAACATCCCGAGGGCCGGTTTGAATTTTTCAGTCGCGCCCGGATTGAGTCCGGAGACATTTCCATTCCACAGACTGACCGGGAAAAAATATGGCCCTCTTTCTGGAAATATCGCGGCGGTTTTTTCAGCCTCTCCTGCGAGTGTCTGGAGGAGGGCTCGCACCGCTGGGTCGAGGAGGAGACAATTTCGGGGCGTGCTATCGGACCAGCCTGAAAACGTGGACCGGGTTTTCCGGGTCGAGTTTGATGAAGTTGCGGTCGCCGTACCAGCGGTATTCCATCCCTGTCAGCAGATCCCGCATGGTGTAGGATTGGAAGGGCTGGAGCCCCATCTGGGTGATCAGCAGATTCAGCCATCCGGACTGGGAGTGGTGCGGGTCGAGATTGACCGCCACAAGAATCACGTTGGATTGGTCGCGGGTGGTTTTCAGGTAGGCGATGAGGGCCGGGTTGTCCGTCGGGACAAAGGTGATGTTGCCCGTGCGCTGGAGGGCCGGATTTTCCCTCCGTGCCAGGTTGAGCCGGGCAATCAGGGGCTTGAGGTTGCCGGGGGCATTCCAGTCCCACCGTTTGATCTCGTATTTTTCCGAGTCCAGATATTCCTCGGAGCCCGGCTTGACCGCCTGACCGATGCACAATTCGTAGGCCGGTCCGTAGATGCCGTAGTTGGAGGAGAGGGTTGCCGCCAGGACCAGGCGCGAAATGAAGGCCGCGCGTCCGCCATGCTGGAGCGTTTCGTGGAGGATGTCCGGGGTGTTCGGCCAGAAATTCGGACGGAAATACTCCGCGCATTCGGAACGGGTCAGCTCGGTGACATAATCGGTGAGTTCCTGTTTGCTGTTGCGCCAGGTGAAATAGGTGTAGCCCCAGGTGAACCCGTGTTTGGCCAGCCAGTATTTGACCTTGGGACGGGTGAAAGCCTCCGCGAGAAAGAGCGTTTCCGGGTGGTCGCGTTTGACCTCGGCGATGCACCATTTCCAGAAGGGCAGCGTTTTGGTGTGGGGATTGTCCACCCGGAAAATTTTCACGCCCTGGGCCACCCAGAAGGTGATGACACTTTTGAGTTCCAGCCACAGGGCCTGCCAGTCGTCGGTTTCAAAATTGAAGGGCAGCACATCCTGGTATTTTTTGGGCGGATTCTCCGCATATTGCACCGTGCCGTCGGGCCGCCAGTTGAACCACTGGGGGTGTTCCTTCACATAGGGATGGTCCGGGGAACATTGGAAGGCGATGTCCAGGGCGACCTCCAGTCCGTGCGTGGTGGCGGATTTGACAAAGTTTTTGAAGTCCCTGAGCGTGCCCAACTCCGGGTGCACCGCCTTGTGTCCGCCCAGGGCCGAACCGATCGCCCAGGGACTGCCCACGTCGCCGGGTTCGGGCGTGAGAGAGTTGTTTTTTCCCTTGCGGAAGGCCATGCCCAGCGGATGGATGGGGGGCAGATAGACGATGTTGAAGCCCATGGCCGCAATATGCGGAAGGAGGAACTCGCACTCCGCAAAGGTGCCGTGGGCTCCCGGAGACGAACCCCAGGAGCGTGGAAAAAACTCGTACCAGGCACTGCAGGCCGCCCGCTCGCGCTCGACAAGAACCCCGATGGCGGGCGCGAAGGTGGACTCATGCGTGCGGTCCGGGTATTTGCGGGCCATCTCCTCCAGGGCCGGCATCCGGGCCAGGTCCACACGTTCCTGGGCGGGGACATTGCCGTCCCGGAGCAGATTCGCCCAGGTGGAGAGGGTTTTTCTGTCCCGGCCCCGGGCGCGATTGGCCGCGCCTTCAATCAGCCCCGCCCCGATGAGCAGTTCGACCGAAAGGTCCTGCCCCCCCTCGATTTTTTTGCGAAACCCCCTGAGCCAGCTTTGGAAGGCATCCGTCCAGCCCGAGACCGTGAACTCGTGGAACCCCTCGGCATCGACGACAAATTCCCCCTCCCATTCGTCATTGCCCAGGGCGCGCAGGGGACTTTCGTTCCATTCGTTTTCCCCCTGTTTCCGGTGTTGGAGAAGGGCCAGAACCGTATCGTGTCCGTCCCCGAAGACATGGGCTTTGACGGTGACCTTTTCGCCGATGATGCGTTTGAGCAGGGCACCCGCATCCGGCAGCGAGGGGGTGATTCTTTCAATGATCACGCGGCATTGACCGCGGGCGGGAAACTCGGGGGTGGGGGGTGAGGGGGGGCGTGCGGAGATCGATTTTTTTTTCATAGGGTCAGTCCGATGGCCGCATTACATAACAGACTTGCGGCTTTCGACCAAGCGGGATTTGCGGGGCGGGAAGGGGGGATTGTGCTGTTTACTGTTCGGATTTTCCCGTTTATCATTCCGTCCATGCCGACCAATGTCCTTCCCAACCGGATGGTGGAACACGATTGGTGGACCCACCCCATCCCCGCCAACGTCACCTGGGGGGAGAATTTCTACATTGAGACCGCGCAGATATTCCGGATGTTCAAGGGGAAGCGGGACCCCGCCGTCAGATTGGGCGCGGGGGTTTCCTGTTATGGCGGATGTTCCTTTGCCGTCGGGGCCAACGGCTACGTGGAGGTGGGGGACCATACCCTGCTCAATGGGGCGCTGTTGATGGCCGAGGAAAGCATCCGGATCGGAAAATACTGTCTGATTTCCTGGGGGGTGGGCATTGCCGACAGCGATTTTCATCCCATTGATCCCGCCCTGCGCCGGGCGGATGCCCTCGCGCTCAATCCATGGTCCACCCACAAGGAGCGTCCGCCCATCGGCACCAGACCCGTGATCATCGGGGACACGGTGTGGATCGGGATGAACGCCGTCATTCTGAAGGGGGTGACCATTGGGGACAATTCGATCATTGCCGCCGGGGCCATGGTGACCAAGGACGTGCCCGCGAATGTGGTGGTGGCGGGAAATCCGGCCCAGGTCGTCAAAAAGCTTGAATCCGCGGAACCGTGATCCGCGGAACCATGCCGGAAGATTCGGGAGGATGGCAATGAACACCGGTTTGAAGAGGGCCAAACATGAATGACCGACCGCGGGCGCCGTTTCAACGGCGGCGGAATTTTTGTCTTGTGGCCGTGCTTTTCACAGGGATCGCCTTCGTGGTCCTGCCGAAAAATCCGGATTTTGGAACGTGGGGGGAGACCGTCGTTGCCTGCCTTTTGGCAGGACTGGTCCTGGCGTGTGTTGCCTTTCTTCCCCTGCTTTTGCTCGAACAGGTCGTACGGAAAAACACCCGTGACCTGTGGGTGGCGCAAGCCGTCATGGCAGTCATTGAACTGTTGGTGACCGCCTTCAGTTTGTGGCTGTTTTTCCGTCCGTGATCCGTGAAGGCGTGCCTTACTTCACCGGAAGGAGAACGCGGAAACAGGAGCCGTGGCCCGGGGAGCTTTCGACGCAGATGGCCCCGCGGTGGTTTTTGACGATGTTGAGAATGATGGCCAGGCCCAGTCCGTTGCCCTTTGATTTTGTGGAGAAGAAGGGTTCGAAGAGACTGCCGATTTTTTCGGCGGGGATGCCGTGGCCGGTATCGCGCACCTCAAAAAAGGCGCAGTGCCCCTTGACGGAGGCCGGCCCGGGGAAGTAACGGCCCGCCTTCGGATCGGGGGCGGGCATTTCCCCCGTGCGGATGGTGATGACCCCCGGCTTGTCGCCGATGGCGTCGGAGGCATTGTACACGAGATTGAGAAAAATCTGGCGCATTTGCAGTTCGTCGGCCCGCAGCGGTGGGAGCGGGTCCCGGATATCCGTATCGATGGTGATTTCGGGCGGGACCACGTTGCGGGCCAGGCCCATGACCCCTTCGACGACTTTTGAGAGGCACAGGTCCTTTTTGATGCCGCCGGTGACGTTGGCACTCGAGAGGGTGTCCTGGCAGTGTTGGGCCGATTTGAGGGCGACGGTTTTGATGGCCTCCGCGTGTTTGCGGACCGCATCGGGGGTCACCTTGGCCGAGAGCAGACACTCGCATCGGAGGGTGATGGCCGTGAGGGAATTTTTGATGTCGTGGATGATGCCCCCGCTCATCAGCCCGAGACTTTCGAGACTCTGGGCCTTGAGCAGGCGGGCCTGGAGGTCGAGATTGTCGCGTTCCACGCGGATGCGACGGTCGGTCTCCAGGGCCACGGAGACAAAATCGCCCACCGAGGAGGCGAAGCTGATTTCATCCGAACTCCACTCGCGCAGGGGCCCCACGTGTTCGTGGCAGACGACGCCGACCACATCCCCGGCCAGATAAATCGGGGCGTCGAGCATGGTGGAGATGCCATGGGGCTTGAGGTAAAACTCCGCCAATTCGCGGGTGCGCGGATCGTTTTCGGTGTCGATTTTGATGATCGAGCGCAGGATGTCCAGGGATTCGAAGTAGGAGGGGGCCTCCCGGGCCAGAAGCACATCACCGGAGGTGTGGCGGTGGGCCCGGCGATCGTAGGACTCGATGCAGTTGAGCTGTTTGCGGTCCTCGGAGATCAGCCAGATATTCACACGGGCCACACACAGGGCCTTGGCCGCCTCGCGGGTGATGTTTTTGAGGACCAGCTCCAGATTTCCCCGGCTCAGGGCGGTGCCCCGGGCCAGACCGGCGAGGACCTTTCGCAGGGCGACATGGTCGATTGGAGAATTGGAGACCGGAGTGTGTGCCGTTGAACCCATCGTGACAAGACCAGCAGGCTTCCAGAACAATCAGGCGACAGTTCTGCAACAAAATGGAAAATTTTCCAAACCGCAGGATCAGACAAAAAGGGACTGGGCTTCCTCGTAGGTTTCGCGGCTGCCAATATCCAGCCACAGCCCCTTGATTTCATACGTGTAGACCGGCTGTTGCGGGTAGATCCACTGCACGAGACGTCCGGGCTGGTCGGCATTGTTGCCCCCGGCGATGTATTGACGGATCAGGTCCAGGGAGGATTTGGGATAGTGGTACAGGGCGATGGCCGTGACGGTGCTGCGGGGGTTGGGGGATTTTTCCTCGAAAAAATTGATGCGACCGTCCGGATCCAGACCCAGGCTGTTGTATTTTTTGACTTCTTCGAGGTTTTTGACGTCGTAGACACCCACCAGCAACCCCTTGGTTTTGGCGGCTTCGACGTAACCCTTGAGCCCGCCGCTGAAGAGGTTGTCCCCGGCGACGACAATCAGATCGTCATTGAGGCCGGTTTTTTGCATCACAAAACTGATGTCGCCAATGGCGCCGAGCCGGTCGTCATTGGTCATGGTGCCGTCGTTGAAGACCGTGATGGGGCGGCCTTCAAATTTGCCCGCCGCCGCGGCCGCCCATTTTTCAAAATGCGGGGTGAATTTGTTGTTGGTGACGACATAAATCCCGTCAATTTCCGGGCAACCGTTGAATTTTTCGATCACGTGGTCGATCATCGGTTTGCCGGCCACCGGCAGGAGTGGTTTGGCCTGGTTTTCGGTGAGAGGATACAGGCGGGTGGCGTAGCCGGCGGCGAGGATGAGCAATTTCATGGTCGGAGGTCTCCAAGGGATGGGGGGGTGGAATTGGGAGCTGCTACATACTGAAGTCCGGACCCAAATACAAGTCCCGGCTGCGTGGGTCATTGAGCAGGAATTCGGCCGTGCCCGTTGTCTCGACCCTGCCCGAGCAGATGAGGTAGGCGCGGTCGACGACTTTGAGGGTTTCACGGACATTGTGGTCGGTGATCAGGATGCCCAGACCCTTTTCGCGGAGGCGGATGATGATCTGCTGGACGTCGTAGACCGCGATGGGGTCCACACCGCTGAAGGGTTCGTCGAGCATGAGCAGTTTCGGGTTGGTGACCAGGGCGCGGGTGATTTCCAGGCGGCGGCGTTCCCCTCCCGAGAGCGTGTAGGCACGGGAGCGGCGGAGATGGGCGATGCTCAGTTCGTCGAGCAGTTCGTCGAGCTTCATCTCCCGTTCCTTCTGCGACAGATTGAGGGTTTCGAGGATGGCCATGATGTTTTCCTCGACGGTGAGCTTGCGGAAAATAGAGGGTTCCTGGGCGAGATACCCCATTCCCATGCGGGCCCGGCGGTACATGGGCATGTGGGTGACGTCCTCGTCGGCGAGGGCGACCCGACCCGCCTCCGCCGGAACGAGCCCGACGATCATGTAGAAGCTCGTGGTTTTTCCCGCGCCATTGGGCCCGAGCAGACCGACAATCTCGCCGTAGCCCACGGAGAGACTGACCTCGTTGACGACCTTGCGACCCGCGTAGGTCTTGCAGATTTTTTCAGCTTTGAGGAGATTGATGGACATGATCGGGAGGGTTATTTTTTTGGGTCGCCGGACTCATAGAGGATGAGTTTGGCGCCCTGTTCGACCACCAGACGGTTTTGATCGCGCAAAAAGCGGATGACTTTGCCGCTGATGATATTCTGTCCCTGGGTGAGCGTCGGGTTGCCCGTGAGGACAATTTCCGCCCCGATGCCCGGTTTGGTGGTGTACACCGCCTGATCGCCGCGGGCCACTCCCGGGGTGCCGGATTTTTCGTCCTTCTGGGTGAGCACCACATTGCCCTTGGCGACAATCTGTTCGACCCCCTTCTGATTCTGGCTGAAGTAAACCGTCATGTCATCACTGTCCATGTCGAAACGGGAGTCCTTGACGCGGACATTGCCCGTGAAGATGCCGATGCGTTTTTCCGTGTCGACACGGAGCTTGTCGGAGGTGATGACCGTGGGATTTTTGCCCGCCGGGGGCGCCTCCGTGGTCTGGGCCCGGAGGGGATGGAGGGACAGGAACAGGATGAGGGCGAGCAGGGATGTGGTTGTTTTCATATCATTCCTCGATCGGGACGACGACGACCCCTTTCATGAGGTCCTCGACTTCCACCGTGACGTTTTGTTTGATGGAAATGCCGTCCCCGTCCTTGGTGAGGTTGCCCTCCATGCCTTTGCCCCGGATGATCATGTTGGGGCGCTGGAGTTCGATTTCCTCCTCCGTCTGGATTTCGCGGGTTTTCTGGTTGAAAATGCAGAAGCGGGTGATGAAGACCGCCTCCTCCTTCCCGTCCGCCGAGAAGAACGTGGCCTTCAGATTGGTCAGCTCAAACTGGTCCGGCCCGAGGGGTTTGGCCTGTTCCCCCTTGATGATGAAGCGGAGCCGGCCCTTTTCGTCACGGTCCGGGAACTCGAAGTTGCGGATGATGCCGGCCACCGGCGAGGGTTTGGGTGCGGGAGGTTTGTCCTGGGCATGAGCCCACCCGGAGCCCAGAAGCAGCACCAGCACCGGGATCAGGAGGATGTCAGGAGCAGATCGCATGGATTTTTTTCAAACACCGGACCAGGGCCGGAAGTTCCCGGAACCGGACCATATTCGGACCGTCCGACAGGGCTTTGGCCGGGTTTTCGTGGGTTTCGACAAACACGCCATCCGCCCCCGCCGCCACCGCGGCGCGGGCCAGTACCGGGGCCATTTCGGCCTGGCCCGAGGATTTGTCCCCGCCCGCCCCCGGCAACTGCACCGCGTGGGTGGCATCCATGATCACCGGATACCCCGTCTGTTTCATCACTGCGATGCCGCGCATATCCGTGACAAGATTGTTGTAGCCGAAGGTCGTCCCGCGCTCGACGAGCATCAGGCGGGTGTGGCCGACGGACTCGATTTTTTTGACCACCTGGACCATGTCGTGCGGGGCGAGGAACTGCCCCTTTTTGACATTGACGACCCGCCCCGTTTTGGCGGCGGCCACGAGGAGATCCGTCTGGCGGCAGAGGAAGGCCGGGATTTGGAGGATGTCGACAGACTCCGCCGCCTCGGACGCCTCCTCGGGGCTATGGACATCGGTGAGGACCGGGGCTCCGGTTTCCGCGCGGATGCGGGCCAGGATGCGCCCGCCCTCGCGCAGGCCGACACCGCGGTAGCTGTGGATGGAGGACCGGTTGGCCTTGTCGTAGGAGGCCTTGAAGATAAAGGGCACCTTCAGTGTGCGGGCCATGTCGGCGAGCCTGACCGCGAAGGAAAGGGTCCATTTTTCGCCCTCAATGACACAGGGCCCCGCGATCAGGACCAGGGGATGGCCGTTGCCGATTTTGATTTTTCCGACGGTGACCGTTTTCAAGGGGGGTGCGGGCTCCAGAAATTGCTAGGGTCCGCATTCTGCAAGTCCCCGCCGCATTTGTCGAAATAAATTGCAGGAATCCGCGCTTTTCAGGACAGGCCGGCGTGCCGGAGAGCCGCCTCGATAAAGCCGGCGAAAAGCGGGTGGGCCCGGTTGGGTTTGGACTTGAATTCCGGGTGGTATTGGCAGGCCAGAAAGTAGGGGTGTCCCCGGACCTCGATGAGCTCGACCAGGTTGCCGGGGTCGGAAACGCCCGAGAAAATCATGCCCGCCTTTTCAAACTGGTCGCGGTAGGTGTTGTTGAATTCGTAGCGATGACGGTGACGCTCGGAGATTTTTTCATTCCCGTAGATCCGGGCGGCGATGGTGCCGGGCCTGATGAGGGCCGTCCAGGCCCCCAGACGCATGGAGCCGCCCTTGCGGGTGACACTTTTCTGGGTTTCGAGCAGGTGGATGACCGGGAAGAGCGTGTCGGGATTCATCTCCTGGCTGTGGGCCTCCTTCAGGCCCAGCACATGGCGGGCGAACTCGATGACCGCGATCTGCATGCCCAGGCACAGGCCCAGATAGGGGATGTTGTTTTCCCGGGCAAATTGCGCCGCGAGGATTTTGCCCTCGATGCCACGGTCCCCGAAGCCGCCGGGGACCAGGACGCCGTGAAGACCCTTGAGATGTTTTTCCGCGCCGTCCTTCTCGATTTTTTCGGCATTGATGCGGACCACATCCACGCCGCAGTCGTTGGCAATGCCGCCGTGGGTGATCGATTCGTAGATGGACTTGTAGGAATCCTGCAGCTCGATGTATTTGCCCACCACCGCGATTTTGACCCGGTGCCGGGGCTCGACGAGTTTGCGGATGATTTCCTGCCATTCGGCCATCGGCGGGGAGGGTTTGTCGATGCGGAGCAGTTTGCAGACGGTTTCATCCATCTTTTCCTTCTGAAGCATCAGGGGCATCTCGTAGATGGAGTTTCTGGCGTCGCAATTTTCGATGACCGCCTCGACGGGCACGTTGCAGAACATGGAGATTTTCTGGCGCAGACTCTTGTCGAGAGGTTTTTCGGTGCGCAGACAGAGGATATCCGGCTGGATCCCGATTTCGCGCAGCTTGGCCACACTCTGCTGGGTGGGCTTGGTTTTGAGTTCCCCCGCGACGCGGATGTAGGGGACGAGGGTGACATGGATGAAAAGGGCGTTGTCCCGCCCGACCTCCAGACCGAACTGACGGATCGCCTCCAGAAAGGTCAGACCCTCGATGTCGCCGGTGGTGCCGCCGATTTCGGTGATCACGACATCGATGTCCTTGTGGCGCCCGAGTGCGTAGATGCGGGACTTGATTTCGTCGGTGACGTGCGGGATGTACTGGACCGTTTTGCCGAGGTAGTCCCCGCGCCGTTCCTTGTCGAGAACCGCCTGGAAGATCTGGCCGCTGGTGATGTTGTTTTCGCGGCCCAGGGGACGGGAGGTGAAGCGTTCGTAGTGACCGAGATCCAGGTCCGTTTCGGCGCCGTCATCGAGCACGTACACCTCGCCGTGTTCAAAGGGGTTCATGGTGCCCGGGTCGATGTTGAGGTAGGGGTCGTATTTCTGCAGACAGACCCGCAGGCCCCGTGCCTCCAGCAGGGTGCCCAGTGCGGCGGCCGTCAGCCCCTTGCCCAGGGAACTGACCACTCCACCCGTGATGAAGATGTATTTCATGGAAAAAGACGTGTCCGGGAAGGGTTCAATCCAACGAAGTTAAAGGACTTGCGGTGGAATTTCCTAGGAGAAATTTCGGGGGGCAAACCGGCCGTGGATGACACGGATTTCACGGATGGGGGGAAGGGTCGGGACGAGGGTTCCCGCGCCGTTCGCAAAGGGGGTGGCGGATCAGGGGTTTTTCAGGGAGGCGATCATGAGGCGGACCTCCTCGATTTCCTCGTCCCGGGCCTGCTTGCGGGCGTAACGGCGTTCGAGACAGTCGAGCAGTTCCTCCCAGTCCTCCAGGGAGGGTGTGCGGGAGTGGTCCCAGTCGGGCGCGCCCTTTTCGCGGTACTGGAAGGTGATTTTTCCGGCGAAGCGGTTGACACGGACCTCGCAGCGGACGCCTTCGGCACTGCGGGTGACCCAATTGATTTCCTTGCGCATGGTTGAGGGGAGGGGAGGCCGCGGGACTAGGTTGTATACCAGTCCGGGTGAAGGGTGTGAAACTCGACGGCGCGGATGCCGACGATGATGGCCGCCCCGAGGATGTCGCGGGCATCGGCGCCGCGGGGGATATCCGCCGCCGGGCGGTCCAGGCCGAGGATGATGTTGCCGTAGACCTCGAAGGGAGTGAGGGTGGTCAGGAGCTTGAGGGCGATGTTGCCCGCGTTGAGGTCCGGGAAGATGAGGACATTGGCCTGGCCGGCGACCAGGCTGCCCTGGGCCTTGGCTTTGCCCATTTCCGGGATGAGGGCGGCATCGACCTGAAGTTCCCCCTCGACCTCCAGTTCCAGGGGGATTTCCCCCGCCAGCTGTTCACAGAGGGCGGCGGCGGCGATCATTTTTTCGGTGATCCTGTGTTTGACGGAGCCCTTGGTGCTGAAACCCAGGTAGGCGACGCGCGGGATTTTTCCCGAGAGTTGCCGGGCGAGTTTGGCCGTTTCGATCCCGATTTCGGCCAACTCCTGGACGTTGGGTTCCGGATTGATGCCGCAGTCGGCCATGTAAATGATGCCGTGATCACCGTAGGCGGAGCCGGGCACTTCCAGGACCACGCAACTGGAGAGGGAACTGATCCCCGGGAGCGGTTTGATGAGGGACTGGAGTGGGCGCAGAAAAATGCCCGTGGTGACATGGGCCCCGCCGACGATGGCATCCGCATAGGAATACTGGACCATCATGGCGCCGAAATAATTCGGGTTGATGATCATTTTGCGGGCTTCCTCGACGCGGATGCCCTTGTAGCGGGAGATGGTTTCCAGGCGTTTGACGTAAATTTCCAGGTCCTCGGAAAGCTCCGGGTCGATGATGCGGACCCGTCCGAGATCGATCGAATGGGCGGCGGCAATCTCCCTGATCCTGAATTTTTTCCCCAGCAGAATGGGTGCCCCGAGCCGGAGCCGGGCAAATTCCGCGGCGGCCCTCATGGTTTCGAGATCGTCCCCATCGGTGAAGACAATGCGTTTGGGATGCCGGACGAGCATCTCCATGAGATTGTTGATGAAGTTCATGTGGATCGGAATTTGATTTAGTAGCGGGCCACCGACGGATCAATCTGGAGTGACCACTGTTCAATGCCGCCGGCCAGGTTTTTGAGATGTAAATAGCCCCTGTTTTTGAGCCACATCAGCGCCTGCATCGAGCGTCCGCCATGGTGGCAGACAAGGACGATTTCCTCTTCCGGACGAAGCGCCTCGGGGGCTTTTTGGGCAAAGACGCTCAAAGGGATGAGTTCCGCCCGGGGAATCCGTGCCAGCTCGAATTCGCCGGGTTCGCGGACATCAATCAGCCGGAAGGATTGGTTGGAATCCAGCATCATTTTGAGATCCCCGACATCGAGATTGATGTTTGGATTCATGGTGGGCGAGTTTAGAGACCCGGCCCGGGTTTGCAATGGGTAAATTTCCCTTGCCACGCGGTGGACAGGGTTCCGGGACTCCCGCAGACAGGGTGCAATCTTTTTTGAAAATTCACCCTTTGACGTCCTTCGGAATTTAGCGTACTGTGGAGTCAATATTTTTATTAATAATTGGCATCAATGGCAATCTGTCACATTCAAGCACCACAGACTGCATTGATTTGACCATGATCGTATCAATCCGATGGAAATAGGGCAGAGACATATTCTGATTGTGGAGCCGAACCCCGTATTGGCCGAGGAAATCAAACACAATCTCCAGGAGCAATTTGAGGACAAAAAGGTCCTTGTGGCGCATTCGGCTGCGGAGGCGACGCCTTACATCATGTGGCGGTCGCTGGAGGTGCTGACCCTCGACTGGCATCCGATTGATTTCATCCTCATTGAGACCGCCCTGCCGGATGGCAACGGACTGCATTTCATTTCGCAGATTCAGGACAACAACAAATCCATCAAGTACATGGCCATGACCACGGCCGCCCACGAGGAGGACTTTGCGCTGGCCGAGGCCCTGGGCGGCATTTACATCGTCCAGAAGCCGCTGAATTATTTCAGCCTGGCCCAGGAGATGCGGCGGGTGCTTTCGCCGGATTCACTGGAATCCAACAATCGCCGGTTCAAGGCCATCTTGCAGGATCTGAGCATCATCGATGTCGTGCAGCTGTCCTGTATGACCATGTCCACCAAGACCCTGAAGGTGGCCGTCCCCACCGGCGGAGCGGGTCTGATCCAGGTGGCCAAGGGCAATGTGGTGCATGCGGAGTGCGGTTCGCTCAAGGGGGTGGAGGCCTTTTACGAGATCGCCTCGTGGACCGAGGGGGTGGTCGAGGAGTTCAAGGGGCCGATGCAGCGCAACGACCGCACCATCAATACCACCTGGCAGAGCCTGCTGATGCATGCCGTGCATCATTTTGACGAAAAAGTCGCATAGAAGTTTCCCGTAAATTCTTGCATCATTCCGGGCGGACACCTAAATAGGGGGGACCTGATCCAACCCCAACCCCGGAGTCTTCCATGAGCGACCTGCTGTCCCAACTCAAATCCCATTCCATTGTCGTGGCCGACACCGGCGACTTTGCCAGCATCAAAAAATACCAGCCCCGCGATGCCACCACCAATCCGAGTCTCATCTACAAGGCGGCGACCATGCCCGAGTATCAGGACCTCGTGTCGCGGACCCTGGCGGAGACAAAAAAGGAGGCCTCCTCGCCGGACCATGCGATCAGGCTCGCCATCGACAAGCTCTTCGTCGCCTTTGGCCAGGAAATTCTCCGGATCGTTCCCAACCGTGTTTCGACCGAGGTGGATGCGCGGTTGAGTTTTGATGTGGCCGGCTCCGTCGAAAAGGCGCACAGCCTCATCGCCATGTACGAAAAGTCCGGCATTTCCCGTGAGCGCATCCTCATCAAGCTCGCCAGCACCTGGGAGGGGATCAAAGCCGCGGAACTCCTCACCAAGGAAGGGATCCATTGCAACCTGACGCTGCTTTTTTCCTTTGCCCAGGCCGTCGCCTGCGCCGAGGCCGGGGTCCAACTGATCTCCCCCTTTGTCGGACGCATTCTGGACTGGCACAAAAAAAACGAGCCCGCCGCCGATTTTGCCGGGGCGAAGGATCCCGGCGTCCGGTCCGTCACACGCATTTACCACTATTACAAAAAATACGGATACAGGACCGAGGTCATGGGGGCCTCCTTTCGCAATATCGGTGAAATCAGCGAATTGGCCGGGTGCGATCTGCTTACGATCAGTCCCCAGCTCCTGGAGGAGCTGCAGAAGACAGAGGCCACGCTCGGGCGGAAGCTGGATGCCTCCGCCTCCGCGGGCGCCTGTCAGGAACCGAAGATTTCCCTCGATGAAAAGGCGTTCCGTTGGATGCACAACGAGGATGCCATGGCCACCGACAAGCTGGCCGAGGGAATCCGCTCCTTCACGGTCGACATCGTGAAGCTTGAAAAGATCATCGCCGAAAAACTGGCGGCGTGACCCCAGGGGCGTCTCAAGACGCCCCCTTTTTTTAACCTCCACCCCCGCACCCCCTATGTCCACAGCCCTGACCGATTCCCCCACCTGGAAGGCCCTTGAAGCCCACAAGCAGGAGGTCGAACCCCTTCAGATGCGCGATCTTTTTGCAGCGGACCCGCAGCGTTTCCAAAAATACCATCTGGAGTTCGAGGATCTCCTGCTGGACTTCTCCAAAAACCGCATCACGGAAAAGACACTCCCGCTGCTGCGGGATCTGGCCGTGCAGGCCGATCTGAAGGGATGGACCGAGAAGATGTTCACCGGCCAGAAAATCAATTTCACCGAGGACCGTGCCGTGTTGCACATCGCCCTGCGGAACCGTTCCAACCGGCCCATCATCGTGGATGGAAAGGACGTGATGCCCGAGGTCAATGCCGTCCTGGCGCAGATGAAGACCTTTTGTGAAAAGGTCCGCAGCGGGGAGTGGACCGGGCATACGGGCCAGCCCATCACGGATGTGGTCAATATCGGCATCGGCGGGTCCGATCTCGGGCCGGTGATGGTCACCGAGGCGCTCAAGCCCTACGGACACGCGCGGATCCGGGTTCATTTTGTGAGCAATGTGGACGGCACACACATGGCCGAGACATTGAAGTCGCTCAATCCGGAGAGTGCGCTCTTCATTGTGGCGTCCAAGACCTTCACCACACAGGAAACGCTCACCAACGCGCACACCGCCCGCGAGTGGCTGCTGAAAGCGGCGCGGGACGAAGGGGCCGTGGCCCGGCATTTTGTGGCGCTTTCGACCAATGTCCGGGAGGTGTCGAAGTTCGGGATCGACCCCGCCAACATGTTTGCCTTCTGGGACTGGGTGGGCGGAAGATATTCATTGTGGTCGGCCATCGGACTGTCCATCGCCCTTTACATTGGGTTTGAAAATTTCGAGGAATTGTTATCCGGCGGCCACGCCATGGATGAACATTTTCGCACCGCGCCCCTGGAGCGGAATCTTCCGGCGACCCTGGGCCTGATCGGGCTGTGGTACAATAATTTTTTCAACGCACAGACCCTGGCGATCCTGCCCTACGACCAGTACATGCACCGCTTCAGCTCCTATTTCCAGCAGGGCGACATGGAAAGCAATGGCAAATTCATGCGGCGGGATGGGCAGCATGTCGATTATTCGACGGGTCCGATCATCTGGGGGGAACCCGGCACCAACGGTCAGCACGCCTTCTACCAGCTCATCCATCAGGGGATGAAACTCATTCCCGCCGATTTCCTCGCGCCCATCGAGACCCAGAATCCCATCGGGGAGCATCACCGCATTTTGCTTTCAAACTTTTTTGCCCAGACCGAGGCGCTGATGAGGGGCAAGACCGCGGCGGAAGTCCGTACCGAGCTGGAGCACGAGGGGAAAACGGGAGCCGCATTGGAGGCACTCATCCCCCACAAGGTTTTTGAGGGGAATCGTCCGACCAACTCGATCATTTTCCGGAAGCTGACCCCCCGCACATTGGGCATGCTCATCGCCCTGTACGAACACAAGATATTCACCCAGGGCGTCATTTGGAACATCAATTCCTTTGATCAGTGGGGTGTGGAGCTGGGAAAACAGCTTGCCAAAAAAATCCTGCCCGAGCTGGCGGCCCCCGGTGAGGTGACCGCCCACGATTCAAGCACCAACGGATTGATCAACCATTTCAAGTCGCGGGCGAAATAGCCGCTTCCCGGAGGAGGAATCCGCAGATTGGCTCAGATGGACGCAGAATCATTTTTTGTTCTGCAGGAGCCTTCTGAAATCTGAAGAAAAAACGCGGAGCACCAGGCTCCGCGTTTGAGGGATCAGATTGAAAAAACCCCGTTATTTTGCTGCGGTGTAAAGTTCGGCGACTTTGGACCAGTTCACCACGTTCCAGACGGCTTTAAGGTAGTCGGGACGGCGGTTTTGGTACTTGAGGTAGTACGCATGTTCCCACACGTCAATGCCGAGGATCGGGGTGCCTTCACATCCCGCGACAGCCTTGCCCATGACGGGGGTGTCCTGGTTGGCGGTGGAACAGACTTCCAATTTGCCGCCATTGACCACGAGCCAGGCCCAGCCGCTGCCGAAGCGCGTGGCGCCTGCGGCTTCCATCTTTGCCTTGAACTCCTCAAAACCTCCGAAGGTGGACTTGATGTCCTCGGCCAGGGCCCCCGAGGGTTCGCCCCCGCCGCCTTTTCCCGCCGGGGCCAGCAGGGTCCAAAAAAGGGTGTGGTTGACATGGCCGCCGCCGTTGTTGCGGACCGGACCGCGGATGTTGTCGGGGACTTTGGAGAGGTCCTTGATGAGTTCTTTCGGGCAGGAGGCGGTTTCGAGGGCGGTCCCCTTGAGGGCGTTATTCAGGTTGGTGACGTAGGCGTTGTGATGTTTTCCGTGGTGGATTTCCATCGTTGCCGTGTCGAGATGCGGTTCGAGGGCGTCCTTGGCGTAGGGAAGTTCGGGAAGTGTAAAGGCCATATGAATTCTCCTGTGAGGGATTGAGGTTGTGCTGAATGGTGCGTCACGTATAGCCCGCGGCGCGGTGGCTGTCAAATTTTCAAACGCTGCCGGTTCTGCCGACTCCACCCGGCGGGAATGCGAGGGGGCAGGGTTTAGGCGTATTGGAGATCGTGCTGATGGATGCGGCAGACAGACTGACGGGGGATGAGCCGGGGCTCCAGAACCACATGGGGCGTGGTTCTGGGATTCCGGAACAGGTCGTGGGCCAGGACCACCGCCCGGGCGCCGATTTCCTTCAGGTCAAAGTCCACGGTTGTCAGCGGGGGAGAACTGGTTTCGCTTTCGTAGATGTTGTCCAGGGAGACAATGGAAAGGTCCTCCGGCACCCGGATACCCAGGGAGCGGGCCTCCTCCAGCATGCCCAGGGCGGTCATGTCGTTGTAGGCCACAATGGCCGTGGGTTTGACCTCTGCCTGCCAGATGCGGTTGAGGTTGATTTTGCCGGAGAGAAAATAGCCGTTGTAGTGATGATGGGTCGTCCAGGCCGGGTCGGGGACAAGACCGTAACGGAGGAAGCACTCCTCCATGCCTTCCCAGCGGTCCATGACCGAGTGGCCCGTCAGGGAGGGGCTCATATAGCCGATCCGACGATGGCCCATGGCGTACAGATGCTCGAAGGCAATCCGGGTGGCGGCCTGGTTGTTGATATTGACCGACGCCATCGTATTTGACCCGTCCCGGGGATCTCCAAAAACCGTTACCAGGGGCGTCCCACGGCTTTGGCAGGCGAGATTGTAGGTGCCATTGGTGTGCATGATGATCGCCGCATCGAAACTTTTGAGCTGCCGGTCCACATTCGAGTCGGACTCGATGCTTTTGATCGAGATATCCAGCTGGTTGGCGATGCAGGAGAACATGATTCCCTCGAAGATTTTCTGGAAAAAGGAGTCTTTGAATGGCTCAAAAAGTGTGTTTTGCCAGAAAAGTCCGAGTGTCGGGCGACCTTTTTTACGGGCCGCTTTTTTTGTTTTTTCGGGACTGTGGCGCCGTTTGTATTTCAGGGCTTTGGCCGCCTGCAGGATTTTGGTGCGGGTGGATTCCGGGAAAGTTCCTTTGCCGCTCAGGACAAAGGAAACCGTGGTCTGGGAAACGCCCGAGAGGATGGCAATTTTCTTTTGAATGCCCATTTTTTGATTTATGACCGACCCCGTTTGCGTGTTTTCCAGAGCCATATCTCTCCCTTATATCCTGTTTATATATTTTAAAAAAATCGTTTTGGACCGCCCAACATTTAGTGATGCTAATATACTATTAGCTATTGGTCAATTCATAATATATATTTTTTTTTGCAATAATAAAATTTTTAAATTTTATATGTAAATATCTCAAAAAGAATTGGTTAATTGAATTAAAAAACGGACGATAAATTCTTTATTATTAAATTATTATTTTTTAAAAATAAAAACTTGCGTCTTAATCATCATCATTTTTTTGCCAAAAAGAATCATTATAATACGGATTGGATCATGGAAAATCCTGCTCCTTAAAAGTCGGGAAAATCAGGACTTTTTCAGACAAATTTTCCGGGATTAAACAGGTCCTTCGGGTCCAAGGCTTTTTTGATGAGGGTGTGAAGACGGCGCACCGGGAGATCAGCCGCCAAGGACCACCAGGGTTTTTTGGCCAGACCGATGCCATGTTCCCCGGTGATTGCACCCCCCCAGGCCAGGACCTGCCTGAAGAGCGCGTCGAGGGCCCTGTCGGAGAGTTTGACTTGCGCGGGGTCATCGGCCCGGATCATGAGATTGACATGGATGTTGCCGTCGCCGGCGTGGCCGAAACAGGCGACGGGGATTCCGGTTTTTCTTTGAAGGGTGTGGGCGTGGGCAAAAAGGTCCACCAGCCGACTCCGGGGCACGACGATGTCCTCATTGAGTTTTTTCAAGCCCGTGGCCTTGAGACTTTGGGAAAATTGCCGTCGCAGGTCCCAGAGTTTTTCGCAGGCCCTTTCCCCATGGGCTTCGGTGAGATCAAATCCGCCGGATTTCCGGATGAGCCGTTGCAGGTCGGCCCCCTCCGCCCGGAGGCCGCGCCGAGACCCGTCGAGTTCCACCAGCAGGAAGGCCTTGCCCTTGGGGATATGGTCACTGCCGAGATATTCCCGCGCCGCGCGGAGAGTGAATTCATCGGCCAGCTCCAAGGCCGAGGGCAGAAAGCCCCCGCCCAGGATCGCCTGGACTCCGGCTGCGGCCTTTTTCATATCCGGGTAACTCGCGCTGATGCAGGCCCGGGCCTGGGGATGGGGGATCAACCGCAGGGTCGCCTGTGTGACCACCCCCAGCATCCCCTCCGACCCGATGAAGAGATCCGCCAGATTGAAACCGGTTTTGTTTTTATGGGTGCGCCCCCCCAGCCGCACCACCGTGCCGTCGGCCAGGACCACTTCCAGCCCGAGCACATAGTTTTTGGTCACACCGTATTTGAGACAGTGGGGTCCGCCGGCGTTGGTGGCAATGTTCCCGCCGATGGAGCAATGGGCGTGGCTGGCCGGATCAGGCGGGTAAAAGAGACCCCGGGCGCGCACTTGTTCCTGGAGTTCCTTCGTGATGACCCCCGGTTCCACCACGGCCACACCGTCCTCACGGTTGATTTCAAGGATGCGGTTGAGGCCCATGACCGAAAGAACGATCCCTCCCCGGACCGGCACACATCCGCCCACGTACCCGTAGCCCGCGCCGCGGGTGGTCACGGGAATATTGTGTCTGTGGGCGAATTGAAGGGTTTTGACGACATGCCCGCGGGTGCGGGCCCGGACCACCGCCTCGGGGGCGCGCGCGGCAAACCACTTGTCACCGGCATGTTCCCGGCACGTGATGGGGGCATCCGAAACAACCCCCGAGGGCAGGAGTTTTTTGAGACGGGGAATCCAGTCCGTCCCTGTGACAGAAGGTTTTTTGAGACGGGTCATGCGGCCGTCGCCCCCCTGTACAGACGCGGAACCCGTTTGGTAATGCCGGTGAAAATTTCGTAGGAGATGGTCCCGGCCAGTCCGGCCAGCTCGTCGGCGGTGATCCGTTCCCCTCCCTGGGTGCCGATGAGGACGACCTCATCGCCGGGAGTGGCCGCGGGAATGGCGGAAACATCGACGAGAATCTGGTCCATGGTCACACGTCCGAGCAGCGGACAGCGCATTCCCCCCACCAGCACCTGCGCCCGGCCGGAAAGATGCCGGGGAAATCCGTCCCCGTACCCGATCGAGACGGTGGCCACGCGCATTTTGTGCGGGGCAGTGAAGGTGTGTCCGTAGCTGAGGGTGCGTCCGGGACCGACCTCTTTCAAAAAAGTGATCCGGGATTTGAGGCTCAAGGGGGCAATCAAACAGTCTTGATATTCCGGCAGGGGGGAACTGCCATAAATCATGACACCCGGACGGACCATGTCCAGATGGTAGCGGGACTCACGCAGGAGACCCGCGCTGTTGGAGGCGTGGAGAAGCGGAGGGCGAAGTCCCTGCTGGCCCAGACATGTGATCAGACCTTGAAACCGTTCCCATTGCAGGGCGGTGAAGTCTGCATCGTCATCGGCTGACGCAAAATGGGTGTAGAGTCCGCGCCACTCGAGATGGGGCATCCGGGAAATTTCGACCAAGGCCGCCGCAGCGTCCTCGTGCCAGAAACCCAGCCGGCCCATGCCCGTATCCACCACGGCGTGAACCGGCAGACGGACCTTTTGCCGCCCGGCCTCGGAATTGAATGCGAGGGCTTCCTCGATCGAAGAGAGCGAGGGACACAGACCATGGGCGACGATTTCGGACCGTTCCCCCGGCAGGGCTGCCCCCAGAAGCAGGACATGCCATCCCTCGCCGACATGGCGGATGGTCAGAGCCTCTGCGAGGTTGGCCACGCCGAACATGTCCACGCCAGCCTGCATCAATGTCGCGGCAATTTGCGGAAGCCCGTGGCCGTATGCGTCGGCCTTGACGGAGGCCATGATGCGGACCCCGGCTCCGACGCGGGTGCGGACAAAGTGCACATTGGAGCGCAGGGCCTCAAAATCAATTTCGGCCCAGGCCCGCAGGTTTTGCGCGGTGGCGTTCATGCCGGAAAGTTAAACGCACGCGGGCAGGGAGGTCACGGACAAACCGTAAAGAAGGAGACTCACCCGCCGACTCGTCCCGGATGGATCGGGCTGACGCAGAAATCCGCAGATTTTTTACCGCAGAGGACACAGAGGGACGCGGTCACAGAACTGTGGGCTGAATGGCAACCGAGCTGCCCGCCCAACGCCCAACGGATTTATGGCCACTAAAATGCGCAAAAAACACAAAGGGGAGGGGAGAATGTCTCATCGCTCATGTCCATGACCAGGTGCTGATTCCGCCCGCACAACGCTCAACCGACAACCGAACGATTCAATCTTGCATCGCGAAGTATCCGACTTAACGTAAGGTCATGGCAAATGAGATTGTTCCAAGTCTGCTAAAACTTCCCAAAGCGAGGAGAATGGCCATTGCCGAACAGCTCTGGCTTTCGGTGGCAGACGATTCGATGGAAATGCCTCATTCCCATAGGTTGATCCTCAACGAACGGATGGCGGCCTATAAGTCGGGACGGATCAAAACCGTCACTCATTCGGAATTGATGAAACGACTTCGAAAATGTGAATAGCAAACCGGTTCATGCACTTGAATTAGTTCAGGACGATCTTCTATCTGCCATCCGACATTACTTCCACTTGGAGGTCAGATGCCTCAAAACATGTCCTGACTCTTTACGATGAGACAGTCTCATGGATTGAATGGAACCCAGACCAGTTTCCGAAAAAACACGGTTCCATCCAGCGAGCCATTCTCAAAAGGTCTTATTTTATCGTCTATTTCATACAGGAACCAAACCGGACCCTCATTGTTGCGATGTTGGATGGGCGACATCATCCTAAAAAAATTCGCGCACTTGTGACGAGACGTTTAAAATCTAAGCGACAGGACTGATTTCACCACGCCCAACGGAATTGCCACAACCGCAGATATCACGGATGCGTTTTTGAGACACCGACAACCGGCACTCCCACGCCCAACGCTCAACGCACAACGCATTTCACATATTGCATGTCGCGGAGATAAATCGGTTCGAGTGTCTCCGCGGGAGCGTTCCCGTGGAGTCGGAGCTTGTGGGCCATTCGCAGGGTCCGTGAGGCTGTGGGGAAACAGATTTCATCGGTCCAGTGGGCCCTCGGCAGGGCCGTCATCAGAACTTCGCGGGAGGGTTCGAGATCGGGGCCGACGATTTGGGTGCTGCCGAAAAATTTCCGGGGGAGCTGTGACGGAGCCAGGATGGCGGTGTCGTTGACCTTCGTCAGTTCCCCTTCCAGCCAGGCATAGGCGGTCACATAAAATTCGCCGCGTCGCGCGTCGGAGAGGACCGCCAAAGTCGGTGCGGTGATTTTTCCGGTCGCAGCCATTTCCCCGGCCAGGATGTCGTGGCTGTTGAGACCGTAAACGGGTTTTTGAAAGGGCAGATTCAATCCCTTGAGCGAGGCCAGGGCCGCGCGGATGCCCGTGAAGGAGCCCGGCCCCAGGCCCACCGCCCAGAAATCCGTGTTTTTCGGCTCCACCCCCAGCCTCTCAAGGGCCGGGAAAATTTCGCAGGCGTGGTTGCGGTGAGAGGGAAAGATTTCCTCCCGCACCGGGCCGTCCCCCCGCAGGAGGGCGACACCGCCCTGGGAGGAGGAGATTTCAATGGCGACACCGGTCATGGTTCCTCTCTACAGGGCCCGGCCATCCGGGACAAGCCCGCGGTTAAAAAACAACGCGGATTTATTTTGTCTCCGCCGGCAATTCGTAGAGGTAATAGACATTGCGTGCCTCGTCCATGATGCCGACGATTTGATCATTCCAGAAGTGGCGGAAGACAAGACCGTAGGGGATGTAGCTGACCCGGGAGCGGATGACCTCGGTGGACACACCCGGACGTTTTGAAATTTCCGGCAGGGGCTTGTCCGCAATGAGCAGGGCGCGGCCGCGGAGTTTGCGGGCCCGGTAGAGGGAGACGGGGATGACCTTGGTTTTGCCGTGGAGTGCGACACGGATTTTGCTGCCATCCATGCGGTAGCCGTGGAAATAGACCTCCCGGAGACCCTGCAATCCCCGGGCTTCCACCGCCCGGGCGGCCATGGTTCCCGGGTCGGGCAGGGCCACCGGGGCGATGACCATGACCGAGACCGGAAAAAGGACGAGGATCGAGGCGGCGAAAACAGGGGCCGGAGGCCAGCGCTGTCCGCATATCCACAGGGCCACCCCCACGAGGGCAAAAACCAGGGCGGAGAAAATCCCGAAGCCCGGTGAGACCAGCCGCATCATCATCAGCCCCATAAAAACCGCCAGCAGCAGGTACAGGACGGACATGATCCGCACCGCCAGCAGCAGAACCCGCCGGGAGGCCTCCGGGGCCCCCACATGAACCCGGGCCAGAACGATGCACAGGAACGGGGCAAAAGGCAGCATGTAGATCATTTTCTCGATGTGGCCTCCGCTGAAAACCAGGGTGATGAATGCCAGCCACAGGGCCGTGAGCTGTTCGAACCGGTGGGGACCGGGCCGGGACCACAATGTGCGGAAGGTGGCGCGGCCCTGGCGTGTGAGAAAAATCAGGATCCAGGGCAGGAACACGGCACCGATGTAGAAGAAATAACCCTTGAGGTGCTTGATGATGTCCTCGAGTTCCAATTCGTATTTTTCGACAAACTGGTCGTTGAGGAAATCCGAGCGCAGGAGGTCCGGCTGAAGGGCATGGATGTAGACATACCACCAGCCCGCCAGGAAAATCCCCAGTCCCATCGCCGGGAGATTCACCAGGTCGCGCAGGGTTCTGCCGTTGGGACGCAGCCAGAAAAAAAACAGCAGGATCACCAGCAGAAACAGCAGCGGCAGCAATCCCTTGACGGCGATCCCCAGGCCGACCCCTCCATAGGCCAGAAAATGGGCCAGAGGGTCGGACCGGCCCCCGTCGATGATTTTCATGAACCCGAGGAGACTGATCAGGAAGGTCACGCACAGGAAGACATCCGTCGTCGAGCGGAAGGAACTGAGCAGAAAAAGCGTGTTGCAGGCCGCGATCAGTGCCGCCAGGCGCGCCACTGCGACATTCCCGGCGGCCACCCGCAGGGCGATGCGGTACACGAGCACCAGCGCGGCGCATCCGCCCAGCAGGAAGGGCAGGCGCGAGGAGAAGGCACTGACCCCCAGGGTGGCGTAGCTGACCAGCAGCGCCCAGTAGGTGAGGATCGGTTTGAGGGCCCGGACCCGGCCGTTGGCGTAGAGGGGAACCATCGGGTCGCCCGAGTCGAGCATCAGGATTGCGGAGTCCGTATAGAAATTTTCATCAATGTACTGGTTGATGTAGAAGGAGGCCGCCGGTAGCAGACACAGGAAAAAGGCGGAGACAATCCCCACCAGATACCAGTCGGTCCGGCGCGGCGCAGGTTGTGACGGGGAAGCGGGGGCGGGAGTGGTCATGCGGGATGATCCTTTGTCGGGAGCGGGAGCCGGGCTTCCCGGACATGGATACGCCGGGAGTTTTCCCCCGTGGAGACCAGCTCCACGCAGAGAATCGGATGAGTCATCAGCCGTGCCGCGCGTTCGGGCCATTCGATCAGGCAGATGCCCCGGCCGGAGAGATATTCCTCAAAACCGATTCCGAGAATTTCCGATTCGGACTCCAGCCGGTAGAGGTCCATGTGGTAGATCGGGCATTTTCCCGGATACTCGTGCACCAGCGAAAAGGTGGGACTGGTGACCGCCCCGTGGAAACCCAGGGCCCGGGCCAGACCGCCTGCAAAATGCGTTTTGCCCGCCCCCAGACCACCGATCAGACCCACGATGTCGCCGGGCCCGAGGTGGCCGGCCAGTTCTCCGGCGATGCGGGCGGAGTCATCGGGGCTGTGGCTTTCGAAAGTGGTCAAATCCATGGGGCATTGGGGTGGATGGGATCGATAAGGAAACGAATTTACCGATGGGGGTCAACGGGATTTTTGGGAAGCGCCGTTTCCATGCGGTCCGCAACGGGGCGGTTTTCCGGGCGGGCACGGCCATGAGCAGTTCGTAGTCCTCCCCCTCGGCCAGTGCCTGGCTGACCGTGCATCCCCGGTGGAGCGGGAGGCCCGGAAGATCGATCTGGAAATGAAGTCCGCTGGCCGCCGCCAGCCGGGGCAGGTCCGCGCCCAATCCGTCACTGAGGTCCATCATGGCCGAGGGTTTGAAATGCCTGACCAACCAGGCCGCCTCGCGCAGGCGCGGGGTGAAGTCCAGATGCCGCCCCGAGGCGAAGCTCCCGCCCAGCCGTCCGGTCACCAGCAGCGTATCGCCGCATTTTGCGCCCGAGCGCAGAACCAGATGGGCCGCGGAGCAGTATCCCGTCATGGCCACGCTCAGCGCAAAATGCGGCGCGGCGGTCAGTTCGCCGCCGACCAGGTCCACCCCGCAGGTGTGGGCCGCCCGTTCCAGGCCGCGGTAGATCGCCTTGAGACGGCGCGGGGAGAGGGAGGGGGGGGCCATGACCGTGATGACCGCCGCCGAGGGGGTTCCGCCCATGGCGGCGATGTCGCTGAGGACGCGGTTGAGAGCCTTGGCCCCGATGCGGGCGGGCTTTTCATCGGCGGAAAAATGGCGGCCCTCGACCACGGCATCCGTTTTGAGCAGGAGCAGACGGCGCCGGTCCCGATGCAGGACCGCACAGTCATCGCCCACCCCCGTGTGGACCGCCTTTGAGCAGGACCAGTGGCCCGTGAGCATTTTGAGGAGGGAAACTTCGTCGGGCGGCATGGCAGGGACCTATGGATGGGTGAATTTGTACAGAAGCATAAACCCCATCGAGAGCGAGTTGAATGTGGCGTGCATGAAGATGGGGACCAGGATTGATCCCGTCCGCTCGTAGGCAAAGGCGAAGACCATGCCCAGCAGCCACAGCGGCAGGAGCGTCTGCAGGGAGAAATCGTGGAGAATGGAAAAGAGCAGGGAGGAAATCAGCAGTGAACCCACGGGGGAGAGATATTTTTTGAGGGCCGTGTAGGTGATCCCCCGGAAGAAGATTTCCTCCCAGATCGGGGCCATGACCGTGGCCATCAGAAAAATCCCCACGGTGAAGGCGGGGTCGCGGCTTTCCAGGAACAGCGTCACCATTCTTTGGAGTTCGGGTTGGCCCCCCAACCATTGAAACAGCCGGTAATTCAGGCCGGCGCTGATGGCGACAAACGGCCAGGCCACCAGCATCAAAAAGACACCCAGTCCCGCCTGGCGGAGCCATTGTCGCGGGGGCAGCCCGACAACCGCCGACACCGGGTTGGCCGGGCTTTTCAGATGCAGGAAGAGAACCAGCAGACCTATGGTGGCCAGTTGAAAGAGGGACCCTTGGAAGAGGACGCGGGCGGATTCGGATCCACGCAACCAGTCAAAACCGGGGGAAAAAGCCGCGAGTGTGACGGCCATATCCAGAGAGAAGGAGGCCATCAGCAGTGCCGCCAGAATCGTCAGAAATTCGGCGGCGGAGAGGTCGAAATTCAGCGGGGTCTGTCGGGAGAGGGTCAGGGGAATTTTGCCCGGGAGAAAGTAGCCGAAGAAAAACACCCCGCCCGCACACAGGCACAGGACCAGCAGAAGGGAGGTGACCCGGATGATCAGGGGATCGGAGATGAATTGGGGGTCCATTTATTGTATTATTGTATTGCCGATTTTCGATGGGTGATGTGCGAATTCCAAAATGCCCATGGGTGATTCATTATTGTTTGTTTTTCAGATTGCGAGTGGCGGATATCCTTGACGCGGCGAGGATCGATGTTAATCCCTGACCCTCCGCATGCATTGAGGCCAGAACTTCCCTTTCAGTTAAGCCTGCTTCCATCAACATCTCCATCCAAAACAGTGTTTCATCAGCCTCCTCTTCTGCGATTCCCGATTTGGCAATAAACTCGGGCCTTGACCGGGCCTTGCAGGCGGCCCGGTAATTGGCAGCCATCGAACTTCCGCTTCCGGCAATTGGGGAGGAGATTGCCTTTCCTGTCACGTTCCGCGGCAGAGCTTCGGCGATTCGAAAAATTTCCAGTGCAAATTTTTTAGTACGTCCTTTTAATGCGTCGGAGGTCATGCCTGATGAATAATTAGACATCCCCTTTTGACAAGGAATCATTCAGGCACGACAAACAAATGGGCCATTGGCAATCCACAATCGGCAATGATCTACCATCCTCCCAGCTATCTGTGGCCTGCCCCGTGGGGGGAGGTTTTTGGCAACGGCCATCCGGTGGAGGTGGATATCGGCTGCGGGGATGGGGGATTTTTGTGTCAGGCCGCGCAGGCGTTTCCGGCGCGGAATTTTTTGGGCATCGAACGGCTTCTGGGCCGGGTGCGCAAGATCGAGCGGCGCTGTCGCCGGTTGGGCATCGGCAATGTGCGGGTGCTGCGGCTGGAGAGTTCCTATTCCGTCGCGTACCTCCTCCCGCCGGGGTCCGTCGAGGTCTTTCATTTGTATTGTCCGGATCCCTTTCCCAAAAAGAAGCATGCCAAACGCCGGCTGGTGAATGCGCCGTTTGTGGAATCGGTGGTCCGGGCGCTTGTCCCCGGGGGGCGGTTTTGGGTCCGGACCGATCATGCCGGATATTTTGAGACGATCTGTGCGGAGGCGGGGGCGCACGGGGGGCTGGAGCGCTGGACCGGGGAAAATCCGTACCGGGAGTTGCAGACAGATTTCGAGCGGCAATTCCGGGCGGAGGGAAAGCCCATCCACTGTGCGGGTTATGTCAGAAAAGAGGAGGCCGGAAAAAAAGATTTGCCGATAAAAACGGGGTTTGGATGAAAATTTCGCTTGCGGGAGGGTTCTTTTTCTCCTAAAACCACCCGTTCCAATTTGAACGAAGGAAACAAAGTTTATGTCCAGAACCTGTGAAGTGACCGGATCCAAGCCGGTGTTAGGAAACGTCATCCACCGTCGCGGCAAGCCCAAGAAGCAGGGCGGGATCGGCACGCACGTGACCGCCATCAACCGCCGCACGTTTTTCCCGAACCTGAAGACCAAGCGGATCTTTGTGCCCGAGCTGAAGCGGACGGTCACGGTCAAGCTCAGTGTCCGGGCGTTGAAAACGATCAATAAAAAGGGGGCCTTCGCGGTTCTCAAGGAAGCGGGAGTGATTTGATTTTATGGGTACAAAACCAGCCAAACGCAAGGGGCCGCGCCGCCACACCAACTCCAGCAAAAAGCGGGTGGACGTCAATATCGAGGCCATCGACTACAAGAACACCGAGTTGCTGCGCAAGTTTGTCACGGAAAAGGGCAAGATACTGCCCCGCCGGGTGACCGGCCTTCCCGCCGCGCTGCACCGCCGGGTGACCCAGGAGATCAAGCGCTCCCGGACGATGCTTTTGATGAAGTAAATCCAATACACACACTTAAACGGAGACCCACACCATGCCTTTCAGCACCATCAGCAAAAAGAGCGGCAAGACCTTCATTTTGAATTCCAAGGCCGCCAAGCTCAAAAACGGACGCGAGGTGACGCTGTTTTATTTCAGCAAGGAAGCCACCCCTTTCAGCATTGACGCCCTGCCTGCGGGGTATGAAATTGCCGAAAATTCCAAGACCGGCCTGCCCATCCTCAAGAAAATCCGGTAGACCTCCGGCAGGCCCGATTTTTTGACAGCCGCTTTTGACGGTGGTCGCCGCCGTAAAAGTGGCTTTTTGTTGCCCTGAACCGAACGCACCCATTTGACACAAAATCCAGATTGCCAGACCCGCCCCCCACGGAGTAATACCATGTCCCAGACACTCGAAGAAAAAACAGCCCAAGACAACCAGAAGGCCAAGACTATGGAGCACATCCGCAACATCGCCATCATCGCCCACGTTGACCACGGCAAGACGACCCTGGTCGATCAGCTGCTCAAACAATCGGGCACCTTCCGCGCCAACCAGCACACCGATGAGCGGATGATGGACTCCATGGACCTCGAACGGGAGAAGGGGATCACCATCAAGGCCAAGAACGCCGCCTTCAAGTACAAGGACTACCATGTGAACATCGTGGACACCCCCGGGCACGCCGATTTCGGCGGCGAGGTGGAGCGGGCGATGCGGATGATCGACGGGGTGCTGCTGGTTGTCGACGCCTACGAAGGGCCTCAGGCCCAGACCAAGTTTGTGTTGCGCAAGGCGCTGGAGGCCGGAGCCAAGCCCATTGTGGTCATCAACAAGGTGGACCGTGAAAATGCCGATCCGCACAAGGTGCTGGACAAGATTTTCGAGCTTTTCCTGGAGCTGCACGCCACCGATGAGCAGCTGGACTTCACCGTGGTCTACGCCTCCGCCAAGAACGGCTACGCGAAGATGGAGCTGGATCACGAAAGCAAGGACATGCTTCCGCTTTTTGAGACGGTCATCAACAAAATCCCGCCTCCGAAGGCGGACATGGATGCGCCCTTTACGATGCTCATCTCCAACCTCGATTACAGCGAGTATCTGGGCCGCATTGCCTATGGAAAGATTTTCAGCGGACGGGTCAACAAGGGAGACAAGATCATCTGCATCCACAAGGACGGACGCAAGGAACGGGCCGAGGTGACCGCCATCTTCTCGCACAGCGGGATGCAAAAGATCGAGATTGAGCATGCCCATGCCGGGAACATTGTCGGTCTCTCCGGTTTTGACGAGGTCTTCATCGGTGAAACCATTGTCGCCAACGACACCCAGGAGGCCCTGCCGTACGTGGAGATCGATCCGCCCACCATCCAGATGCAGATTTGTGTCAATGATTCGCCGCTGGCCGGACGCGAGGGCAAGTTCCTGACCGCCCGCAATCTCAAGGAACGGTTGATCCGTGAAACCTACATGAACGTGTCCCTGGAGGTGAAGGAGACGGATTCCGCCTCGGTCTTCAAGGTGAGCGGACGCGGCGAAATGCAGATTGCCATCCTTGTCGAGCAGATGCGGCGCGAGGGATTTGAACTCATGGTCTCCCGTCCCGAGGTCATCTTCAAGAAGGATGACAAGGGCAACCAGCTTGAGCCCTACGAAAACGTGTATCTGGAAATCCCCTCCGAAAACCTGGGGGCCATCCTGGAAAACCTCGCCTCGCGCAAGGGTGAAATCACCAACATGGCCCATCATGATGCGACCGTCAGCGTCGAGGCCGTTGTGCCGACGCGCGGTCTGATCGGGTTTGAGACGGACCTGGTCAACCAGACCAAGGGAGTGGGGCTGATGAGCCATATTTTCAAGGAGTACGGACCCAGCAAGGGTGAAATCAGCACCCGTTCGCGGGGCGTGCTCATCGCGATGGAAATGGGAGTGACCACCACCTACGCCCTGACGAACATTCAGGAACGCGGACGCCTGTTTGTCGGTGCGCAGGAGGAGGTGTACACGGGCATGATTGTCGGTGAAAGCGCACGCCCGGATGATCTCGTGGTCAATCCGTGCAAGGCCAAGGCCCTGACCAACATGCGTTCCCAGGGAGATGGCACGAAGGAAGGGCTGGTTCCGCCCCTGATCATGAGTTTGGAGCGCGGGCTCGAATACATCGCCCCCGACGAGTATCTGGAAGTGACGCCGAGCAAATTGCGCATGCGCAAGAAGATCCTCGACCACAACGCCCGCAA
>JANRIZ010000081.1:0-28958 GCA_033764445.1 Verrucomicrobiia bacterium | reverse complement strand
TTTGAAAGAATACCTTTTTGTGGCCAAAATGCGGCGGTCCGTTGGGCCTCGCAGAGCGGAGGCGGGGGCGCCTCCTGGTGCACGCGAGGGCGCGTGCGCTCCCCGGGCAGGTTCAGAAAGAATCCGCCTTTTGTGTGTTTTTGTGCCTTGAAGTTTACCCCGGATTGATCGGGGCGGCCAAAATGCGGCGGCCTGTTGGGCCTCGCAGATCGGAGGCGGGGGCGCCTCCTGATGCACGCGACGGCGCGTGCGCTCCCCGGGCGGTTCAGAAAGAATCCACCCTTTTGTGTGTTTTTGTGCATTTTTGTGGCCAAAATTCAGGGACCGGCGAGCGATTTCTTTTTCTGGACAACCCGGATGGGTGGTTTTGGATGGGCGTCACGTTTGAACCAATCCCCTGGAAAAAATATGATCCGACTTCCCGCGCGTCAGGTACACCTGGATTTTCACACCTCCGAACACATTCGTGGAATCGGCAGCAAATTTGACCGGAGACAGTTTCAGAAGGCCCTTGAACTGGGGCACGTGAATTCCGTCACGGTGTTTGCCAAGTGCCACCACAGTCTCTGTTATTACCCGACAAAGGTGGGACGGATGCATCCGCATTTGAAGTTTGACCTGATGGGCGAACAGATTTCCGCCTGCCACGAGATCGGGGTGAGGGCCCCCATTTACATCACCGTCGGCTGGTCGCATCTGGATTCGATCCGTCACCCCGACTGGTGTGCACGGAATGCGGATGGCAGCGTGCCGAGTTTTGGCGTCGATCCGAAGGCCAAACCCACCGATCGAAAGCCCGCATTTTCCTGGAATTTCCTGTGTCCCAGCGGTGGATATCTCCAGCATCTCCTGGATCTGACCGAGGAAATCTGCCAGCGATACCCTGTGGACGGTTTCTTTTACGATATCTGCATGTACGATCTGCCCGTGTGTCACTGCAAAAACTGTCTCAAGGGAATGAAGGAGTCCGGGTTGGATGCGAGGAAACCTTCGGAGGCCAGGGCCTATGGCATCCGGAAATGGACCGCACTTTCCTCCGCCTGTGCCGCGATCCGGGACAAGTATCATCCCGAGGCCACGCTCTTTTTCAACGGTCAGTGCAATATTGACGCCCCCCCGGAATTACTGGCCAACGACACTCATTTTGAATTGGAGGATTTGCCGACGACCTGGGGCGGGTATAACAAGTTCCCCATGAGGAGCAAAGTCTTTCACCGCAAGGGCAAGGATATGTTGGGCATGAGTGGAAAATTCCACACCGCCTGGGGGGAGTTTGGTGGGTTCAAACACCCCGCCGCCCTTTGGTTTGAGGCTGCGGGCATGGTCGCCTTTGGGGCGCGTTGCAGCATGGGCGATCAGCTTCATCCCAATGGGGAAATGGATTTGGAAACCTATCGCACCATCGGGGCTGGGTACGAATACGTCCGTGAAATCGAGGAATACGGGTTTGACGGGGAATTTCATTCCAATCTGGGGGTGATTCTCAGTGAGGACACCGCCGCCAACGACCAAGGTTTTGCGAGTTCCGCCAACAACCAAGGCGTGGTCAATATGCTCATGGAAAGCCAGCTCGATTACGAGGTGGTGGGGCTTGGTGAGGACCTCTCCCGTTTCACCGCCCTCATACTGACCGGCGGACGCATTTTGCAGAAGGAAACGTCGGCGAGATTAAAGACCTATGTCAGGGAGGGCGGAAAACTCCTGGTTCTTGGCGAGGGTCTTCTGGAAAAGGGCGGCAAAAAAATCATGCTCGATGCCGGGGTGAAATATCTCGGTCCCGCCCGGTTTGATTGTGATTATCTGCGGGTGGGAAAAGGACTGGCATTGGAAATGGTCCGAACACCCTTTTTGAATTACGTTCCCGCCGGACGGTATGACGCCGATGGGGCCAGGGTGTTGGCCGATGTGTACGAGCCGTATTTTTCCCGGACCTATGGAAAATTCTGTTCGCATCAGAATACGCCGTATCAGGAAAAGCCCGCCACCCAGGGTGGAGCGTTTCAGAATGGAAACATCGTGTTTCTTCCCCATCCCCTCGGGGCCCTTTACCATGACCATGGGGCCCGTCTGCACCGGCAGATGTTTCTCAACGCCCTGGCCCTGATCTACAAAAATCCCGTGGTGGATGTGCGCCTGCCCAGCGAAGGACGGATCAACCTCTGGCATCAGCCCCAACATCGCCGCTACGTGCTGCATCTGCTGTATGCGTCACCGATCCAGCGCGGACGCTGCCTGGTCATCGAGGACATCATCACCCTCCGGGACATCCGTGTGGGCTTAAAGGTGCCCCAAAAGATACAGACAGTGCACTTGGCGCTGACCGGTAAAAAACTGGCTCAAAAGCGGGTCGCAGGACGCGTGGAAGTGACCGTTCCCGAACTGACAGGCCATCAAATCCTGGTATTCGAATATTGATCACGTGGAGCATGCCACAAAAAGGTACAGGGGGAGACTGTCTAATGACTATTGGCTGATTCTGCTCGCCCAACACTCAACGCTCAACAACGTATGTCAACTGATCACAAGAGCCAGGTTTTCCGGGGCGTTGCGGGTGACCGATTCGTGGAGGAACTCGACAATTTCGTCGTGGAGCCGCTGGCAGTTCTTGCGCCAGCGTTTGGCCCCGGCCATTTTTTTGACACTTTCCTTCAGTCCCCGAATGTGGAGATTTTCGGGTTTTTGAAGCAGGGCCTGGGCCACCTCGGATTTGAGCCGCTCAAAGAAGGCCAGTTCAAACTGCGGCTGGAAGGGATCGACAAAGTGATAGAGGTCAATGACCTTCTGGGCGGGGATATAGGTGAAGGTTTTCGAGATTTCCGGAAAATCAAGTGTGTTGAGGACCGTGCCGACCAGTTCGTTGAAAACGGGCAGGGACATTTCCTCTGCCGGAGGGTTCGAGAGCAGGTGATGCATCAGCGCCTTGGCAATCGGATCGCAGTGGGGCCATTTGGGCATTCCGGCCTTTTCCGCCGCGTGATGGAGGGAAAGGTGCAGGGAACCGCAGTTGATGGCCGCCAGTTTGCCACCGGGGAAGCGGACTGAAGGGAGGATGTTCAGGGGGCTGATCATGGATGTTATTGGATGGAAAGACTTTTGACCTCGCTGACAAAGTCATTGATGTCGCGAAAGCTCCGGTAGACGGAGGCGAATCGCACGTAGGCCACCTCGTCAATGGCCCGCAATTTGGTCATGACCTTTTCGCCCACGGACTCCGCCGGAACCTCGCGGTCGAATTCCTCGGAGAGTTCGTCCACGATTTCCGTGGTCAGTTGCTCGATTTTTTCGTGGGAGACCGGACGTTTCTGGCAGGCGATGACCATGCTTTTGATGATTTTTTTCTTATCAAACTCCTGACGGCTTCCATCCTTTTTAATGATGTAGAGGGATTCCTTTTCGACTTCCTCGTAGGTGGTGAAGCGATAGCTGCATTTGAGACATTCACGGCGACGCCGGATCACGCTTCCTTCCTTGGAGGCTCTTGAATCAATGACTTTATCGTCTTGGAAGCTGCACTTGGGGCAACGCATGTAGGGATACAATCTGTTGTTACGTTGTCGGATGCTATCCACAACCCGTGGTGTCGTCAAGTGCCTTTAGTTTTTCAGGGGTGTTCAAATTGAAAAAATACTTGTCCTGATGAACCGGGGTCATGGGGGATTCTATCTGAAACCGGGATACATACAGACCGGCCAAAACCTGCAGCCGGAATTGTCCCTGCAGGATTTGTTGACGCAAGACCGGCAGAAAATTTTTCTGATACAGGGCGCACAGCGGTTCGTACATGTCACCCCGTCGGGGGATGAACCCCTCGGGATATTGATTCAAAAGTGGGCGCAGAAAGTCGGCGGTCAGGAACGGCATGTCCACCGCCAGGCACAGGGTCAGATCATGGCGGGAGTTTTCCAGCGCGGAGTGGATGCCCGCCAGGGGACCGATCCGGTCCTGTGTGTCAAAAACCGTGAGGCAGTCCCGCTGTCTGAAATTCTGTTCGCGGCGGCAACAGATCAGGACCTCCCCGGCGCCCAGGGATTTCAAAAGCCGCACCTGACGTTCAAGCAGCGTGAGTCCGTCCTTGGCAATCAGGGCCTTTTCCCGACCCATGCGGGTGGAAAAGCCCCCGCACACGATGGCACCTGAAAAATTCATAGGCAGCCTCCATTGAGCCACAGATTGAACACGGATCAAACACGGATTTTCAGGGGGGAAAGGTCCCCAGTGAAAAATCTGTGTTCAACTGCGGCATCTGCGGTTAAAACTTCCCGATGAAACTTCACCGCAACCTGTGCGATGCCGTGGTGGACGCGTTGCGGGTCATCTTCAATGAGGGCCGTTATGCCGACAAGGTCATTGAACACACACTCAAGGAGGACAAACGGCGCGGGGCCCGGGATCGGGCCTTTATTGCCGAACATGTGTATGAGGCCGTCCGCTGGCGCCGACTCCTGGCACATGGTGCCGGGGTGGGGGAGGAGCCGCCTTTCCAGTACGGGGACCTGTGGGCGATGCTCGGGGTCCTGCTGATTCTGCGTCAGGTGGAACTTCCCGCCTGGGAGGAATGGCAGGCACTCGATCCCGTCGAGGTGGTGCGGAGACGGACCGCGGCGGAAAAAATCAGGCCCCTCCGGGAATCGGTTCCCGACTGGCTGGATGCCGTGGGGGTGCGGGAACTCGGGACGGCGTGGGATGCGGAGCTGGCCGCCCTGAACAAACCCGCCGCATTGGTGATCCGGGTCAACACACTCAAGGCACGCGTGCCCGAGGTGGTGGCAAGACTCCTGGAACTGGGCGTGGAGACCCGGGGCGATGCGCGTTTTCCCGAGGCGCTCATTCTGTCAAAACGGATCAGCCTTTTTTCCACCGACCTTTTCCGGGAGGGATGGATCGAGGTCCAGGATGCCGCGTCGCAGGCCGTGGCGCATTTTGCACAGGTTGAGCCCGGTCACCGCGTCGTGGATTCCTGTGCCGGGGCCGGGGGCAAAAGCCTGCATCTGGCCGCGCTGATGGGGGGGCGGGGACGGATCATCTCCCTGGATGTGGAGGAATGGAAACTCGAGGAACTCCGCCGACGGGCGCGGCGGGCCGGGGCCTCAAATATCGAGGCGCGACTGATCGAAGGAGCCAAAAGCATCAAAAAACTGGAGGCCAGTGCCGACCGGCTCCTGCTGGATGTGCCCTGTTCCGGCCTGGGCGTTCTGCGCCGCAATCCCGATGCCAAGTGGAAACTTGATCCGGCGTTTTTGGAGAAGGTCCGCAATGTCCAACGGGAGATTTTGCAGGGCCACTGCCGCATGGTCCGTCCCCACGGACTGATCATCTACGCCACGTGCAGCCTGCTTCCCTCCGAGGGCGAGGAACAGGTGCGCGGGTTTCTGGCCAAAAACACCGCCTGTACGCTGGTTGAGGAACGGAGACTGACCGTGGCCGGAGACGGATTCGACGGGTTTTACATGGCCAAAATCCGTCGCGGAAGTCTCTAGGACATTCCAGCGGGGTGATCCCGGATTGCGGAGCGATCATTCGATGTCGCAGGACGCAGAGGGGGTGCGGATCGAACACGGACCGGCCAGAGGTGAGCCTCATGTCTCCAGACGGACCACGCCGTCGGAGAGGATTTTGGCCCGCAGACCGCCGTACCCCTTCAGCTTTTCCTCGGCCCCGGGGCAGAAGGCCTCGTTCATCCAGGCGCAGGGTTTGGCCTCCTCCGTGCCGAGGAACCGGACCCCCTGCACGTCGAACTCCCGTCCGATCAGCGTATTCAGGTCAATCCCCTCCGTGATGACGTTGCGTCGGAACACCGAGGGGGCCCGGTCGCAGACCCCGGTTTCCGTGCAGAGCCGGTCGTAGGTTTCCCACGCGAAGAAGGTGATCTGACCCTTGTAGTCCCTTTTGTATCCGAAAAAACGGTCCCCCGGGATGCCCTGACCCGCCACACAACGGATTGAATCCACCGATTCCAACGGATGGGCCCCGGCGGCGCGACCGTAATGGCCAAAATAGTTGTGTCCGGGCGAAATGTAGAGATGGCGGATTTTCATCACCGCCCCATTCAACCCGCAACCCCCGCCCAAGTCGAGCTGCGTCGAGTGTGGGGCGTCAGGAGGTCCATTGGCACAGGCAATCCACAAAGTCGGCCGAGCCGTCGCGGAGCCAGCCGTCCAACTGGGCCTGTTCCTTGAGTTGCTGACCCCGCAGGCGGGGGACAGACAGGTACCGGCATTCCATGCCGGGCAGGGCGGACATGTCACTCCAGAGTTTTTCAAACTGGGCGACCGGGAAAATGTCCTCCTGCCCGTGCCCCCAGCGTTTTTTCACGTCCTTGAGGGCGACGTAGGTGGGCATCCGACCGGCCATGGTGCGGATCGCCTCGGCGACTTTTGCGGCGTGGCCCAGATCGGCACGGGTCAGACCAAAAACAGCCAGCAGTTTGTCGAGATGAATCCAGGTGGTCATCGTATTGTAATAGGTCAGACCAAACTCATCCTCCTCGCGGGGGAGGGCCAGACCCTCCACCAGGCGCGGCAGACCGTTGACCCGCGCCAGCCCCCCGCCACGGTCCTCGAGACGGCGGGTGATCACCTCGAAGGAAAGACAGGTACCCGACTCGATGTGCGCCCCGAGCAGACCCGGGTCCAGGTTGGCGCCCAGCGTGTCGATATTGTGAAGCATCGCGTACTGGAGCCGTGGATTCTGGCGCAGGAGATTTTCCAGCACGCCATTCCGCAGCAGATTGGCCCATTCAAACCAGTGACCCACCGGGTGGAGACACTGGGAGGGGATGTTTGCGGTGTAGGGGGAACCCTCCCCCGTGGTCCGTGCCCATTGGATGAGGGCCGCCTGGATGCTTTCACGCACCTTTTGCGCCTGCACGTCGAGGACCTGATGGGAGACTTCCTCCCAGGCAAAACGCAGGTCCCGTTCCATGGGGACGAGCCGGAGACCGATGGAGCGGCCCGGTGAAAGGACCAGGGGCCCCGTGTAGCGATAGTTGAAGAAATATTCCAGGGTCCGGGCAATGGCGTCGTGGGTGAGGTGGCTGGTGGTGATGATGTGTTCGGGCATGCGGCCCGCCGTCGAACCGGTCCGTCTGCTTTTGGCCAGATGCGTTTCGATGAAGGTGCGGTGATGCCCCCGGAATTTGAAAAAGGGGTGCAGCGCCTTGACCACTCCCGCCCCCTGAGTCCAGCGGCTGCCCACCCCAGCGGCCAGGGTGATGACCGCCACCTCGCCGTTTTTCAGGGCCTGGGCCCCGAGATGCTGAAGCTCGAGGGGGGTCCCGCGGGAAAAATCGGCGACATCCCCGGGGGCCACATCCACAATCGAGGTGCTGGGGGGGAGCCTGTTTTGGGAAAGACCGATCCGTCCCGCCCGGAGATCGGTCCGGATGGTTTCATGCAGGGCGGCATCGAATCCGTTTTCGGCCAGGAGCCCCTCCAGATTCGCATCATGGGAACCGCCCTCCGTTGTTCTGGGCAGCAGCCTCTCAAAAAGTTGCGGCACCAGGCCGCCCAGTTCCGGACGGAGTTTGCAGGCCCGGCTGAAGGTTTCCAGTTCCCCGCGCCGGGCCGGGGAAAGATCGCGCGGATCCCGGCGCAGCAACTCCGGCAGCAGCATCGTGTAATAACCCTGCGGCATCAGCGCCCCATCCCCGGACAGAAGATCCGCACGGGTGCCGTGGGGATTGATGCCGAAAGTGTAGACCACCGGGTCCATCGCAAAGGGCAGGGCCACCTCCATGCGTTTTTTGGTGTCGAGCATGATGGTTTTCAGGCGTTCCGTCGCCTCGGCCTTCCGGTGCGGTGCAAAGAAAAAACCCATGCCCCCGCCCGACATCCCGCCCAGCATCAGAAACCCCCAGAAATCGTGGTGGAACTCCTCCTGCACCCGCACGATGAGCCGTTCCGTATAGGCGTTGCTCGCCCAGGGAATGATCGCCTGGAGCGGCCCGAAAAAGTTGAAGTGGGTGAGGTCGGCCAGCCCCTTGAGATTCCCCTCGCGCAGGGTCCGCAGGATCTCCTCCATGAAACCGATCGCCTTGTGGCGGTTCTCCCATTCGCGGGAGGAACGGAGCAGATATTTTTCCGTGCACATTTCCAGGATCGGCCCCACATTCTGGGCCATGCCCCCGTGGACCAGGACCAGACTCTCCTGGAGCATTTTGCGGGTGCTTTCCGGGGCTTCCTCCCCCTCAAGAATCCGGTGCCGGGGCAGAAGCCTTCCGCGGCTGATGCCAAACTCGGTGTCCCCCTCCGCGGCCCGCGCCCCCTCGATGATTTTGATCCCCGGCCACAGTCCGCCCGAATCCTGCCATCCGCCCCCCGATCCCCCCAGCCATTCCCCGAGAATCGCGCGGGCGACCACCAGACGCCGTTCCTCCTCGGAAAGGGGGCCCGTGAGACGGTGCGCCTGCCCGGTGGCCCGCATGCAGGCGGAAATCAGTCCCGCCAGGAGATTGGTGGAGACCGCCAGACGCGATCCCTTGGGGATATTGTTGACGCTTGATACCAGCTCAAGCCCCAGCCCCGGCCCCGCAATCTGCGCCAGCAAATCCTGGAGACTCTGACCCGACCCCTCGATCCCCGGGGGGATGATCCCGGCGGCAATGATGGCCGCCTTGAGCAGGCCCAGGTGGTCCTTGGCAAAATCGAACACCTCGGAAAGTTCCCCGATATCCGTCGAGGCCCCCAGGTCCACGCTCGACAGGCGCAGGACCGGTTCGTCAATGACCCGGAAATAGGCCTCCACCGGCGGGCGGGGGAGGTCGTCGCGTCCGTGGACGGCCAGATCGATGGAGATATTCAGGACACGGGCCCCCTCGGGAAAATCCATGCCCAGAAAAAATATGTCGCTCCACGCACTGTGCGAGAGATCCATCCGCACAGGGGTCAGTTCCCGCAAAATCGGATAACCGCCCCGGGCCGTGACGGTCAATAGTTCCGGACGGATCCGAAGCGGCTGATCCGCCGGGTGCCCGATGCGGAACATCCATTGGTTGCCACGCACGGAGCGGACACTGTGGCGGACCTGATCGGCCAGGGTTTGAAAGCAGAGCTTGTGATACGCCGAGGCCAGGGCGCTGGAGAGGGCGTCGCTGGGTCCGTTTTTTTTCTGTTCCGCCAGAAAGAGATCGATGGCCTCCTCGAAGCGCCGGCTCAGCAGCAGCCCGTATCCGCGGTAGGGAATCGACCCGTGGGGGGAGAGACCCGGTTTGGTGGGCAGGTGAAAACGGTGGATGGAAAAAAGAAACATGAGGGCACGGACCCGTGAATACAGATTGCCCTCGGTGCGGCGAAAGGCATCCAATGCAGCGGACTCGGCCAGCAAAGTGGCAAGGGAGGATCCCCGGCAAATGTCGTCGATGGCCCGGTCGCGCCGGGCGGGGTCGGAGGAGGTGATGATTCCGACCAGTTCTGAGGCAGTGGAGGAGGGACCGGCCATGGCAGTTCGGATTATTGGATGTGACGTTCCTTTTCGGCCAGGAGTTCGACCATTTGGGAGAGGACCTCCTCCCGGTCGTTGCCTGCCAGGGCGAGCGCGAGCTGGGCGGTCAGAAGCCCGTACTTCAATCCGATGTTGTAACGGCGTCCCCGGAGTTCCAGCGCCAGGTATTTTTCGCGCCGGGCCAGCTCGGCCAGGGCCGGGGAAAGGCTGAGCGTGCCGCCGGACTCGGCGGATTGCCCGTCGAGCAGGTCCATGACCCCCGGGGTCAGGACGTGAATGCCAAAATAACACAGGTAATAGCCCGAACGCAGGCCCGGGACGATCAACTGCTGTTCGGCCTCCGTCGGGGTGGGTTTTTCGAGGACCTGGTGGATGAGGTACTGACCCGGTTTGTTGGCGACACGGACCCCTCCGACCGCCCCGTAGTGGGGAAGTTTTGTTTCGCGTGTGGCCTGAACCGCAGAGACCGAGACGGATTCCCCACGCGCCGTCTCCAGGAGCTGGGCCACGCAGGAGCGGCCGGGGTCAAAGCTCAGGTACAGGTGGTCACTGATCAGATGGAGGAAGGAATCGGTTCCGGTGAAGCTTCGGGCCCGCAACAGGGCATCCCCGTACCCTTTCGGATCATTCTGCTCGATGAACCTGATTTTTGACGCATGTTCCCCCGCGGCGGCGGAAAAGGAGGGGATATCGCCCGGGCAGACAATCACGGCCGTTTCCTCGATCCCGGCGGCAAAAACCTCGTCGAGAATGATGGTCAGGGCGGACTTTGACTGGCCGGTGCGGTCGACCAGATTTTGCAGGGGAAGCCGCCGCTGATCCTTTCCGGCGGCGGTGATGACGGCTTTGGTGATATTCATGCAGTTGTGTGACGAGTCTAGACAGAATGTATGACGATGCAAAAGGCTTTTTCCACCGATAAAAGATCAACCACGCGCAGTGACGCCCATTCCGACCGGTTGATTCATGTGCAGGGGAGCGCAGGCGCCCACGCCTGCATCAGGAAGCGCCCCCGCTTCCGCTCCGGGTTCCCCGCAGATGTGGAAAAAACTCTGCGTTCCCCTTCATCCGTGTTTCATTCTTGTTTGATCTGTGGCTTTCAAATAGTGCGGTTGAGATCGGAAGACATGGACTTGTCCCGGATGGTTCGGGATGCACACGGATCAAACACGGATGAGGGGGACGAAAATGACTTGATGGGTCGCTCTTGTCCTGCTGACTGGGGCAGTACAGGGACGGAACCGGCAACAATTCATTGGAACCGGGGGGTAAAAAGAGGTAGGGTGGACAAGCATGATCATCGGTGTGCCGAAGGAAATCAAAAATCATGAGTACCGGGTGGGACTTTTGCCCGTCCATGTGGAGCAACTGCGGGCCGGAGGGCACCGGGTCATAGTTCAGGCGGGCGCGGGTTTGGGCAGCGGGGCCAGCGACGCCGACTATCGTCAGGCCGGGGCACAAATTGCGGCCGGTGCCCGCGGGGTGTGGGACCGGGCGGGAATGGTCGTCAAGGTCAAGGAACCGCAGAAATCCGAGTTCCGCCATTTGCGCCGGGACCAGTTTGTCGTCGCCTATTTTCATTATGCCGCCAATCCCGTGATGACCCGCGCGGTCAGGAAATCCGGCTGCATTCCCATCGCCTACGAGATGATCCAGACCCCGGGGGGGCAGCTCCCGTGTCTGACCCCCATGAGCGAAATTGCCGGGCGCATGGCCGTGCATGAGGGGGCGAAGTATCTGGAGGAACCCCATCACGGACGCGGTCTGCTCCTGGCCGGGGTGCCCGGCGTGGCTCCGGCGACCGTGGTCATTCTCGGTGGAGGTGTGGTCGGATTGAACGCCGCGAAGATGGCCGCCGGTCTGGGTGCGGATGTGCGTCTGCTGGATGTGAATCTGGAGCGCTTGCGCCACCTCGATGACATCCTGCCCGCCAATGTCGTGGTGCTGATGTCCAACCCCCAAAACATCCGTGACCAGGTCCGGGAGGCGGATTTGCTCATTGGCGCCGTCCTCATTCCCGGGGCGCGGACCCCGGAACTGGTCAGTGAGGCCCTCGTCAAAACCATGAAACCGGGCGCGGTGATCGTCGATGTGGGCATTGACCAGGGGGGCTGTGTCGCCACCGTGCGTCCGACCACCCACGACCGTCCGACATTCATCAGACATGGGGTCGTGCATTACTGTGTGACCAACATGCCCGGGGCCGTCGCCCGCACCTCGACCCAGGCCCTGACCAATGCGACCTTCCCCTACATCCAGATTCTGGCCCGTGAGGGCAGGAAAGCCCTGGAGAACCATCCCGACCTGCGCGGCGGCTGGCTGGGAATCACGAAGTGACAGGGCAGAGCCACGGACTTGTCCCGGATGGTTCGGGATGCACACGGATCAAACACGGATTCATTTTGAGACACCGGCAACTGGAAAGCCTCCCCCGATCAATCCGGGGTAAAACCCAAGGCACAAAAAAACACAAAAGGGGAATGAGGATCAGCATGCTCGGACAGTTTGGTTTCAAACAGTGGTGCCTCCCAAGCAGTCTCTATCTGTTTTGCTAAAAAAAGCTGTTGTTCAGGGAGACCGACCCCTTGATGCACACCTCGACGGGTGTGTCGCCGCGCTGGAGACCGATTTTGATTTCAACGCGGCTCGTGCCGGATTTGCGCTGGGCCTTTTCCATCAGCGAGATGAAGGTTGCGGCGGATCCCCCCGTGGGCTCACCCTGGACCGAGCCGATGAGGTCACCGGCGCGGATGCCGATCTGGGCCGCACGTTCCTTGGTATCCACGGAAAGCACCGTGAGACCGCGGGGGGACTCGGCGACGAGCATCCCTTCGTAGAAACGCAGGGGGACTCCGATGATCTCGTTGGATTTCGGATCGACCACCGACAGGGTGAGGGCCTGGGTGTGGGTGTTTTTCAGGGCCTCCAGAAAGAGGGAGGGCTCCACCCAGACCGTGTTTTTGGAGCGTTCGTACAGGGCCCGGTCCTTCGGGGACATGGCGTCCTCCGGTTTGGCCAGTTTGTTGTTGCGGGTGAAACTATCCTCCATCTGTTTTTTGGATTTGACCACCTGAACGTCCCGGTCCTGCACGAGCGGCTTGGCGTAGATCGTGCGCAGCAGGGTTCCCTTTTCCAGAAGAATGCCCTCGCCCATGATCACTGTCGCCCCCATGCGCACCCCTTCCGGGGAGCCGACCACCGGGAAGACTTCCGAGAGCGCGGGCTCCATCGGCTGGGGAACGGGTTCCTGCGCCATGACGGCGGCACCCAGACAGAAAAAAAACAGTGGGAGAAACCGGTTCATGCCTGGTGGGGAAGGGAGGGGTTTTTGAGAAATGCCAGGGCTTTTTCGTAGCTCCGACGGTCCAGATAGTGGGCCAGTTGCGGGGGCATCTGCGGGCCCCACTCCCGGCGGACCCCGTCAATCCGGTCAAAACACGCGAGGCACTCCGCCGGATCGGCCTTGGATTCCAACCGGTCGAAGAGATCGGTCAGCGCATCGTGCAAACGGGATTCAAGGGGGGACATGGTGCGGAAAGGACAGTAGCCGGAGGGTCAGAGGCTTTCCAGCATTTTTACAATCAGTTCCGCGGCCCGGGTGGAGGCACCCGGCGGACCCAGCCGGGAACGGACCTCGTCAAGGCCCGAGATGACCGCGTTGTATTTTTTGCGGTTGTTCAGGAGCTCGAGGACCTCCTGGGCGAGCTTCGGGGCGGTGACTTCCAGGGGCATGAATTCGCGGATCAGCTCCCGTCCGGCCAGCAGGTTGGGCATGCCGTAAAAGGGGGTGGTGATGAAAAAACGCTTGATGAAATAGTCGATGAACCCCGTGCGGTACATCAGGACAAAGGGCAGACCCGCCGCGGCGCATTCCGTCGCCACCGTGCCGGATTTGACGAGGCCCGCCGCGGACCGCTGCATGATTTCGTGGGCGCGACCCGTGACAATCTCAAAGGGCTGGGTCTGGATGCGGGTGTTCATCTGGCGGAAGATTTCCTGGATGATGTCGAAGGCCCCCTTGTGCGTGGCCGACACCAGGACCCTGTCAATGGTGCTGGCCTGAATGACCCGGTGGGCCGCCTCAAGCATCATGGGCAGATTGCGCCGGATTTCCGACTCCCGGCTGCCGGGAAAAAGCGCCAGCGTGTTGGCCTCGCGCGGCACGGGGGTCAGACGGGCCAGGTCGTCGATCATCGGATGTCCGACACATTCCACCCGCAGATTGGGGGTGTGGCGGCGGAACCAGTCCCTCTCAAAGTCGTAGATGGAGATGAGCAGGTCGATGTGGCGTTCAAATTTTTTGGCCCGCCACGGACCCCAGGCCCAGAACATCGGGGCGATGAAAAAAACCGTTTTGATCGTGGGGAACCTTTTTTTGACCGCATAGGCCAGGGACCGGTTGAATGTCGAGAAATCCACCAGCAGCAGCAGGTCCGGGCGGACGCGTTCCACCTCCTGCAGCAGGATTTTGCGGAACTGGAGGAACTTGGGCAGTTTGGCCGCCACCGCCGTGATCCCCATGGCCGCGTGGGCGACCGGGTCCACACACTGGAGCTGGCCGACCGTCCGCAGTCTCTGCCCGCCACCCCCGTAAATTTCGACCTCCGGGAGGCGTTCCCTGACCGAGCGGAGGATGGCCGCGCCCAGGGCATCCCCGCTGGGTTCCCCGGCCACGGCAAAAATTCTGGGTGGACGATCTTTGACCATGGGAGAAGCCTAGGGGGAGGTGTCAAAAGCCAAAAGAGAAATTTTGTGGCGGGCGGCAAATTCCTTCATCGGCTCCAGGTCCAGCAGCAGCGTGCGTCGCGCCTCCACCGCCAGGACTGCAATGCCGCCTTCCCGGGCCATTTCCATCGTTTTCAGGCCCATGACCGGCACATCGAACCGGAAATCGTGGTCGGGTTTGGCCACCTTGATGACGATGGCCTGTTCGCGTCCGGCCTTGCCGCCGCGCAGAATTGTTTCGCTCGTGCTTTCGTAGGCTTCCACCGCCAGGACCGTGCCGTTGCGCACGACAATGCACTGCCCGATATTCAGTGCCGCAATCTGTTTCGCGATTTTGGCACCCCAGGCGATGTCGGACATCTGGCGGCTTTTGGGTTTGGGTCCGGCGATCAGTCCCGCCGGGGGCAGAAGATGCTCCAGAAAGCGTGTGGCTTCGACGACCTTCAGTCCGTCCTTTTCCATTTCCCGGACCACCGCGCCGAAGAGGGTGGCCGCATTCCGTTCCCGCAGCAGCAGCAGCGCCTTGAGCGTGCGGAAATCCGGCCGCATGTCGAAGAGGTTTTTCAGGCCCACGGCACCGACCATCGCCACCTCGCGGACCCCGCGGGAGGTGAAGGTGCGGATGAGTCTGTTCATTTCACCGACACGGAGCCATTCGACCGCGTCGGCGACCTTTTCAATCTCCGGGTCCGTCTCATCCTTGAAGCCCGTGGCCACAATGGTCTTGACCCCCTGCTTGCGGGCCTCGCGGGCCATCAGGAGCGGGTAGGTGCCGCTGCCGGCGACAATTCCGAAGGAGTCCATCGACGTACATTGGAAGAAACGGTGCCGGGGGTCAACCCCGAAGGGCGGATTTCCCGCCGACCTGACCCGGGTCGTTCGGGATGGCACAGGCAACCGCCGATTTTCCGAGGTTTTTAACCGCGGATGACGCAGCAGGGCGCGGATTTTTTTTGAAGGCCGGAAATCGGAAGAACATCTGCTTGCAAGGATCAACGACTTTAGTAAAGGTATAAAAAGATGGATTGAAGAAAAGATGGATTGAAGATAAAAATTGGTATTAATTCCGTAATTTAATTACGGAGATTCGGATAGCAATTTGAGTATCCCCCGTTCTTTCTCGTCAATGGCTTCATCATACCCAGCCTGCATGGCTTCAACGGACAATTTGGCTAAACGAACATGTTCTGGATCACCCTTTTTATCTGGTTCAAATGGTTTAGCCCGCATACATGGTAATCGATGTATTAATTCTAATTTTCTATTACCACGGCCATATCGACGAAATCGTTTGTAAAAATCTGTATCGTCTTCCTTAAATTGATGAAAAGTTTTTGACTCTGGAGACCAGGCGATAATGCCAAATTCACGAAGACGTATCCCTAAATCTAAATCCTCTCCTGCAGCTTCATCAAATTGAGGATTGAATCCGCCAAGAAAAGCAAACGGCAGTGCGGAAACAAGGGCATTTGCAGTAATGATCGCTTGTGGTATATAGACCCCTTGAACTATGCTTTCATTGGGTGCATTCAAAATTCCCTGTTCGGTCATGTATTCGTTTATTGACCCATTTCCTAAACCTTCTACAGGGCCGCTTATTGCAACACAACTATCACCATATTCTTTCCAAGTTTTTTCAAATTCAATGAATATATCAGGACTATGCGTGCAACCACAATCTGTAAAGTATACCCAGTCGATGTCGCTATCCCAGAAAAATTCGGTTGGCTTTTCCACTGGTGGGTATTTAAGCTGAGGGCAAAAGCCACTGCGGCAATAGCTCGGAAACTTTTTATTTTCTATAAAATTAGACCAACTTAAAATCCATTTTACGCACTCTTCTTCAGGATATGTCTCTTTGAAACCAAATCCCTTGTTTCGTGCTAAGGCTGGCCCGCAATTTCCGGGGTAGTTGATGATGTCTACGCGATAGTTTTTCAGCCAATCTGGAATTTCAATTTCTTTATTGTCGTTTGCAACAGCAATTCTAAGAGGGGGTGTTTTAAGGTTCAGTAAACTATCGAGGGTTACTTTTAGTCCGTCCCAATCTTGGAATGTTGGTATGACAGCCATGATTTTGCGTGCACTGACTGGCTTTGAACGAAAGTGAATACGTTTAGATATTGAACTCGGTATTTTATAGCTGGCTGTCATGTTGCTTTTATTTTGCTGCTATTTTTTCTGGTTTTTGACACTGAAACCTCGACGAACGCATTCTGAGTCTAGCTAGTTTTAGTTACAATATAAAACACGAAATTTACAAAAAGTTTTTAAAAGTATACTTATCCCGGTTTGTCCGCATGATGCGGATTTTTTTTGAAAGCCTGGAACCCTTCTCCGTCCAGGGGGTCACCCGTGGCCAAAAGGAAGCCCGGCCGGGAGTTTTTGGCTCCGACGGCCGGGCATCAGGTTGAGAGCTGTAAGCCGAATTCTGTCCCTCCCGCCTTGCGGCGGAAGGCCACCATCATTTATCTGATGCGACCAGAACCCGAGGCATTGGGGCCGGGCCGGCCTGCCTCCTATTTGGTCTTGCACCCCATGAGGTTTTCCGTGCCCCCGTCCTTGCGGAAGGGGCGGTGGGCTTTTACCCCGCCTTTTCACCCTTACCCCGACTTCTTGCGTCACCGGGGCGGTTTGTTTTCTGTGGCACTATCTGTCCACCGGCCCTTGCGTGCCGGTGTCCCGCGTGTTCTCCACGGCATGGTGCCCTGTGGTGTTCGGACTTTCCTCAACCAGCACCGCCCGGAGGCGGGACTGGTCGCGATGATGCACTCTCAGGGCCGCAGACTACCCCATTGTGACCGAAAAGGGAATCATGGATTTTGCGGGGTGCAGGCCGGTTTCTTCGCCGTTTACCTTTGGGCAATTCCCGTCTAGCGTCGGCGGCATGTTTGAGTTGATCAAAACCGATGCCCAGACCCGCGCGCGGGTGGGACGGCTGCACACCCCGCACGGGATTGTCGAGACCCCCGTATTCATGCCCGTGGGGACCCAGGCCACTGTCAAGGCCGTGTCGCCGCGGGAACTCCACGAGCTGCAGGCCCCGATCATTCTGGGGAACACGTACCATCTGATGATCCGCCCGGGCCTGGAGGTGATGCGGACCATGGGCGGCCTGCACCGGTTTTGCGGGTGGCATGGCCCCATCCTGACCGACAGCGGCGGGTTCCAGGTTTTTTCCCTCAGCAAATTGAGGAAGATCGAGGAACACGGGGTGCGTTTCCAGAGCCATGTGGACGGGACCGAGTTTTTTCTCGGGCCAAAGGAGGCCATGGAGGTGCAGATGACACTGGGCAGTGACATTGCGATGTGTTTCGACGAGTGTCCTCCCTGGCCCTGCGAGCACGCGTATGCCGCAAAATCTTTGGACATTACCCTGCGTTGGGCGCGTGAATGCAAGCATATCCATGACCGGCTCAAGGCCGGGACGGACGGGTATCCCACCCCCGGACAAATGCTTTTCGGGATCGTGCAGGGGTCCGTCTATGCCGATCTGCGGGAAAAGGCCGCGCGGGAACTGTGCGCGATGGATTTTGACGGATACGCCATTGGGGGGGTCAGTGTCGGTGAAAGCGAGGAGGAAATGATGCGGGCTGCGGACAACGCCGTGCCGTTTTTACCGGAGAACAGGGCCCGGTACACGATGGGGCTGGGGACTCCGCCGCAGATGGTGGACCTGGTGGCGCGGGGCATTGACATGTTTGATTGTGTCCTGCCCACGCGGATCGCCCGCAACGGGACAGCCTTCACGCGGCGGGGGACCCTGAATCTGAAGAATGCCGTGTACAAGGTCGATGCCGGCCCCGTGGAGGAGGGCTGCGAATGTTACGCTTGCAAAAATTTCACCAGAAGCTATATCCGTCACCTGATCAACGTCGAGGAAATCCTTGGGTTGCGCCTGCTTTCGCTGCACAATTTGCATTTTTACCTGCAACTGATGCGAACAGTGCGACGGACCATTGAGGACGGGACTTTTGCCGGGTTCCGCGAGGATTTCTGCCGAAACTACATCAGACACAACGGAGCAACGAACTTATGAACATCCCCCTGATTTCCACCCTGTTGGCCCAGGCCCAGACCGAGAGTACCGCCCCTGCCTTTGTGCAGTTCATTCCGCTCATCCTCATGGTGGTCATTTTTTACTTTTTGCTGATCCGTCCCCAGATGAAGCGGCAGAAGCAGGATGAGGCCATGCGCGGATCCCTTAAAAACGGCGACAAGATCGTGACCACCGGCGGGATTTTCGGATCGGTCACCAGTGTCAAGGACCGGTCCCTGATCATCAAGATTGCCGACGGGGTGAAGATCGAGATTTTGAAGTCCGCCGTGGGTGAAAAGCTGGAATCAGGCAAGGAGACCACCGAGGCCGAGACGAAGGAAGCCAGCAAGTAACCTTTCAACATTCTCCCGGATACCCCTCTATGGTCAAAAGCATTTTCTGGCGTTCAATGGTCACCCTCGCGGTGTTGGGGCTGACCTTTTATTATCTCTATCCCCCCTTTGACATCAAGAAGGACGGCAGGGTGGTCACGCCCGGCAAACTCAAGCTGGGGCTCGATCTGCGCGGGGGCACCTCGTTTTTGGTGGAGGTGGATCTGAGCGGCAAGGAAACCTCCCAAAAATCCTCCGCACTCGATCAGGCCCTGAAAATCCTGCACAACCGCATCGACCCTTCCGGGGTCCGGGAGCCGATCATCCAGAAGATGGGGGAAACCCGGATCAACATCCAGATTCCCGGGGCGACCGAGGAGCAGGTGGCGGCGGATAAGGCCAAGATTGAAAAGGTGGCCAAACTGGAATTCCGCATGGTTCATCCCCGCAACGCCGAAATGCTGGAGATGATTTCCCAGGGGGAACCCGCCCCGATCGGGTATGAGGTCATTTACGGCCGCGAAAACATCGCCAAGAAGGGTGAACCGGCGAGTTTTGTCAAACGACCCTACCTGGTCAAAATCCGTCCCGAACTCGGGGGCAGCTATGTCAAACGGGCGATGCGGTCGTTTGATCAGGTGGGGGGAGCGGCTGTGAGCATCACCCTCAATGATGAAGGGGCCGAGATTTTCGGGAAGGTCACCGAGAAACATGTCAACGAACTGATGGCCATCGTCCTCGATGGCGAGGTCAAGTCCGCCCCGGTCATCCGGGGTGCGATCTATGGCGGACGCTGTGAAATCAGCGGGTCCATGTCTCCAACCGAGGCCGAGGAACTGGCCAGCGTGCTCGAAAACCCCCTGGAAACACCCGTGCGCATCGTGGAAGTCCGGTCGGTGGGTCCGTCCCTGGCGGAAGACTCCATCAAGCGCAGCATCAATGCCTCCGTGGGGGCGACCCTGGCAATCGTGGTTTTTATGCTGCTGTACTATTCCGTGGCCGGGCTGATTGCCGACATTGCGCTGGTCATGAACCTATTCATTCTGCTGGCGCTGATGGTGTGTTTTAATGCCAGCCTCACCCTTCCCGGGGTGGCGGGCATCGTGCTCGTGCTGGGCATGGCCGTGGATGCCAACGTGCTCATTTATGAACGCATCCGTGAGGAAATCGCCCAGGGGAAGAGTTTTCGGAATGCCGTTGTCGCCGGATACAGCCGCGCCTTCCTGACCATCATCGATTCCCACGTGACCACCCTGCTGACCGCCGCCATCCTGATCCTTTTTGGCACCGGGGCCGTCAAGGGATTCGGGGTCACCCTGACCATGGGCCTGGTGGTGAGTCTTTTCACCGCCCTGTTTGTGACACGGATCATCTTTGATTTTCTGATCTACAAAGGATGGCTCCAGAACGTCAAGATGCTGCATGTCATCGGCGAGACAAAAATCGATTTTCTGGCCGCACGGAATTTCATGATGGTCATTTCCGCGGTCCTCATTGCGGCGGGATTTTACTGGGGGGCCCAGCGGGGACCCGACATCTGGGGAATCGATTTCAGGGGGGGGGACACCCTGGTGATGAAAGTCCGGGAAAGGGTTTCCCTCGACGCCGTCAGTGATGTTCTGAAGACCGCCGGCTTGAAGGAATTCACTCCGCAGTATCAGACGGCCAGCCTGGATTCGCAGGAATTTTTACAGGTCAACACGGATTTCAACCAGGGCGGCATCGCCCAGGCCGCGTTGCAGAAAGCCTTTCCCAAGGCGGGATTTGAGCTTTTCCAGCTCGACAAGGTCGGTCCCGCCGTCGGCCAGGAAATCCTGTGGACCGCGCTCCTCTCGACCATACTGGGTCTGGTGGGCATTTTGCTGTACGTGAGCCTGCGGTTTGAGTTTCCCTTTGCCGTCGGCGCGGTTGTCGGGGTGGCCCATGACGTGGCCATCACACTGGCCATTTACATGATGTGCGGGGGCCAGTTCTCCGCCCCCATCGTGGCCGCCGTCCTGACCATCATCGGGTTCTCGATCAATGACACCATCGTCATTTTTGACCGGATCCGTGAAAATCTCAGGCTCCATCCCGGACTCGAGCTTGAGAAACTGATGAACCTCTCGGTCAACCAGACCCTGGGCCGCACCATCCTCACCTCCGGGACGGCCTTTCTGGCCACTGCATCCCTCTACGTGTTTGGGGCCGGTGTGCTGAAGGATTTCGCCTTCTGTTTTGGCATCGGTGTGGTGGTGGGAACCTTCTCCTCGGTTTACATTTGCGCCCCGATCGTCCTGTGGTGGAGCAAGTGGCGCCGCCACGATCTGCGCAGCCTTGTGCGCGGGTAGGGGTGGAGTGGTTGTTTTACATGCATGTCATTACTTGCAACGATTTAAAATCAATGTCGTCAGAAGGGGATTTTATTGGGATGCGTCTGGTGAAATCGGAGGCCACGGATGAAACACCGATCAAACACGGATGGGTTCGTTCCTTTTGAGGATGAAAATGTTCCAGAGTTGGGAGACTGATATTTTTGCGTGCCCTCCGGGTGGACTTCTGGCAGTTTGCCCGTGTGAAAAAGAGAATTTCGATCATTGATCGCCACACCGCCGAGACGCGGATTGAGGGGAAGCTCTGTCTGGACGGGACCGGCAAATCCTCGGTGGCCACCGGGATCGGTTTTTTTGACCATATGCTCACCGCCTTGGCCAAACACTCCCTGTGTGATTTGAATCTTGTTTGCAGGGGAGACCTGCACATTGATGCCCACCACACCGTCGAGGATGTGGGCATCGCCCTGGGACAGGCTTTTGACAGGGCCCTCGGGGAGCGGAAGGGCATCAAACGGTACGGCACCGGGTTTTCCCCGAAAAACCCCTTTACCGGAGAGGCCTATGTGCCGATGGACGAGTGTCTCGGACGCTGTGTGGTTGACTTCAGCGGACGCCCGTACTTTGTCCTGCGCGGGGTGCGGAAATATTCCCAGAAAATCGTCTCCCGTCAGGAACGCGAACAGGACATGTCCAGCGCCTTCCGTTTCGGGCTGATCTCGGAGTTTTTCTACGCCTTCTCGTATTCGGCCCGGTGCAATCTGCACCTGGAGCTGTTGTATGGGGAGGAGCCGCACCACATTGTCGAATGTCTCTTCAAGGCCTTTGCCCGGGCCGTTGATGAGGCCAAGACACGGGACCCCCGGGTCAAGGGCGCTCCCAGTACGAAAGGGACACTTGTAAAATAACGGTGCCTTTGAAACTGTTCACCCTTTACGTTCCCCATCATGCCCCGCATCGCCCTGATTGATTACGATATTGGAAACCTTCGAAGTGCCGAGAAGGCGTTGCAGAAGGTGGGGGCGACCGTTGTGCGGGCGACCTCCCCCGAGATGTTGCAGGGCGTGGATGGGGCGGTTCTGCCCGGGGTCGGTGCCTTCCGGGACTGTGTCAAATGCCTCGGGGAACATCGGATGACCGAGGCCGTCGGGGACTTCATCCGCTCGGACCGTCCCTTTCTGGGGATCTGTGTCGGGTTGCAGATGCTTTTTGAAACCGGCCATGAAAATGGCGCACATGCCGGGCTGGGTTTGCTGGGGGGTCACGTGGACCGGCTCCGTGCGGAGGGCCTCAAGGTGCCGCAGATCGGATGGAACCGGGTGCGGATGATCCGTGATGGGTGTCCGCTTTTCAGGGGCATCGCCGATGGGAGCCATTTTTATTTTGTGCATTCCTACGCCGTCCGTCCCCTGCAACCGGATGTGGTGGCGGCCATAACCGAATACGGGGAGACCTATCCCTCCGTTGTGTGGCGCGGGAACCTGTACGCCACCCAGTTCCATCCCGAAAAAAGCCAGCAGGCGGGGCTGACCCTGCTGGAAAACTTCGTGTCCCTGTGCCGGTGAGTGACGCCGGGCCAAAGGGAAACATCCGAACCATTGAATATTTCTGATGAACAGTTCCGCAAACTCCGCTAAGGATGGGGCATGATCATTCTCCCCGCCATAGATTTGAAGGACGGAAAAGTGGTGCGGCTCCGTCAGGGCCGTGCCGACGATGTGACCGTTTACTCGGATGACCCTGTGGCCCAGGCCCTGGAATGGGAACGGCAGGGCGGTCAGTGGCTGCATCTGGTGGATCTGGACGGGGCTTTTACCGGTGTTTCCCGGAACTTTGAGGCCATTCGTAAAATTGCCACCACCCTTCGCATTCCCGTCGAGATGGGCGGCGGCATCCGCGATGCGGAGACCGTGGCCCGGGTGCTGGAAGCGGGCGTTTCGCGCGTCATTCTGGGGACGGCCGCCGCGCAGAATCTGACCCTGGTGCGGGAACTTGCGGCACGCTTTGGCGGGGAAAAAATCGCCGTCGGCATCGATGCCAAAAATGGAAAGGTGGCCGTCAAGGGCTGGACCGAAGCCGTGGACATCGGGCCGATTGAACTGGCCCGTGAGGTGGCGGCGGCGGGGGCTCGGACGATCATCTACACGGATATTTCAACCGACGGCATGCTGCAGGGCCCCAACCTCCCGGCCATGCGGGAAATGGTCGATGCCGTGGGCTGCCAGATCATCGCCTCCGGCGGCGTGGGGTCTGTCGACGACATCCGCCGCCTCTCGGAAATCCGCGGCCTTTACGGGGTGATTGTCGGCAAGGCGTTGTATGATGGAAAGGTGACCCTTCCGGAGATGCTGACGGCAGCGGCGTCGGATGCGGCCACCGGCGGTGGCTGAGACGGTCAGCAGACACGGATCATTTCAATGCCGAAGAGGGCGGCCAGCCGTTCTAGCTTGTGGGCGAGATGCCCCACGCCGATGGCACAGTGGTGGGCCGGTCCGGCCTTGCACCAGTCGTTGGTGAACTTTTTGGCGCCGATCGGAAAACGGTAGCGGCTGTTGGTGTTGCCGATCTGCAAAATGGGTCCCGGGACCGATTCCCCCTCCGCCACCAGGAATTTGATTTTCCCCTCCCGGTCCTGAATGACCGAGAGCAGGGTGACGGGTCCGTTTTTGACGGTCATCTGGATCGAAAGACCGCTGCCGGGTTTCCCGTGGTAGAGGGGCAGGGGGACGAGTTTGACCCGGCCCTCGGCAATGGCCGTATGGGCGGGACCATCATGCCCGAGCATCACGATGTCATCCTCAAAATCCATCGCATAGAATTCCGAGAAGGACCCGCCGGCATTGAAAAGGTCCATGATTTTCATGGCCTGGACATTTTTGATTTCGCATTCGCCCGCCACCGGGATGCCGTGCGCGGTCAGATAGGTGTTTCCGGCGATGACGGAGGTGACGATATTCTCGTACTCATTGCCGGGACTTCCCTCGTAATAGTAGGCCAGCGATCCCAGCTCGTGGCGGCGGACCAGTTCGTCCAGGGCGCAGGCCGTGCGGGCCGCGCGTTCCAGCTCCCGTTTGCTGCATTCCCGGACGATGTCGAATTCCCGGTCAAAGGCGTCGAGTTTGGACCGGACCTGCCGGTCGGTGACATTCTCCCGGCATTCGTTGAGTTCGCACATTTCCAGGATTTCAAAGTGGTTGCCAAAGATCGCGGATTGCTGGGTCATGTCGCTGTACACGTCAAGCATGCCGCAGTAATAATGGCCCAGGATCCCGACCCGGTTCCGGCGCATTTTGCTGGCGACGACGGCGGCATCCATCCAGGCATTGATTTCCGACCAGGAGTCCCGGTCCTCGAGGGTGCCGGTGATCAGATGGTAATCGATCCCGGCCCGGTTGAAGACCGAGGCGATTTCGGGGGCCGAACAGGCCTGGCAATGGGCCAGCCATTCCCCGGTCATCAGTCCGCGGTCGCCGATTTTGTTGAAGCTTTCGTAATCGATGCGGGCGACGGGTTGCAGGTTGAGGACGACCACCGGGACTTTCGCCTTCTGGACCACCGGCAGAACCGTGGAACTCAGGGCATAGGTGGAAATGTAGAGGAAGATGATCTCGACCTGTTCCTCCGCAAAAAAGGCCGCCGCCACGCGGGCCTTCTGGGGGGTATCCACCAGGCCCGCATCGACCACCGTCACATCGGGGCGCCGCATTTTTTTGTGGAGTTTGTTTTGGTAGCCCTCCAGCCGTTCCTTCAGACCCTTGAACTGCGGCCAGTAGGTGTCCAGACCGATTCCAAACAATCCGACTTTGAGTTTCTCGGGAATGATGTTGATGCTCATGGGCAGGGGGGGTGAGGGGTTGGGGAAGCTCCCCTCATGGAAAGTCAAAAGATTCCTGGGGTCAATATTTTAGAGTTTCTGAGTTGGATTGAAGTTTTACCCGGCTAGCATCGTCAGATCACCAGATGAATCCACTCACGGCAACCGTCATCCTCGGTCTTCTTCCTGTGATGGGGGGTGCCGCCCCGTGTCTCCGGGCCCAGGGCCCCGCGGAGGTTTCCCCTGTGCCGCTCGAGCCGTTCCTGTCTCCCACAGTCCCTTCGACCAACGCACCCCCGTCGGTCACGACCGAAACCACCCCTCCTCCCGTTCCCCCTGAAACGGTTGCGTCCACCAACATCACCCTTCCGCAAAATGTCCCCGAACCGGGCGCGATGCCCCCGGTCCGTACAAGGCCGGTTCTGACCACCTACCCGATATCCCCCTCCGACCTCCGGGAATTCGACACCCAGCCTGCGGCCATCAGGGACCTCATCGAAACGTGTCTCCGGCTCACGGACCGCCGCCTGGATTATGAATACGGCTCGGCGGACCCCAAAAATGGCGGGATGGATTGTTCCGGGTTTGTCCATTATGTGCTCCGACAGCAGGGGATTGAAAAGGTGCCCCGCCAGGCCAACGAGTTCTATCTGTGGGTGCGGAAAATCAGGAATTTCCAGGCCGTGCTCAGTCACAACCCGAAAACCCCCGAATTGGATGACCTGCGTCCGGGTGATCTGCTCTTTTGGACGGGCACCTACGATGTCAAACGGGACCCGCCGGTCACCCATGTGATGATCTATCTCGGACGCCTCAAAAAGGACGGGACACGTGTGATGGCCGGTGCCAGCGAGGGCCGGCGGTTTCTCGGGAAAGTCACCGAGGGGGTGACCGTGTTTGATTTTGAGATTCCAAAACCCGGACGTGGAAACGGTCAATTTGTCGGATATTCGAGCATTCCGGGCCTGACGAAAACGGGTGTCCGCGGCGGGGAACACCCCAAAAGTCCCCAGGCCACGAAGGCATCCCCCGGGCAGTGAAAAAGGATGGGCAATTTGCCCCGTGGCAACGCGTTCGCATCCGCCGGGCCCCCCCTGATTGCCTGGCAACCCGGAGGGGTGGGGGACAAACACAGCGGGTTTGATCAGTTGCCGAGGGCCGCGTCGGCGGGCAGCAGCGGCGCAAACCGCGGTTTTTCAATGGCCTTCATGTAGGCCTCCATCGGGGAGACCGCATTTTCCTTGAGATACTTCATGATCGCGTCATCCATCAGTTGCATGCCCTCGCCCGTGCCCCCGGCGATCACGTCGCGGAGCTTGACCGTTTTGCCCTCGCGGATGATCGAGGCCGTGGCCGTGTTGCAGACGAGGATTTCGTTGACCGCCAGCCGGCCCTTTCCATCGGCCCGTTTCATCAGAAGCTGGGCGACGACCCCCTTGAGTGAGGAGGCGAGCATCGTGCGGACCTGCGGCTGCTGGCTGGGGGGGAAGACGTCGATGATCCGGTCGATGGTCTTCTGGGCGTTGTTGGTGTGGAGCGTGCCAAAGACAAGCATGCCCGTCTCGGCAGCCGTCAGGGCCAGGGAGATCGTTTCCAGATCGCGCATTTCGCCGACCAGAATGACGTCCGCATCCTCGCGCATGGCCGCCTTCAGTCCGGATTTGAAGGAGGGCGTGTCCACGTGGACCTCGCGCTGGGTGATCACGCTTTTTTTGTTTTTGTGCACGAACTCGATCGGCTCCTCGATGGTCACAATGTGTTTGGACATGTTCGTGTTGATGAAATCGATCAGGGCCGCCAGCGTGGTGGATTTGCCGCTGCCCGTGGGGCCGGTGACCAGCACGAGACCCGAGCGCAATTTGCCGAATTCGCGGATGATCGGGGGGACGTTCAACTGTTCGAGAGTGAGGATTTTGGTGGGGATGATGCGGAAGACCGCGCCCGAGCCGTGGACCTGTTTGAAGTAGTTGGCGCGGAACCGGCTGTTTTCATCCATCTGGTAGGCAAAGTCCAGGTCGCCGCAATCGGCGAATTTCTGCCAGCGATCCCCGGCGATTTCCTGGAGCATGCCCGTGATCGACTCGTGGGTGAGCACCTCGTCGGCAATCGGCTCGATATCCCCGTGGACCCGTGCCTTGGGGGGCTGCCCCTCGTGGAGATGCAGGTCCGACGCCTTGTGTTCGAGCATGATTTTGAAGATGCGGTCGATCTCGGCCATGGGCGGTTACTCCGTGAGGTATTCCTTGAAGAGGTTTTTCTGGTCGGCCCGGTCGTAGGCCTCGCGGGCGGAGATTTTTTCATCCACCAGCAGTTCCATCAGGGAATCATCCATCAGACGGCTGCCGACCTTTTTGCCCGTTTGCATGACCCCCTGGAGCATGTAGGTCTTGGCCTCGCGGATCAGCGACTCGACGGCCGTGGTGTTGATGAGGATTTCCATGGCCAGCACCCGGCCCTGACCGTCCTTCCGGGGAACCAGCTGCTGGGAGATGATGCCGCGCAGGGAGGTGGAGACCATGATGCGGATCTGGGCCTGCTGCTCCACGGGGAAGGCGTCGAGGACACGATCGAGGGTGCGGGCGGCACTGCTGGTATTGAGCGTGCCAAAAACCAGGTGTCCCGTTTCCGCCGCCGTGATGGCCAGGGAAATGGTTTCCAGATCGCGCATTTCACCGACCATGATGATATCCGGGTCCTCACGCAGCGCGCCGCGGAGGGCCGCGGCGAAGGATTCCGTATGGGTGCGGACCTCGCGCTGGCTGATGTGGCAGCCCTTGGGTTCAAACACATACTCGATCGGATCCTCGAGAGTGATGATGTGGTCGGTGCGCACCTTGTTCACCTCCTCGACCAATGCCGCCAGCGTGGTGGATTTGCCACTGCCGGAGGGACCGGTGACCAGGACCAGTCCGTTATGGAACTTGGTGAGACTCTTCAAAATGGGAGGCAGGGACAGCTCTTCCATCGTGCGGACCTTGGGATTGATGATGCGGAAGACACCATCAATGCCCAGACGCTGCTGGACCACGCTGGAGCGGAAACGGCCCAGACCGGGGATGTCGTAGGAAAAATCAATGTCGTGGTTTTCATCAAACTTCACCCGTTGCTCGGGGGTGAGAACCTCCAGAAGGATCCGACGGGTGAAATCCGGCTCCAAAAGCGGGGCGTTTTCCCAGAGCGGACGCAGCATGCCGTGGAGACGGATCATCGGCGGGGAGGCCACGCCCAGGTGCAGATCGGAGGCACCGAGGTCCTTGGCCATGCTGAGATAGGCCGTCAGGTTTTCAAGCTGACCCTCCCGAGCCGCCACGGGGGTTTCGGTGGATGCAACTTCGGGGGGAGATTCTGGGGTTTGTGCAGCAGGAAGCTCCTCCGCTTCCTCGGGGATCCCTTCGGCTGAACCCGGTGCGGACTCTGCGGGAACGTGATGATGGAGCCAGTCGACATGTTCACTGGTGAAAAGGCCCTGATCCACCAGCAATTGAAGAATGTCAACCGAGGGGTCTTCCTCCAGACAATTCAGGCAATCATGAACCTGATCCTCGGTCAGCCAACCCTGCTGGGCGGCGAGCTGGATGTGAAGTCTTTTGTCGTCACTCACGATACGTCAAGTTTTTAAAGGTTTTGGGGGTAAAGGCAATCTTCTTGAATGGAAATTGATAAAAAACAGATTGTGTGATCCGGGACAAGTCCGTGGCCTCTGATTTCAACGACCTGACAGGGCTTTTCATAAAATCCCATTTTCCTGGAGTGTTGGGCGTTTCGGAGCGGAGGCGGGGGCGCCTCCTGATGCACGCGGGGGCGCGTGCGCTCCCCGGACCGTTCAGAAAGAATCCCTTTTTGTGTGTCTTGAGCCTTGAAGTTTACCCCGGATTGATCGGGGTGGCCAAAATGCGGCGGCCTGTTGGGCCTCGCAGAGCGGAGGCGGGGGCGCCTCCTGATGCACGCGAGGGCGCGTGCGCTCCCCGGGCGGTTCAGAAAGAATCAACTCTTTTGTGTGTGTTGCGCCTTGAAGTTTACCCCGGATTGATCGGGGCGGCAAAAATGCAGTGGCCTGTTGGGTCTCGCAGAGCGGAGGCGGGGACGCGTGCGCTCCCCGGGCGGTTCTGAAAGAATCCCCTTTTGTGTGTTTTGCGCCTTTTTGTGGCCAAAATGCAGCGGCCTGTTGGGCCTCGCAGAGTGGAGGCGGGGACGCCTCCTGGTGCACGCGGGGGCGCGTGCGCTCCCCGGGCGGTTCTGAAACAGCACCCTTCGTGTGTTTTGTGATTTTTTGTGGCCAAAATGCGGTGGTCCGTTGG
>JANRIZ010000067.1:0-3911 GCA_033764445.1 Verrucomicrobiia bacterium | reverse complement strand
CAGGGAGGCCAGGCCGCCACGGCGATCATTGCCGCCAACCCGGACAAATATGCGCAGGCCGATGCCGGGGCGGTTGAAAAAATCATCGATGAGGTGTTGGCGACCAATCCCAAGGCTGTGGAGGAATACAAAGGCGGCAAGACCGGGTCGATCAATTTTCTCAAGGGTCAGGTGATGAAACAGGCCAAGGGCAAGGCCAACCCCGCCGCGGTGGATGAAATTCTCAAGGCCAGGCTGGGATGAAAAAGGAGACATCCCGCCGATGACGCAGATCTCGCCGATCCAGGACAATCAATAAATTCAATGCCTGGGGGTTAAACCAAAATCCCACAGTCTCCCATTTGATGATGCCTCATTTCAAAGGGCATGATCAGGACCAAACGCCATGCCCAAACCCCTTTCTGTCACGGAACCGGCCGAGTTGCTTGCGTATCTTTTTGTTGCGTGGCCGGAGCTGAAAAAAAAGCAGATCCGCACCTGGCTCAAAAATCAGGCGGTGCTGGTCAATGGCCTGGCCGTCACCCAGTTTGACCATCCGCTCCGCCCCGGGGACACCGTGACCATCCGCTCCGACCGTTTTGCGGCGCCGAAATCCGTGCTGGGTTCGGGGATGAAGGTGTATTTTGAGGACGCGGCGGTCATTGTCATTGAAAAACCCTCCGGACTGCTGACCATTGCCAGTGAGGCGGAACAGGAGAAAACGGCGTATTTTCAGCTCACCCACTATGTGCGCAACGGGAGTCCGCGTTCCAAGGAGCGCATCTGGATTGTCCACCGTCTCGACCGCGAGACATCCGGTCTGATGGTTTTTGCCAAGACCCCCGAGGCCAAGGAATTTTTGCAGGCGGGCTGGGACCGGGTGACCAAACGGTACGAGGCGATTGTCGAGGGGGTGCTGACGCCGGACACCGGGAAATTTGATTCGTACCTGGATGAGCGCAATCCCTTCAAGGTGTTTGTCACCGAGCCCGGTCCGGAAATGCGCCGGGCGGTCACACATTTTCGCGTGCTCAAACGCGGTGCAAAACGCACCCGGGTGGAGCTTGTGCTTGAAACCGGACGCCGCCACCAGATCCGCGTGCATTTGTCGCACGCCGGGCACCCGATCATCGGCGACGAAAAATATTCCTCCCGGACCGACCCGGCCAAGCGGCTGGGGCTGCATTCGTGTGGACTGAGTTTCCCGCATCCGGTCACCGGCAAGGAAATGACCTTCGAGTCGCCCCTGCCACGCGATCTGGCCAAGCTCGTGTGAGCCGCAGAAGGAGGGGGGTATCCGGGACAGGTCTGCGGATGAATTTTTACATGATCTCCACAGGAATGACACCCGGTGTTCGCGGAGGCGTGGGAGCATTGGGGGTGGAACCGGAAGGAGTCCGCCCAATGCTCTATTATTATCTCGATGCAAAAAAAGAGGCCGTGGGGCCGCTGACCCTCGATCAGATGAGGGACCTTTTCAACCGACAGGCCATCGCCGACGACACGTATGTCTGGAAGGATGGCGAAAACAAATGGATCCTGCTGCTTTTCCGGCCTGAGTACGAAAAGATCGCCGCCGATGTGCGGAAAACCGGGGATGCCGCCGTCAAACAATCCGGCGGCCTCTGGGCGCGTGCCGGGGCCGGGGCCATTGATGTGATCCTCCTGTCAGCGGGTGTATTCATGACGGGCATGGCCATGGAAATGTTCGGACTGGGCGTGGTCTGGGAAAAGGCGGGATTTTGGGTGGCCTGCGTGTTCGGTCCGTGGATATATTTTGCCGTGCTGGAGGGATCGGCCTTTGGCGCGAGCATCGGCAAAAAGTGCTGTGATCTGATTGTCGTCGATGCCCGGGGAAAACCCCTCGGCTTCCTGCGGGCCTCGATGCGTTACTGGTTGAAGCTCGCCGGGGCGGTTCCGCTGTTTGCGGGGTGGGGTGTCGCCCTCTTCAATCCCAAACGCCTCGCCTTTCACGATGCCTACAGCAGTGCACAGGTCATCTCCCGCAAAAACTTCGAGAGCCAGTATTTTGACGAGGACCGTTGACCCCCGCTGGGTGAAATTCGCGGCTTGGCAAACCGCCCGGAAGGGCATAAACCGTAAGGACTATGACCGACAACCTTGCCTCCACCGTTCTCACCCGCATGGAATCCGACAGCATGGGCGAGATTCCGGTTCCCGCCAATGTCTATTACGGCGCCCAGACCCAGCGGTCCCTGATCCATTTTGCCATCGGCCACGATGTGATGCCCCGCGAAATGATCCGCGCCCTGGGCATTTTAAAGAAAGCGGCGGCCCTCGCCAACGAGGAGCTTGGAAAACTGCCTGCGGATAAGGCCCGGCTCATCGAGGCCGCCGCCGACGAGGTCATCGCCGGCAAACACGACGCGGATTTTCCCCTGCGGGTCTGGCAGACGGGCAGCGGCACCCAGACCAACATGAACACCAACGAGGTCATCTCCAACCGCGCCATCCAGATGGCCGGCGGCAAGATGGGCAGCAAAACCCCCATCCATCCCAATGACCATGTGAACATGTCCCAGTCGAGCAACGACACCTTCCCCACGGCCATGCACATTGCCGCCGCCGAGCAGATCGTCCACAGGCTCATCCCGGCGCTGAAAATGGTGCGCGAGGCCCTGTCCAAAAAATCCGATGAGTTCAAAAACGTCATCAAAATCGGCCGCACCCATCTGATGGATGCCACGCCGCTGACACTCGGGCAGGAGATTTCCGGCTACGTGTCACAGCTCGACCACGGCATCGCCCGCCTCGAGGCGGTCCTGCCCCATGTGTACCAGCTGGCACTGGGTGGCACGGCCGTGGGCACGGGGCTGAACACCCATCCGCAGTTTGCCGTCACGGGCGCGAAAAAAATCGCCCTGCTCACAGGGTTGCCGTTTGTGACCGCCCCCAACAAGTTCGAGTCGCTGGCGTCGCATGACGAGCTGGTCATGGCCCACGGGGCGATCAAGACCATCGCCTGCAGTTTCATGAAGATCGCCAACGACCTGCGCTGGATGGCCAGCGGACCCCGCTGCGGACTGGGCGAAATCCACCTGCCCGAAAACGAACCGGGTTCCTCGATCATGCCCGGCAAGGTCAATCCCACCCAGTGCGAGGCCATGACCATGATCGCCGTGCAGGTCCTGGGCAACGACGCGGCCATCGGTTTTGCGGGGACCCAGGGCAATTTTGAGCTCAATGTCTACAAGCCTGTGATCATCCACAATTTTCTGCACTCGGTGCGGCTGATTTCCGATGCCTGCCCGCTGTTCACCAAATACTGTGTCGAGGGGATCGAGCCCAATGCGAAACAGATCGCGCATTTTGTGGAAAACTCGCTGATGCTTGTCACCGCCCTCAGCCCCCATATCGGCTACGACAAGGCCGCCAAGGTCGCCCATACGGCCCACGTCAACGGCACATCCCTCCGGGAGGAGGCCGTCAAACTCGGGTTTCTGACCGCCGCCGAGTTCGATCAATGGGTCCGTCCTGAGGACATGATCGGGCCGAAATAAACGCAGTGGGGGTTCCGCAGAAGGAGAGTTTCATACGCAGTTGAACACAGATTCTCTCAGATTTACACAGATTTTGGGAAGGGTGCTTTTTATTCTTCTTCGTGAACACATTTTGCCCGAGAATACACTTCCCTTCCCCATGATCAGGTACCGACGCAAGAACTGGGAATCGCGACAATACAGACTCGATTGACCGTTCAGACCCAAAAAAAGAATCTGTGTGAATCTGAGCCAATCTGCGTATGAAAAACTCTGCGTAGTTTCTGCGGATCAGTTGTCGAGGTAGTGGAAGCTGATGGTTTCCATGACCGGGTGGCGTTCGATCTCGACGTTGTCCCGGTAGGCCAGAACCATGAAGTGGATTTCGTCGTTGAATTTCCAGGGCAACTGGTGGAGCGGGATGGCCACCTC
>JANRIZ010000013.1:0-45149 GCA_033764445.1 Verrucomicrobiia bacterium | reverse complement strand
TGATGATTTTCATTGTGCGGTCTCCTCTGTCTGGAGGGCTCTCCAGGCCAGGAGGCTGATCAGGAAGTAGGGGACTGTCAGCAGAGCATAGGCGGGAGATGCTTCATTCAGATAGATAAGGACCCCGATGATGACTGCCAGGAACAGATTGTAGAGGAGAGTCCCGATCCATAGATGTTTCCATCCGCCGGGGAATCCCCCCTCATAAAACGAGCGGCGAATGGAGCCGTACCAGAGGAGCAGACCGTATAGGATGGCGATGAAGGCCAACACGGTGAGGCTGAGAAATCCCGCCTCCTCCCAGAGCATCGTGCCCCGTTGAAATGCCACTTTGATGGCATGGGTGAAAAGGGAAACGGCAACGACCAGTCCGTAGAGTGCTCCTGGAATTCCGATGCCGCCGAGGATGACCAGACATCGGGCCAGGACCAGAGGGAATGTTTTCATGGGTTTCGTTGCTCCGCCTGAAACGCCTTCCACGCGAGGAAACAGATCACAAGGTACGGGACTTCGAGAAGCCAGCAGGGCCACGGAATATGTCCGATAGTTCCCCAGATGATGAGCACGATTCCACAGATGAGGTTGAAGCCGATGGTGCCGATCCACAGGTGACGGTGACCACCCCAGAAGTTTTTTCCCCGCCAACGCAGGAAATACCCGGCATAGAGGAGGTATCCGTAGAGGATCAGCAGCATCACTCCGGTCACCAAAACCAGCCCCACCAGCCCCTTTCCGGAGGTGGGGTGCCTCCAAATATCCTCGAGGACCATGGTAATGAGCACCCCCCAGGCGAAGGTTCCGAACAGGGCCGGGGCGAGGCATAAAAAACACCAGACACACATCCATCCCGCCAAAGGTTTCGGATCAATTTTCATGGGGCACCGTCTTTCTGTCAGGGATGGTCCGGGGGGTGAGGGCGATCTGGACCAGCACCAGTACAAGGTAAAGGCAGAGGAGGGGAATGACACACCACAGGCGGAGTCCGCCGTGGCGGGGGTGGAGGATGCGCGGTTTCATGGGATTTCCTTTCATGTGTGGTGGATGAGTTTCGAGAGGACCCGCCGGTTTTTGCCGAGCGTCTCAAAAAACTGCCGGGCCAGGGGTTTGACCCCCTGCCGCGAGATGCGGACCGACCAGGCCCGGTAGTTTTTGAGGGCAAAGAGGATCATGATGTAGGCGTCCTCCGCGTAGTAAACCCCGTCCTCGTTATTGATGACAACCATCCGGTCCGTATAGGGCGGCACGGTGTAGTCACCAAACCGGGCTTTGGTGTCCGGATCCCTGCGGTCGAGCATTTCGATCTCGAAAAAACGGGGTTGGAGCAGAATCCAATCCCGGCAGGTCCGGCAGAAACCGCATTCGCCATCGTAGAGAATATGGATTTTGCGGATCATGATTTCAGGGGTTGGATTGACGGTTGATATATCCGGCGGGAATAACAGGGGGCATTGTTGTGACGTCCAGATTCTTTTTCCTCATTTTGTTGAAGAGATGAAGGTTGAAAAAGTGCATGACGCCGAGGATCAGCAAAACCCAGCCGACCTTGGTGCTCAGACACTCGATCAGTTCCTTCGTATCGTGGGGTGTGGGCCCGTATTTGAGAGCCAGCGAGACGTATCCGATATTGATCAGGTAAAACCCCACCACCAGGAGGTGATTGACCGAGTCGGCCAGGTCCTCATTCCCCTGGAAGCTGTCGACCAGGAAGATGCGGCCGTTTTTGTGCAGGGTGCGGGCCACCCAGATGGTCAGTCCCACGCTCAGGGCGAGGTAGAGGAGGTAGTTGGTGACGGCGTATGTCATAGGGATATTCGTTTTATATATTGTACTTTCAATCTATTCTGAAAGTACAATACATCATGGATTGTGAAGGGTCAAGCCGGAAAGTGGATTTTTTCGATCGGCCCCTGAACAATGGGGCAGCAAAGCTGTCGGAGCATCTACCGGACAAGCATCACGGGGACGGGACTTTTGATCAGGACGCTGTTGGTGGTGCTGCCGAGGATGAATTCGCGGATGCGGGTGTGGCCGTAGGCCCCCATGATAATGAGGTCAACGCCGCGTTTTTTGCAGTAGCCGGTGATTTCATCGTCGGCATTGCCGGTCAGAACCTGTTCGTCCACGGGGACTCCCGCTTTTTGGGCCTCCCGAACAGCGTAGGCCAGGGCATCACTGGCGGCCTCCGGATTGCCGGTATCCACGGCGATGAGGGTCAGTGCCAGCGGCAGGTTTTTGGAGAGTTCAAGTCCGGCCCGCAGGGCGTGGCGGGAGTTTTCGCTTCCATCAAAGGCGATGACCGCCTTTTTGAATTCATGGAAACGGTTGAGGGTGATCAGGCAGGGTTTGGAGGAACGGCGCAGGATGTCCTCGACGGAATGGCCGATCAGATCGCTGCGATGTCTGGCATTTTCCCCGTTGCGTCCGAGTACCACCAGATCGGCGTTGGCCTCATACCGTGCCACCACCTCGGCCAGGACCCCCTGTTCCCGGAAGGTGTCACATTTGACAAAAACCGAGTGGGCGGTTTTTTCAACCAGGTCGAGCGTGGTTTTGGCGCGTTGCTCGTAGAGTTCCTTGAGCTGCGAGTAGAAATCCTGATAGGGCGTGGCTCCGAAAGCACCGGAAAGGTCCGCAAAAAGGGGGCCGTCAAGCACCTTGTTTTCAATGACGTGGAGCGCATCCACATCCGCGGAAAATTTGCGGGCCAGGTAGAAGGCCGTCTCCATGGCGATCTGGGAGTATTCCGAGCCGTCGGTGCACAGAAGGACTTTTTTGAACATAGGGGTCAACCCGGGATTCGAGGATCAGTCCACACTTTACGGACGGACGGGCCTCGGGACAAGAATTTTGCGAAAATCAGGCGGCCTTTTTTCGCGGTTGGACGTTGGGAACGGCGGGACCCACCGGTTGGGGGAAGGGAATTTTTGAGCGGAGGACCAGGGTGCCCAGGCAGAAATCCGCCAGGGGGAGAACGACATTGAAGTTTTTGTGCATGTAGCGATGGTGCAGGAGATGGTGTGCATTGAGCCGACGGTACACCCATGGTTGCTCAATCCTGCGGCCTTTGGGCAGGTGCATGCACCAGTGGATGTATTCATAGGTCCCGTAGTACAGGCAGCCTGCGATCAATCCCCCCAACCAGACGGTCCAGTAGCCGGTGAAAACGGCAAAGAGGAGGAAAGGGACACTGTTGCAGAGGATCAGGACCGGTCCGTTCCACCAGGCCATGGGAATGGTCTTTTTATCCTCATCGCGCATCAAATGATAGGTATGGTCCGAACTGAAGACCTGATGATGGATGATGGCATGGGCTTCGAAGGCATACCGGAAAGGCCCGACGGGTTTGTGCATGACAAAACGGTGGAGAATCCATTCAAAAAAAGAGGAGGCGATAATGCCCAGAAGAAGGGAGAGGATCAGCGGTAGCATGGACCGTAGGCTAGGACTTTTTGTGAAATATTCAACAGGACTTTTTTAAATAAAACAGGACCGCTTTACTCCGGTTTTCTCTTTTTGGGCTTTTTCAGGGCCGACCCTGTTTCGGCAGATGTAATGTCTTGTGGAAAAGGGGTTTGAGGAGCGGTTTTCAACCAGCCAGTGATTTGATGGTAGTCATCCAAGAGCCTCGCCACCTGGGCGTGCAAGTCCTGCATCTCCTTGGAGCGCAGATTTTGGGAGGCAAACGCGCTTTGGGACCAGGCCTGCATCAGGGCAAACTGGTGCTGGATGATCTGGGTAAACGCCTCCGGCACACTGTAACGCACCTCAATCTGGTAGTCGGGGTTTGACGCAGGGGGGGCCGCCGTGGGTTGATGATCGACAACCGGCGGGGAGTGGGAGGCGAGGGAGGCGGGGGCAGGGGTCCCATCCTCGTTGAGCAGGGTGACCGCCGGAGACCCTGTCATTCGCGGCAGGGGAGGGACTGGGGGATGGCTCGATGTTTCGATGGTCGTCCGCAGTTCCCCCAGCATGTGGCGCAGGCTTTCGAGAGTGTGACTGCTGAGGGCTGTTTCCAGTTGGTCGGGACGTTCCCGCTGGGTTTGAGCCACCTCCGAGAGTGCCTGACGGATCTGATCCAGGCCCTGGGCAAAGGCCGACAGTTGCACCGTCACGCGTGCAACCGGGTCCCCGGGGTCCGCCTCGGAGAAGAGCAATTTGCGTTTGTAGGTGGATTTGATCTCATTCCATCGGGCGGATTCCTCCGCGGTCAGGGTGCCCCGCATTTCCTTGTATTTGAGGAGGTTTGATTCCGCGCCGGTGGTCAGGGTTTGGGCGTCGTTGCGGTAATGCTCGTCGATCAGGGCCTGGATTTCGGAATCGTTCATGACCGGAAGCGCTTTTTCGGCCAGCCGGTTCATATTGCGGTAGGAGCCCTGCAATTTGAACGGGGGCTCGGTCCGGTAGTCCTCCGCCTGGGCGGCCGAGGCAATGTATTCCTGGTTCATGCGCAGGACGACATCCCGGATCCGGAGGAGGGCTTTCATGACCGCGACCATTTCACCGGTTTCCTCGGGGGAATATTTTCCCTCCAGCTCCACGCCCTCTGCCGAGCCGGTTTCCGCCATTTGGATGACAGCATGGAGATCATGGTTTCGTCCCGCCAGCCGACGGAGATAGGGATTGGAGGTGGCCGCGTTTTCGAGGTAACTCCATTTGAAGACTTGGAAATGGCGCCCGACAATGTCACCGAGGTTGTAGATATCCGCCCGGTTGGCGAGCATGTCCGGGATCCTGAACCTGTCCCCGCTTTCTGTGTACGGATTTCCCGCCATGACCACGGCAAACTTGCGTCCGCGCAGGTCGTAGGTGCGGGGCTGGTTGTTGTAGACACCCTCGATTTTCCGCTGGGCGTCGCACAGGGAGATGAATTTCTGGAGGAATTCCGGGTTGCAATGCTGGATGTCGTCGATGATGAGCATGACATTGTCGCCCATTTCCAATGCCAGGTTCAGACGTTTGATTTCCTCCCGGGCCGCGGCATTGGGAGCCTCCTCGGGGTCCAGGGAGGTCACGTCGTGGCCCAGGGCCGGGCCGTTGATTTTGACAAAGGTCAGTCCCAGCCGGAACGCGAGATATTCCACGAGTGTTGTTTTGCCGTAGCCCGGCGGGGAGATGAGCAGCAGCAGGCCCATCAGGTCCGTGCGTTTGTTTTCCCCCGCCTCCCCGATTTGTTTGGCGAGGTTTGCCCCCACCAGCGGAAGGTAGAACCGGTCGACAAGCCGGTTGCGGGTGAAGGAACTGAGAACCTTCGGTTTGAATTCCCCAAGCCGGAGTTCTTTGCGCCGGACTTCGATGAGTTGTTTCTTGGCCTGGGAATAACGCTCAAAAAGTGGCACCCGCGTCCTGGTGAAATCGTCGAGACGTCCCGTGAATTCATGGTATTGGAGCACATAGTTTCCGCCGGTGATCCGGGGATGGTTTCCGTGGAGGTTCGACAGACTGGCCGTGGCCGTCGCGTCGATCACCTCGGGGGGGGGAGCGTCGCGATTGAGAATGAGCACCGCCGCCTCCTCGAGCATTTCGGTCTCCGGTCCGACGGAGGAGGCCGTCATGAAGCCCGCCAGCCAATCCCGGGCGATTTCAAAGGCGGTGATTTTGTCCCGGCCCGCCGATTCAAGTGCCTTGTCGAATTCGGAGACAAAAAGGTGGTGGGTCAGATGATGAAAAAAATCGGTGGCCAGCTGACTGGCCGGACGGCTGACGGCGAAACGGTCCCGTGTGGAAACCTCCACAAAAAGATATTCGGCGGCCAGCGGGGCCAGGGCCGGTGGAAAAAGGGCCGATTTTTCCGCAAATTGCGCCAGGGGACCGGCCAGAGCCCTGATGTATTCCCGGGGAGGGGTTTGCCCCGCAAAAAAACGGGACAAGGTGCCGTGACTTTTGATCTTGAGAGTCAGGGGCTGTCGGATTTCCTCCTCCGTCCATTGGCTCCAAAAAAGCCGGGCCAGGGCCCGGGCCCGGGGCGGATAACGCAGCAGATTCAGGTCCCGGTGGATCGTCATCAGGGGACGGAGAATTGCCGCCGCATCCAGATCATGCACCCCCTTGACGTATCCTTCGGTCAGCCGCGTGGCGGCAAACTGGCGGACCCGTTCCGCAAAGGGTTCGGTTTCCAGCGACAACCATTCCTCCAGTTTCTGTGGAGGAGCCGCGAGGGCTTCCAGAAAAATGAGATGGGCCAGATATTCGGCACGGTACACCGTTTCTGTTTCCGAGACGATTTCCTGGCTCCAAACCTCGCGGGTGGTCGTGAAACCGGCGTCGGTGATCTTTTCAAAAAAGTTGCTGCCGGAAAGATGGAAATACATGTCTCCGTCACGTGGGACCACCGTCAGATCCAGCGGCTGGGTATTGACCGAGAAGCGGTGTGGACCCAGCTGGATCACATTCTGGCCGTCGACAAAAAGTTCCAGACGGTCCTTGAGCTGACGGACAGCCCCCTCCTGGATCGTCTTGAGACGGCTTTGGATTTCATCGGCGCGGACACTGTCCTCGAGTCCGGTCAGTTGGGTGATCAGGTCCCGGACCTTGTCCACCATCAGATCGGAGGCGAAGTAGGAATTGATTTCATCGAGATTTTTGAGGGACTCCGCCTTGTTTTTGACCCCCGTCAACACCCGGTCGGCGGAGGCTTGCAGGGCGGCGCACCGTTTGTTGCGGGATTCGTTGAGCTGGATTTTGCGGGCATCAAAGGCGTTGTAGATTTCCTCGCGTTTGACCGAGAGTTCCTCCACGTAGGCATCCACCTCCGAGAAACGCCCCTCCAGTTCCTCGACCTGCACCATCAGCCGGGTCAGCAACTCATCGCATTTTTTCGGTGAATCGCACAGGTCGATGTAGTGGGTGACCGTCTGGTTGAGCAGCTTGACCTGGGCCGCAAATTGCGCCGAACCCTCGGTGACCGCCAGTTCCGTGCGTTTGTTTTTGAGGGAGGACTTGATCTGGTTGAGGCCCGCGTACAGCGTGGAAATCGAGTCAATGATGGCTGTGGTCTGGGTGGGGTCCTCGATCTTGAGATTGCCGACAATCTCGATGAGCATATCCATTTCGGAGGAGATGGCGGCCAGCCGTTTGTCCTGCCCGTCGGCTTCCGCGGATTTTGTGACCGCATCGAGTGCGTTTTTTTCGGCTTCCACCCGGGTGCGGTATGGGTTGAGCGCCTCGGGTTTGATCAGAAACACCACACATTCGGCGGAGAGCCTGTCCAACTGGGCGACCACCTCCCTTTCGAGGGAGTCGAGCAGGGGCAGGTCGGCATAACGCAGGTCCCGGGCGGAGATGATTTCCCCGCGCAACCGGCGCAGGGCCGAGAGAAAGTCCACAAACACGTCAATCGATTCGGGAATCGTCTGGCTGATTCTGGACGTCAGGGCCGCGGATTGGGACTGGAGCCGGGCCGTTTCCCGGGAGGTGGACTTGCGGATGCCGGTGACCTTTTCAAATTCGTCGATGGCCGAACGTCCCGCCTTGCGGATTCCTTCCAGCGGTTCGCGAAGGTTGAAGGCCGCGGCGTCCCCGATCCAGAAATGGTTGTCGATGAGGTCGGTGGTCAGACGGACCACGTCCAGATAGAGGTTGGCATAGGAATCCTCCTTCTTGAGGAGGTTCAGGAGGGCATGGCAGTCGGTCATGCAGGCCACCACGCCCGCATTGCCGATTTTGCCCAGAAAGGAGTCCGCCGGGACCGCTGGCGCTGCGTCCGCATGGGTGAAGGGCGTGCGCCAGATTTGGAGTGCGTGGTTTTTGCGGGGTTCCTCGTCGCATCGGAAGAGGATTGTCTCCCCGTTTTCAAACACGGAAAATCCGTTGCAGAGGATCGGGGTTTTGACGGTTTGTTCGATGCGGTTGTACGAAAAAAGGATGAACAGCCCCGCGGCCCGGTTGAAGAAGGTGTACAGCGTGTCCTCGCCGTTGGGGGAGGTGATCTTTTTTTTGAAGATCATGTCCCCGGTGGGCAGGTCGAAGGTTTTGGATTCACCCGTCTGGAGGAAATACCCGCCCGGGAAAATGATCCCCTGGCTGTCCGGCAGCAGGACACAGCTGGAGGCGATGCTGTCCAGGCGGCGGACCTGGTTGGTTTTTCCGTTGAAAACCAGATACCGGTGGTCGTTTTCCTGGAAGGGGCGGATTTTCAAAAGGACCAGGTGTCCCGCGATCGCGTAGAGGATTTCCGCGTCATCGAGGGTCTGATCCCGGTTGGAGACGGGTTCGGAGTAAATGCCCTCGCCGATGTCCGTATTGTTTTCAACCTTGATGGTCAGGTCGCCGCCGGTGGTTTCAACAAACACCCGGTCCTCAATCGAGACGTGGGGGAAGGCCCCCTTGCGGTGGAGGTCCCGCGTGGCGCGTTTCCATTCGAAATCGTGCTGGGGCGGGAAGGTGATTTCGTGGTCGAAACGATTGCCCAGATATTTCGGTTCGCCCGGACCACACTGCCATTTGAAGGCCTTGACATCCGAGACATTTTTCCCCACCTGGAAGACCATGTACAGGTAGGGCGCCTTGTTCCGGAAATGGGAGAAGACCGTTTCCTTGTAATACTTGTAGAGGTCCCTGAAATCCCCTGCAAATTTCGGGTCTTCCAGCCAGGAAACCGGCAGGGGATGGAATTGCCGTCCCCGGTATTCGTACAGCGAAAATACATCCGCAATCCGCGTCTCGGATTTCAGGCCGATGTGGACATTGTACCCGAAGACAAACCGGCTGGGTCCGAAAACGGCCATATCCCGTGGCACGCAATTATTTTCCGTGAGCACCCGTTCGGTGGCCAGCAATTCAAACGGGATCGAACCGAAGGTTTCGCGGCGGGCGGCATTGAGGGAGCCGAGCCGGTCCTGCAGACGCGTCGCCTGTTCATGCAGCCGGGACCGGATGATCTCGTAGGTGCCGCTTTCAAGGGCGGGAGCCGTTGCAGACACCGGGGGAGGGGACTCCTGATGATTGGCCATGGGGAGGGGGGCAGGGGAGGGAGGTTTTCCACCCGCCGATCATGGGGGTTGTTATTTGCGCGAGACTTTGGACTCATCCAGGTCCGCAAGGAACTGGTCGAGCTTTTGCGCCCCCAGGCCCGCGCCCTTGGCAAAGCGCTGGAGTTTTTTGACCAGTGACTTGAGCGGGGCTTCCTCCGAGTCCGCCGCCATTTGCGTCAGGGCCGCGGTGATGCTGAGATTTTTGAGTTCCTCCGGCGAAAAGCCGAAGCTATCCACCAGTTTTCGCACTTCCTGACGGAAGGTGTCGGCATCCCCCTTGAAGAAGGTGTTGCGGACCGTGGTGAGCGTGCGGCTGTTGTCGACCATGCGGTCGAGGGCCTTGCCCGCCGTGATGGACCCGACGATGCGGTCGAAGAATTCGGTTTCGCCGCCGACGATGTCGACCCGTGTGTTTTTGAGGGCTTCCCCGACCACCAGAGCCTGGCTGGAGGCGATGTCCTTCTGGACGGCGATCCGCGCCAGGGCGATGTCCTTCTGGGTGGCCAGTTCCAGTTTGAATTCCTCGTGTTCCTTGCCCGCCTCGTGGAGGAGTTTCATGGCCTCCGCCTTGCGGGTGATGCCGTCGGCCTCCGCCTTGAACTTCAGGTCCAGGACCCGGGCCTCCGCCGTGCCCTGTTTTTCGAGGGCGGCGGATTTGGCTTCCATGATGTTGACTTCGGCCAGACCCGGGGCCGCCTGTTCGGCCGTGATCCCGGCGGCGAGTTTCTTTTTGCCCTCGGCCAGCTCCACCGCGGCCAGTTGTTCCGCACGGGCGGAGACAATTTTCTGTTCCGCATCCAGTTCCGCCGCCTTTTTGCGGGCTTCGGCGAGTTTGACCTCCTTGTAGAATTCCTGTTCGGCGGACAATTCCGCGGCCTTTTTGGCGGCTTCCGCGGCCTTGATTTCCTTGACGAGCTGCTGTTCGGCGGCCGCTTCCGCATCGACCATCTTGACCTTGCGTTCGCGTTCCGCGCCGGCAAAAGCCTCCGTGTCCTTCATGCGTTGCTGTTCCTCGACGACCGTGCGTTCGACCATGACCCGCTGGCGGATGACCTCCTGGATCGACTTGCGTTCGGTTTCCACGATTTTGTCCCGTTCGATCGAGGCGAGGGCGACCACCTTCTCGCGTTCGGTGGCTTCAAGGTCGCGGTCTTTCTGGACGCGTTGCTGTTCGATCGCGTCGGCCCGTTCCTTGTTGCGTTGGGCGATGAGAATCTGGCGGTTTTTGTTTTCCTCGGCGACCTGGACCTCCTCCTCGGTGAGGATGCGGGCTTTTTCGCCCTTGAGCCGTTCCTCCTGCTGGACCTGGAGGGTGGTGGATTCCTCGCGGGCCTTGATGGAGGCGACCTCGCGCTTCTGTTTTTCCTCCGTCTCGGAGAGCTGGCGGTTGAGTTCGAGGACCGCCTCGCGTGTTTCGATATCCTTCTGGGTGATTGTTTTTTCGCGGTCGCGGTTGATTTCGTTGGCGCGGATTTTCTGGATGGCCGTGCGTTCGGTGATTTTTTTGATGCCCTCGGAGTCGAGGATGTTATCCGGGTCGAGCAAATCCACCTTGGTTTGCTCGAGGTGGTCGATGGAGGCATCATCCAGGACGTAGCCGTTCAAATCCGTGCCGATGGATTCCTTGACCTTCTGGCGGAAGGCCTCGCGGGAGTTGAGCAATTCCTCAAAATCGAACTGGCGTCCGGCGGCCTTGAGGGCATCGGAAAACTTGGCGTCAAAGAGGTCGATGAGTGCCTGCTCGTCGGAGGCACGCACGCACCCGAGGGATTGGGCGACACGTTTGACGTTTTCGGACTCCTTTTCGACACGCACAAAAAACGCCACCTTGATATCAGCCCGGAGATTATCCTTGCAGATCAGGCCCGTGGCGCCCCGCCGGTCGATTTCGACGCGTTTGACGGTGATATCCATGTACTCCAGACGGTGGATGATCGGCCAGACGGTCATCCCGCTGAAGGACACGCTGGTTCCCCCCAGCCCGTTGCGGATGAGCGCCTGGCCCTGGTCCACGTTGTGGTATTTGAACCCCACAATCCGCATCACCACGTAGAGGACAATGATACCGACAATGGCCACCCCCGCGTACAGGGCGATGGTGAGAAGAGGGGGCAGAGTGAGGGCGAGGATCGGATGAAGCATAAGACAGGGACTCCCGGGGTTGTCAGAGGATGAATAGCATCAGTTTGGACCACACATCAATGGCGGACAGGGTGGGATTTGAACCCACGGTAGAGTTACCCCTACGCCTGATTTCGAGTCAGGTGCCTTCAACCGCTCAGCCACCTGTCCGATTGTTTGAGTGAGGGTGGTAGCATGGAAAACTCCGGGGCAGGAGTAAAGTGCAAAGCGCGTCTTGCATGCATGACCTCAGGTCATCGAATTTGCAATGTTTCGTTTGCAAATCGTTTGATTTTGGCGAGATTCACGGCAACTGACCCGTCAGTCAGCCCCCCCGTATGACTCTTTCCGATCTCTCCATCAAACGGCCTGTTTTTGCGTGGATTCTGATGTTTGCGCTGATCATTTTCGGGGCCATTTCCCTCGGACGCCTCGGACTGGCCCAGATTCCCAACGTGGATTTTCCAACCGTGACCATTTCCACCGTTTGGGAAGGGTCCGCCCCGGAGATCATGGAAGCCGAGTTGGTCGACCAGATTGAACAGCGGGTGATCAGTGTCGAGGGCCTCAGGGAAATGCGGTCGAGCATCCGGCAGGGTCAGGCCACGGTGGATCTGGATTTTGAGATCAACCGGGATGTGGACGCCGCGGTGCAGGATGTTCAATCGGCCCTCAGCCAGATCAATCTTCCGTTGGGTGTGGATCCGCCGACCGTGCGCAAGCAGAATCCCGATGCGGACCCCATCATGTGGATCGGCGTGGGTGGGGACCGTCCGGCCCGGGATGTGATCGAGTATGTGGAATTGTACATCAAGGACCAGTTCCAGGTGGTGCCAGGTGTCGGAGAGGTGCGCACCGCGGGATTCACCGAGCGGAATCTGCGGGTGCATGTGGATGGGGAAAAACTCAAACAGTATGAGCTGACCGTCCAGGATGTGTTGCGGGCGCTGCAGCTGGAGCATGCGGAAATCGCCTCCGGTTACCTGGAAAACGAGAAAAACGAGATCAATCTGCGGACCATGGGGGAGGCGATGACCCCCGAGCAGGTGGGCGACATCCTGATCACCCGCCGCGGGAACCAGCCCGTATACAACACCCGGATACGTCTGCGCGACGTTGCGCGTGTGGAGGACGGACTGGCCGAGGTGCGGACCATCGCCCGGGCCTCGGGAAATCCGGGCGTCGCCCTGGGGATCGCCAAACAACGGGGCGAAAACGAGGTGGAGGTGAGCAAACGCGTGCGGGCGAAGCTTGAACAGATCAAGAAGACCCTGCCCCAGGATCTGTACATCCAGGTCAACGTGGATTTCACACGATTTTCGGAACAATCGGTGAAATTCACGCTCAAGGAACTGGTTGTGGCCGCGCTGGTCACGGGACTGGTATGTTTTTTGTTTCTCGGAAGCTGGACCGCCTCGGTCAATGTGCTTTTGTCGATCCCCACCTCCATTTTTGGCACGTTTACCGTCCTGTATTTCATGGGGCTTTCCCTGAACATGTTCACGCTGCTGGCCCTGGCCCTTTCCATCGGCATTGTGGTTGATGATGCGATCATGGTTTTGGAAAACATTGTCCGCCACTTTCAGATGGGCAAGGACCGGATGACCGCCGCGCGGGAGGGGGCGCGTGAGATCACCTTTGCCGCCGTGGCCACCAGCATCGCGGTGATGGCCATTTTTCTGCCGGTGTTTTTTCTCAGCGGCATCATCGGGAAATTTCTGTTCCAGTTCGGGGTGGCCATGACCGCGGCCGTGGCCTTTTCGCTCCTGGAGGCCATCACCATCACCCCGATGCGTTGTTCGCGGTTCATGCGCCGGGAGGAGGACAACGCCTTCACGCGGGCCCTGGACCGGCTCTTTGGCAAATGGAGGAATTTTTACGGGGAAATTCTGACGTGGGCTCTGGCGCATCCCATGAGGGTGGTGCTGGTGTCGATGGTGTTTTTCGGGCTCAGCCTCGGGCTGATGCCCATGATCCGGAAGGAGTTCATGCCCGCGCAGGATCAGAGCCTCATTCGCCTGGGGGTTGAGACGCCCGTGGGATCCTCTCTGGCCTACACCCAGGCCAAGGTGCAGGAGATCGAGTCTGTCATCAAAAAAATCCCCGAGATCGAACGGTTCACCGCGTTTGTCGGGGGATTCAGCGGTGTTCCCAACCAGGCCTTTATGGCCGTCAAACTCATGGAGAAGGACCAGCGTCAACGCACCCAGGCCCAGATCATGACCGCCCTGCGCAAGGACCTTGCCGAGATCAAGGGCGTGCGGATCCGTCCCCTGGATTTCAACCTGCGCGGACTGACCCCCCGCCGGGCCGAGCCGTTGGAATTCAACCTCCGCGGCCCCAGTCTTCAGGTGCTCAAGGAGAAGGCCGGGGTGATCAAGGAGAAACTCGCCGCCACGGGACTGACCGCGGACCTTGACACCAACTACCGGGAGGGTCAGCCGGAACTCCGTATCTTTCCCGATCGCGAAGCCGCCGCCGCACGCGGGGTGAGCATGGAGGAAATTGGACGGACCATCCAGGCGGCGCTGGGCGGGGTACGGCAGGGAAAGTTCACCAAGGAGGGGAGGCGTTATGATGTGCGTGTGCGTCTGCAACAGGAGGAACGGCTCAAGCCCGAGGATGTGGAAAAATTGCAGGTGCGCAATGTGTACGGGGAACTGATCCCGCTGACCAGTGTCGTCAAAAGCGAGGTCAAACCCACCGTGCAAAGTCTCAACCGCGTCAACCGTCAGCAGTCCATCTCCATCAAGGGCAACATTGCCGAGGGCAAGTCCCAGGCCACCGCATTGGCGGCGGCGGAAAAAATCAGTCGCGAGGTCCTGCCCGAGGGGTACACCTTCAATCTGGAAGGCGGGTCGCGGCTTTTTGCGGAGTCCGGGGGACAGATGCTGTTTCTTTTTGCGATGGGCATCCTGGTGGCGTACATGGTGCTGGCGTGCCAGTTTGACAGTTTTGTGCATCCCGTGACCGTTCTCATGGCGCTGCCCTTCAGCATCAGCGGGGCCCTGATCACCCTGATGCTTTTCAACAAAAGCCTCAATCTCTACAGCATCATCGGGATCATTCTGCTGGCGGGCATTGTCAAAAAGAATTCCATCATGCTTGTGGAATTCACCAACCAGCAGCGGGAGGCACACGGGCTGGGGGCGATGGAGGCGCTCCGGCAGGCCTGCCCCATCCGGCTTCGCCCCATTCTCATGACCTCTCTCGCCACGATTGCCGCGGCCGTCCCGATGGCCTTTTCAACGGCACCGGGTGCGGAAACGCGTGTTCCCATGGCCATCACGATCATTGGAGGGGTGCTGGTGTCGACTCTTTTCACCCTGGTGGTGGTGCCGTGTGTGTATCTGATGTTTTCCTGGCTGGAAAAAAGGACCGTGCCGGCCCGGGACTGAAACGGGAGCGTGCCCCCCCGTGCCCGGTTTTTCTGACATTCCTGCACCCATGCGTTGACTGGCATGCGCGTGTGTCCGTTTTCAGAAATCAGAAACAGCCCCGTGGATTTTGAGTAAATCGCAGAAAATGAAGCCCGGCAAGCTGGAGCGGGTGATGGGAATCGAACCCACGTATGCAGCTTGGAAGGCTGCCGTTCTACCATTGAACTACACCCGCGTGTGGAAGCATCCATTGTTAGCGGGTTTGAGACGGATTGTGAAGGGGGAAATTCAGGAAAAATAAACTGTGCTTCCTCCGCATTCTGTGGAAGAAGTGGCGTGCCCCCTATGAGTTCCGGAAAACTTTACATCGTGCCCACCCCCCTCGGCAATCTGGAGGATATCACCCTCCGGGCCCTGCGCATTCTCAAGGAGGTGGATGTGATCGCCTGTGAGGACACCCGGCACAGCCTCAAGCTTTTCAACCATTTTGAAATCCGCAAACCGCTGGTCAGTTACCAGCATTTCAACGAGGCCCGCCGTTGCGCCGAGTTTCTGGACCATTTTGCCCAGGGAAAAACCATGGCACTGGTGTCCGATGCCGGCATGCCCGGGATCAGCGACCCGGGCGCACGCCTGGTGGCCGCCTGCATCGAGGCCGCCGTCCCGGTGGAGGTGCTGCCCGGTCCGTCGGCGGTCGTGACCGCGCTGGCCGGGGCGGGGCTGCCCACCGACCGCTTTTATTTTGGCGGCTTTCTCCCGATCAAGTCCGCCCAGCGTCAGAACCTCTTCCGCAAATTGGCCGACCGGGAGGAAACCCTGGTTTTCTACGAGTCCCCCCACCGGATGGAGTCCTGTCTGGAGGACCTCGAAGCCGTCTTCCCGGAGAGACGGGTGGTCATCGCGCGGGAACTGAGCAAAATCCATGAGGAATATGTCCGGGGCACCCCTGCCGCAATCCGGGCGCATTTTGCGGCGAAGGCCATGAGGGGGGAATTTGTCGTCCTCGTCGGGGGCATCGAGGCGGGTGCAAAACGGGCGGTGCATTTGCAGTCTTGATTGAGAGACGCCCTTCAGGGAGACTTTCGCACCGTCGATGGATACGTTGCATGCACTTTTTGAAAAGGTGGCCGCTGAAAATGCGGCCCGGACCGCGCTGGTGTTTTCGGGGCAGGAATATTCGTATTCGGAAGTGTTCGCCCGGGCGCGTAAAATCTGTGCCTCCCTGCAAAACCTGGAAATCGGCAAGGGGGACCGGGTGGCACTGCTTTTGGAAAACAGCCCGGATTTTGTCGCCGCCACCTACGGGATATTTCTGGCCGGTGCGGTGATGGTCCCCCTGAACACATTTTTGAAGGCCGGTGAAATCCGGCACATCCTCAACGACTGCGAGGTGCGGGTGATGATCAGTTCCGGGGCATTTTTTGATGTGCACCAGTCCCTGCGGATGAAGGTGCCCTCGCTGCAGGGAATCTACCTGGTGGAACATGAGTTTTCCGAGGTGGGACAGTCCCTGAAGTCGCGGCCTCCGGTGATGACCGAGGGGACGGACCTGGCGGTGATCCTTTACACCTCCGGCACCACCGGTCATCCCAAGGGGGCGATGCTGACTCACCGCAACCTGCTGGCCAATGTGCGTGCGGCCCGGCAGGCGCTGGCGTTTGAAAACACGGACCGGGTGGTCTGTGCGCTGCCGCTGTTTCACAGTTTTATGCTCATGGTGTGCGTTTTTGTCCCGCTTTCGCATGGGGCCGGCACGCTGATCCTCAAATCCCTGACCCATTCGGGGAAACAGATTTTCGGGGAGATACAAAAGGCACGCGCCACGGTGCTGCCCGGGATTCCGCCCCTGTTCCAGGCCATGGTGCAGGGCAAGTTCCCGTTTTATTTCAACTGGGTGTGTCCCCTGCGCGTGGCCATTTCCGGGGCGGCCCCTCTTCCGGCGGAGGTCCGGTCGGCGTTCCGTAAAAAATTCCGTTTTCCCCTCATCGAGGGCTACGGACTTTCCGAGGCGTCCCCCCTGGTTTCACTGAATCGTCCCGGTGCCGAAGGCGTGGATGGGTCCGTGGGACAGGCCATTGCCGGGGTCACCGTGTCCATCCGCAACGAGGAGGGCGGGGAATTGCCCGTCGGTGAGGTGGGCGAAATCTGGGTGTCTGGGGAGAACGTCATGCAGGGGTATTTCAACAACCCTGACGCCACCGCCGACACCCTGCGGGAGGGTTGGTTGCTGACCGGCGACATGGGGCGTGTGGATGCGGCCGGGTTTCTGACGATCGTGGACCGGAAAAAGGACATGGTTCTGGTGCGGGGCATGAACGTCTATCCGCGGGAAATCGAGGAAGTGATGCTTCAATATCCCGGCATCCGTGAGGCGGCGGTGGTGGGACGCGATGACCAGAGGCGCGGGGAACTGCCCCACGCCTTTTATACCGTCGTGGAGGGCCGGGAGATTGATGAAAAGGATCTGTTCCGCCATTTGCGCGAACATCTGGCCGATTACAAACTTCCCCGGAGCTTCAAGAAGATGGAGATGTTTCCCAAGACCCCCACCGGCAAGGTCATCAAACGTGAGCTGGTCTGATCCGTGTTTGATCGGTGTTTCATCTGTGGCCTCCGATTGCACCAGACATTTTGAGAGCCACGGATGCACACGGATCAAACACGGATGGGAGAGCCTGAAAATGCAAAGAATTGTGTCACCAATCTGATGATGGGGCGTCTCTTGCATTGAAAGCGAGAGCACACATGGAAAACAGTGGAACAAAACAGCCTGCTTTTCCTCAGGTTCGAATCGTGTCTGGCATTTTTCTGATCCGTGTTTGATCGGTGTTTCATCCGTGGCCTCCGATTTCACCAGACTCTTTGAGAGCCACGGATCAAACACGGATTTTGGGGGACGTGGATTGACTTTCCAGACAGCAGGAATGTGTGCGGCTGAAGCGGGACACGGATGCCCGCCCATGCGCACCCCAATGAAATTCCCTGATGCCGACACTGATGCGTCACTGGCATTATTCTCCGAAGAGAAAACCCAGAGTCAGGGGGACGGCAATTTTTTTGCCCGAACGACTTTGCAGTGTGACCCCGCCGGGTGATTTGTCGATCCGGGCCACCTCGTCAAAACCCTTCGGGATCAGGGCACAGGCCATGATCGTATTCAGACAGGTGGGCCGTTTTTTGCCCAGGGGAATGACCGTTGGGTAACCCTTCCGCGAGAGCGGATTGGCGGCGGCGGATTCCGCCAGTCCGTAGTGAAAATAGGACGTGCATTCCTCCAGGCCCATGCGGGCCGTGTGCCGACCGTTCCACGGCTTTCCATGGCGTCCCCCGTTGGAAATCCAGAAGATCGTATTCCGCAGAATGCGCGGGTCTTTGAGTGTGAACCAGACATAACCCTCCCCCGGGAAGGTGACCGCCGTCCAGGCAAAATTCAGGCGGGGATCAGAGACGAGCATGATCAGGTCCTCGAATCCCTTGCGGGCCGGGTAAATGGAGATATCCGTGAAACCCCCGCGGGCCAGCGGGACTTTTTTGAGGCTGGAAAATGGGCTGTCGGGTTTGAGGGAGGAATATCCGCCGTTTTCGGGAAGCTCAAATTCTGTCGGCAGGGTCTGGGCGTGAACAAAGCGGCTGACCGAGATGTGGCCGCTGCCGGGGGTTTCCGGGAACCGGACGATGGCATGGTGTCCGGGATTCATCGGGCCTTCGATCCCGCTGATGACATGGCTTTGGTAGAGGACAGGGTCGTTCCCCAGGAGCGTGATGAATTTATCGACCCGCCCGCCGGTGATGCGTTGGTTCTGGGAGAGATGCAACTCCCTGATTCCCGGGCGAAGATCGGCGGATTCCAGATGCCAGGGGGAGTTGGCCGGTTCGCCGTGAGGCGGGAATTTTCTGCCCTTGTAGGGAGTGTCGTTCCCACCGAAAGGCAAACACAGAAAATCGCCGCGCAGCACCTGAAGCAGCGGGGGCAGGGAAGGGTCTGGTTTTTCCGCATGCCAGGGGCAGACCGAAAGCGGAGAGATCCGGCGTTTTCCGAAAATGAAGGTGACCGGGCCCAGATGCCCCCCCGTGCGGGAAACCGAAGCCTCGACGGACTTTGATTTCAGGGTCCAGGAGGGAGTATTAAAAACGGATTTGAGCGGAGGAAGTGTGGCGGCCATGCATGGAAGCATAACCGCCGGGAGACCGGGATGAAAAACATTTTTTACCGGCCCAGATCAACCCGTGTGGGTGTGGAACGTGAGTAGGCCTCCACGCCGATTTCCGCTGTGTCCATTCCTTCGAGCTGTTGGGCGTCAGTGGCACGGTTGCCGATGGTGACTTCGATCAGCATGAACATGATGTAACCCATGAGACCGACAGCCACGATGCATGCGCCTGTCCCGATGATCTGCGCAATAAATTGGCTGGCACTTCCATAAAAGAGCCCCGTGACCGGAGTGGCCACGCCGTTCCATCCGGCACCGTAACGGCCGTTGGCAAACAGGCCCAGTGCGATGACGCCCCAGGCACCGTTAAATGCATGAACCGAGATCGCACCCACAGGATCATCAATTTTCATGATTTCCTCGATGAAGTAGGCGGCAAAAACAACCAGCACCCCGGCGGAGGCTCCGATGAACACGGCCGCCCAGGAATCCACAAAGGCACAGGGGGCCGTGATCGCCACCATCCCCGCCAGCATGCCGTTGCACATGAAGCTTGGGTCGGGTTTGGAAAAGCGGATCCAGGTGGTGATCATTCCGGCAATCGCTCCTGCCATTGAGGCGAGCATCGTGTTGGTGGCAATGATGCCGATTTGAACGTCCATCCCGGCGAGCGTGGAACCGGCGTTGAAACCAAACCATCCGAAGGCCAGGATGAACGTACCGACAAAACCCATCGGTATATTGTGTCCGGGGACGGGATTGGCTGTTCCGTCCTTGTTGAATTTCCCGATGCGGGGTCCGAGGATTTTTGCGCCCACCAGGGCCAGCATCCCGCCGCACAAATGCACGACTGAGGAACCCGCAAAGTCCACATGGCCATTGCCCAAGCCAAAGTTTTTGCCCAAAGCCGCCAGCCATCCGCCTCCCCAGACCCAGTGACCATAGAGAGGATAGATGATTGCGCCCACCAAGACCGCAAAAATGCAGAAGGGAAGGAATTTCCAGCGTTCCGCCATGGAACCGGTGGGAATGGTGGCGGTGGTATCCATAAAGACCATCTGGAAGAGGAAAAGGGTGAAGATGCCTCCGGTCCACAGTGAGGCCGGAAGAAAAAACCCGGTGGTTCCGAAGAGACTGAAAAATTTGTCGCCCAGGGTGAATCCGACGGCGGTATTGAGGACCTGTCCCACTTCCGGTCCCAGTGTTCCGACAGTGCTGACGGAGGTCGGGGCCCCTGTTCCGCCGAACATGATGGCAAATCCGCAGATCCAGAATCCCAGCATCCCCAAGGAATAAACCATGAAATTCATGGCCATGGTGTGGGTCGCGTTTTTGGCCCGGGTGAAACCGGTTTCCACCATCGCAAACCCCGCCTGCATGAACATGACCAGGAATCCGCATAGCAGGGTCCACACGATGTTGATCGCCGTGGGGGTGAGCTTGAGGGTGGTCGCCTCTTCGGGTGTGAGAGTCGAGGTCGCAGGGGCGGCGGGAGCTGATTCGGGATTATTGACGCCCAGCGACTCTTTCAGGGCCTTTTGGGTTTCCAGGACGGAGGCCAGTTCCTTTTTGATTTCCTCCAGACCTGCGGGATCCGAGGAGGAGGTCGGAATTGTTTTCTGGAGAGAGGAGGAGTCCGACTGCAGCCGTGTCAGATCCTTGCGGAGTTCCTCAATGCTTTTGCTCTGCTCCAGCAGGGCCTTTTGCGCGTCGATGGAATCGCGCAGCAGTTTGCGCACCTCATCCTGAAGCGAACGGATATCGTCGGTTTTGGAGGTTTGCGCGAGGAGAGGATTGAGCAGCCACAGGGCTGTTGCCAGCAGAAGGAGGATGCGAATCATGGAATGGGTCTTGAGCATGTTATGTGCCACAGGGGGTTATTCGATTTTTTTTCCACGCCAGTAACGGACAGCCGTTGTCTGGGGGGAATCGGGGAGGGGAGCGGAAGGATCAGCCACCTCGGGAGTGGGCATTGGTTCATCGGGGAGTGGCGGAGTGGCGTTTTTTTGAATGTCGATGATCCCCGCCTGATTGAACTTGGCCAGGGCCTGCACAATTTGATCGAAGGATTTGCCGTTGAGGTGGGCAATCTTCTCGGCACTGCGTTTGCCGTCGGCGGTCAGAAGCAGGGAAAGGTCCTCCGGAGTCGTGTCGAGGTGATCGAGACTTTTGCCAGGTTTGTAAAGAATCAGGTCATGCGGCCCGGGGGCGAATTGTCGAAGCGTGTTGATTTCGGTCACACGCGTTGTGACACTTTCGATGACCTTTTTGGTGGGGACCCCGGCCAGATTTTCCTGGGCGGAAAGTGTTCCCACCTCAAAGGAGAAGGCTGCATTGACGTGCTGGCAAATGACACTCAGGGCATCAAGCCCGGTCTCAGTGTCGGCCTCCACATGCACGATGTGGCCCCCCTTCAGATAGACGGAGGCAGACATGGCGTGGTCATCGGAAATACGCAATTCACCTGTCTGTGAGGCTGCATGGAGCAGCCGCAAGACCTCCCCGAAGGCGATCTGTGTGAAGTTTCCGGAAAACATTATCCTGTATCTTAAATAATGGTGTTTTTGAGGGCTGAAAAATATTATCAGCAAATGGCGTGCCTGAAACAGGATCGGCACACGAACTGCTTGCATTTTCAATCAATGCGTATTGGAATCGCCCTCAAGCCCCTCTCGAAAGCGGAATGGATTGAATTGGCCCTCCTGGCTTTGCCCCAAGTGCAGATATGTTTTGTGCCAGAGGGCTTGGAGGCTGGGAACTCCTCCTTGGATTTGCTGATCGTCGATGATGGACAGCCGGGCCCCGATTTTATATCCTTTTACAAACGGTATCAGCAACAACACGGTCCAGTGGATATGATTGTGTTGGGGACACCCCAGAGCACGCTGATGATGCATCTTGACTGGAATCCGGAGCGGACATTTTTCATTTCCAAGCCCTACAGTCTCGAAGTGCTCAAACAAAGCGTCCGTCTGAAATTCGTGGAGTACGAAAAGCGCAGTGAATCCGTTCCGGAAGGCAAAATCGTCGCCGTTCCATTCGGGGACAAACCGGTGGAGCCGCGGGAAAAGATCAAGCTGGGCTATCTTTCCTCCCTGCCATTGGGTGACCTTCTGCAAATGTTGTGTATGAGCCGGTGGAGCGGAACGGTGGAGGTCACGGAACTGGCCTCGGAAATTTCGGGAAAAATCATGATTGATTCCGGGGACATCATCCATGCCCTCTGCGGCAAGGATGAGCCGCAGGCCGCCTGCACTCACATGCTCAACTGGGGGCGGTGTTCGTTTCACTTTGATGAAACCCCGCCCACCGTCGAGCGGACCCTCCGTCTGCCCTATCAGGAGATCATGCTCAATGCCATGCGCGTGAAAGACGAGTTGGATGGTCTCGCGGCGGGGTGAGGGGGCGCCGGCATCTGCGTTTCCGGTTGCCGGTTCCCGGCTGGGCACGTTGAATTTTCGGTCCTCCTTCACCACCAGAGTGTTGAACCGTGCAATGGTTTCCTGGGTCTGAAAAATGCGGGTTGGGTGTGATTTGCCCCCTCACGTCAAGTCGACCTCATCAAGGATCTCGTAGATTCCCTTGATGACAGTGCTCTCGATCATCCCGTCGATGCGGTCATGCCGTGTCCGTTCGCCTGCTTCTGTGCGGTTGAGAATTTTGTGCAAGTCGTCCCTGCTCATATCCATCACGGCGTAGGAGACGACTTCACGGTCGTCATCGATCCGCCGGGCATGTGTCACCTTGATGGTCGTACCGAAGTGACCGGGGTCGGCCATCCACGCCGCCTGAAACTGCTCGAAGGTCACGCCCGGGCGCAGGCGACGGATCAAGATCGAAATGAGCATGCCGACACTCCTTTTTGGGGCAGGTTGTTTTTACACCCCATGCGGAACAGACCGCATATGACGGGAGCCTACCGAGCTTGATTCCGGGGTGGAAGGGAAAATGCGGGGCCCATGACCTGTCCGCGGGGCCACATCACCCTGTGACGGCGGTCAAAGGAGTGAAAAGAGAGCTTTCCCACAAAAGTCGCCACGGCCAGGCTACTTTTTTTCCACCAGAGTTTTGAACCGGACGATGGTCTCCTCCCAGCGGTGGGTATCCTGGGGTTGGAAGGTGCGGGTGGGGAAGGAGGTGCGGACGATGGTGCGGAGTTCCTCGTGTGACTTGATTTCGCCCAGAGTCAGGGCCTGGATCAGGACATTGCCCAATGCGGTGGCTTCGACCGGGCCCGCCACCACCGGGACCTGCGTGGCGTTGGCGGTCAGTTGCACGAGCAATTCATTCTGAATCCCGCCCCCGACCGCGTGCAGGGTTTTGATCCGGCGCTTGGCCACCGACCACAATTCGTCCAGGGTCAGACGGTACACACAGGCGAGGCTTTCCAGGGCGCAGCGGATGATCGCCCCGTGTTCCTCCGGAACCGACTGACCTGTTTCGCGGGCAAAGTCCTGGATTTTTTGCGGCATCAGCCCGGGTTTTCCGAAACGGGGGTCATTGGGATTGATGAGCGTGCCGAAGGGAGGGGCCTCGAAGGCCATGCGGGTGAGCGTGCTGTAATCGTATTCCCGACCCTCCCGGGCCCAGGCGCGGCGACATTCCTGGACGATCCACAGGCCGATGATGTTTTTGAGGAACCGGGTCGTGCCGCCCAGACCCTGTTCGTTGGTGAATCCTCCGGCCAGTGACGCGGGATTGATGATGGGTTTTTCGAGTTCGACCCCCATCAGCGACCAGGTCCCGCAGCTGAGGTAGGCCCAGTTTTTACCCTCCGCCGGGACCGCCGCCACGGCCGCCCCCGTGTCGTGGGAACAGGTGGCGATGACCTCCATCTCCGTCAGACCCAGGTCCCCGGCAATCCGATGATCGACCGGACCGAGTTTGGTGCCGGAGGCGACCACCTCCGGAAACAGGTGTTTGGGAAACTTGAATTTGCCGATGAGTTTTTTCGACCAGGCCTTTTTTTTCGGGTTGTAGAGCTGGGTGGTGCTGGCCAGGGAGACCTCCATTTTGGCCACCCCGCACAGGAGGAAATTGATGTAGTCGCCGATGCACAGGAACTTCTCGGCCGTCTTGAGCAATACCGGGTCGGCCATCGCATGGGCGTGGAGCTGGTAGAGCGTGTTCAGTGTCATGAACTGGATTCCCGTTTCCCTGAAAATCTCCTCCCGGGGGACCACGGCAAAGGCGCGTTCGAATCCGCCATCGGTCCGGGCGTCCCGATAGTTGTACGGGGCCCCGAGGGTCGGTTCATTGCCGCGGATCAACACATAATCCACGCCCCAGGAATCGCTGCTGATGCTCGACACCTTCATCCCCTGGCGTCCGATCTTGGCCAGTCCGTTGCGGATTTCATTGAAAAGTCCGAGAATGTCCCAGCGCAGACTGCCGCAGACCGTGACGACCGGATTTTGAAAACGGTGGATTTCCTCCAGGCTGAGGGCCCCTTCGGTGAGGGTGCCGAGCATGATGCGGCCGCTTTCGGCTCCGAGATCGATGGCAAGATAGTGTTTGGACATAGTAAAAGAGGGGTGGAATTGAGTGCCCATTTTAGGTCAATCCCCTCCGCACTGGCAAGGCTTCATCTCTAGGCCCGGACCTGGCCGGTACCGCGGACGATGTACTTGAAGGTGGTCAGTTCTTCGAGACCCATCGGACCGCGGGCGTGGAGTTTATCCGTGCTGATCCCGATCTCCGCTCCCAGACCGAGTTCGCCGCCGTCATTGAACCGGGTGGAGGCATTGACGAGCACCACCGCCGAGTCCACCTCGCGCAGGAACCGTTTGGCGTGGTCCTCATGAGGGGTGATGATGGAATCCGTGTGATGTGAACCGTACTCGGCGATGTGATCGAGGGCGGCGTCAATATTTTCAACGACCCGGATCGAGAGGATCAGGTCCAGGTATTCCGTGGACCAGTCCTGCTCGGTGGCGGGAACACATCCGGGAATGAGCTTTTGGGTGGCTGCATCGCCCCGCACTTCGACTTTTTGACCGGCCAACGTCTGGGCCAGATGGGGGAGGAATTCCGCCGCGACCGCCTCGTGGACCAGCAGCGTTTCCAGGGCGTTGCACACACCAGGCCGCTGGCACTTGGCATTGACCGTGATTTTTTCGGCCATGGCGAGGTCGGCCCCCGCATCCACGTACACATGGCAGATGCCGTGCGCGTGTTTGATGACCGGGACACGGGCATTTTGCACCACAGCCTCGATCAGGGCATACCCGCCCCGGGGAACAATCATGTCCAGGTATTGATCCATTTGGGCCATGATCTTGATGGCCTCGCGATCGGTGATCGGAACCACCTGAATGGAGTCCTCCGGCAGACCTGCACTCCGGCCTCCCTCCATCAGTGCCGTGGCGATGGCAAGATTCGAGTGGATCGCCTCCTTTCCCCCGCGCAGAATACAGGCGTTGCCCGCCTTGAAACAGAGACTGGCGGCATCCGCAGTGACATTGGGCCGGGATTCATAAATGATGCCGATGACCCCGATCGGGACACTGGTTTTTTCAATGGTCAGTCCGTTGGGCCGGACCTTCGTGTCCAGGATTCGCCCGACCGGATCGTTGAACCCGACCAGTTCCCGGATGGCTCGGACCATATCGGCGATGCGTTTTTCATTGAGCAGAAGCCTGTCGAGCATGGCCGCCGAAAGCCCGGAGTCCTGACCGGCTTCCATGTCCCTCCGGTTTGCGGCGAGAATGGCCGGGGCATGTGATTCCAAGGCCGAGGCCATGCCGGAGAGCACCGCGTTTTTTTCGGCGGTATTCAGACGCGTGATCAGGCGCGAGGCTTTGCGGGCCCGGCGTCCCATGTCGTGGATGATTTCGGTGGTGGTCATGGATGGTCATTTCCGGGCACTCTCACGCCTTGAAGAGCGTGCCAACCCTTTTTCCTTCCGCAATCTGCTGCAGGATGCGGGGGGTGCGTCCGTTGGCAATGCGGACCGGAATCCTATGATCCACCGCAATCTGCGCCGCGTCAATTTTTGAAATCATGCCGCCGACGCTGGTTTCGCTGCGGGTGCCCCCGGCGAGTTTGCGGAGGGCCGGGGTGATTTTGCGGACCTCGGGGATGACTTCGCCATCCTTGTCGAGGCTGGTCAGTAATCCGTCGATACCCGAAAGAATGACCAGCAGGTCCGCCCGGACCATCGTGGCGACGTAGGCGGAGAGCTTGTCGTTGTCGCCGAACCTGATTTCATCCACCGAGACGGTGTCATTTTCATTGATGACCGGGACGATATTATGATCCAGAAGCCGGTTGAGCGTGTTCTGGGCGTTGCGGAATCGGGTGCGGCTGTCGATATCCGGATAGGTCAGGAGGACCTGGGCCACATGCAGACCGTGTTTTGAAAAAAGGTCCTCGTAACGGGTCATGAGCCGACTCTGGCCAATGGCCGCGCAGGCCTGGATTTCGGGCAGGGCCGTGGGCCGTTTTTTCATTCCCAGGACAGCCATGCCCCCGCAGACGGCGCTGGAGGAGACCAGAATGATCTCATGACGGCCCTTATTGACGAGAGCAGCCACCTGGCCGACCAGGTTTTTCATCTGGGGAATGTCGTGGTGCTGGCTGGCATCCGTGAGGATGCCCGTCCCGAGTTTGACGACCCAACGTTTCTTTTTCATAGGCAAGCCGGTCAAAATAGGGAAAGGACGGCCCGGAAACAAGGTTTAATGTGTGTGATGACGCGACTGGGGACCCGGAAAAAGGTGTGATACGCCGCCGTGGGATCAGCGCCAGGCGGCGGAATTCAATCCGTCACATTTAAGGGCTTGAGCCAGGGGGTGGTGTGGGTTTGAATGCCCGGCGATGAATGTACCGGCCCGACAGTCATATCGAAGGCACCCGGTGGTGTGGCTTGTGCTCGTGCTGGCGTTTTTTCTGGCCGGTCTCCGGGCGGAAACGGCCCCGGCGCGGCTGGTGCTCATTTCGGCCCATTGGGAGGGGATCCAGTACGAGACGGAGCATGGGTTCCGGGAGTGGCACCGGAAAAAATTCGGTCAGGACGTGGAGTTCCAGTGGCGCGATGTCGGGGGCGGGAGTGATTCGCTCAAGTTCATCGAGTCCGAATTCAAACAGACCCCCGGAGGCATCGGCATCGACCTGTTTTTTGGCGGCGGCTACGATCCCTACATACGGTTGAAGGAAAAGGGCCTGCTGGCCACGCACCACCCTTCGGAGGAAATCCTGGCCCGGATTCCGGCGGATATCAACGGCCTGCCCCTCTACGATCCCGACCACCAGTGGTTCGGCACCGCACTTTCCGGATTCGGCATCCTCTACAACAAGCGGGTGATCGCCATCCGCCATTTGCAGGCCGTGTCCAGTTGGGAGGACCTGTGTGATCCCGCGCTGCTCAGTTGGGTTGGATCCGGCGACCCGCGAGCCAGCGGCAGTTCCCAGGCCATGTATGAAATCATTCTTCAGGCATACGGTTGGGAAAAAGGCTGGAAAATCATCACGGAGATGGCCGGGAATATCCGCAGTTTCAACAAAAACTCGAGCATGGCCAACAAGGATGTGACCGTGGGCGAGACCGCCTACGCCCTTTCTGTCGATGTGCAGGGCCTCATGCAGGTCAGTGTGGGCGGGCCCGAAAACATGGGCTACGTGTATCCAAAGGGGGCAACCATCATCAACCCCGACAGCCTTGCGATTCTCAAGGGGGCTCCCAATGCCACCATTGCCGGACGGTTTATGGACTTCATGCTCTCGCCCGACGGCCAGCGCCTGTGGGTCAAGTCCCGCGGTCAGCCCGGCGGACCGGTCCGTTTTGACATTCCGCGCATGACCATACTTCCGGAGTTGTATCCCGAGTACCCCGCCGATACCAAGTTCATCAATCCCTTCGAGGTGAAGGTGGCCTTCCGCTATGACACAGGCCTCGCCAAATCCCGACGTGTGGTTGTGCAGAACCTGGTGGGCACCACCGTCATTGATCTGCACGCCGAGGTGGTCCGCGCCTGGAAATCCATCAACAGACCCGGACGCTCCCCCGAGGAACGGGAGCGGCTGATCGGGGAATTTTCGCGGCCCCTGCTCACCGCCGACCAGGCCGTCGCCCTGGCGGAGGGGGATTGGAAGGATCCCAAAAAACGGAACCGGATTTTGCTCGACTGGCAGGTGCAGGCCGTTGAGAAGTACAGGAAGTTTTAACCCCCATGAAACTGACCTTTGAGAACATCCACAAGTCCTTTGCGGCCACCAAGGTGGTCCGGGGCGTGAATCTGGAAATCCGTGACGGCGAGCTTTTTTTCCTGCTGGGCCCGAGCGGCTGCGGAAAAACAACCCTGCTGCGGATGGTGGCCGGGTTTTCCGTGCCCGATGAGGGGCATGTCCGGTTTGACACGGAATCCGTCAATCTTGTCCCCGCCGAAAAGCGCAATACCGGCATGGTCTTTCAGAGTTATGCGCTTTTCCCCCACATGACCGTGTATGAAAACGTCGCGTACGGCCTGCGCCTGCGGCAGGTGGGTGGCGCGGACCTCGAGCGCCGGGTCCGGGAGGCCCTGGATGTCGTCCACATGGCCGGCTACGGGGACCGCAAACCCAACCAGCTTTCGGGCGGGCAGCAGCAGCGGGTGGCCCTGGCCCGTGCCGTGGTCATCCGTCCCCGCATTCTGCTGCTGGATGAGCCCCTCTCCAATCTTGATGCCCGGCTCCGTTTGGATCTGCGCACCGAAATCCGCCGCATTTTGCGGGAGACCGGGATCACGGCCCTGTACGTGACCCATGATCAGGAGGAGGCCTTGACGATGGCCGACCGGATGGGGGTGATGCGCGAGGGACTCATCGAGCAACTGGGCACACCCCGGGAGGTGTACACCCGTCCGCGCACGCGGTTTGTGGCGGAGTTCCTGGGGGAGGTCAATTTTCTCGAGGGGGAGATCACAGCCCGCACATCTGGAGGCTATTCTGTGCAGACCCCGTTAGGCCCATGGAGCGTCGAGGGCGACTGGGAGGATTCGCTGAAGGGGGCCACCCGTGTTTTGGTGGGGCTGCGTCCAGAATCCTTCACCCTCGAGAGCGGGGCCAATGCAGTGCCCGGCACGATTCGCGATGTGACCTTTACCGGCAGCCACGACACCCTGCTGCTGGAAATCGCCGGTGGGGCCGCGTGGAAAATCCGTCTCAAATCCCTCCCCTCCGCGCTGCAACCCGGCGGGACGCTGACCCTGCACGCCTCCCCCGGCAACGTGATGCTCATTCCGCAGGCCTGATCCAGAGCTTATCCGCAGATTGACACAGGTTTTTTGTTCTGCTTCGTCAGTGTGGTGGCTGTCCGTGAAAAGTTTTTTTCGACCATGATCTTTGACGGACGTCAAAACCAAAAAGGAAATCTGCGTCAATCTGCGGACACACTCCCCGTTTTCAGCGGACCTCGAAGATGAAGCCGCGGAGGTATTCGGATTCGGGGACCTCGGGGAGGATCGGATGGTCGGGACTCTGGAAACAGTATTCGCGCAGGCGGAGCGGACGGCGCGTATCCGAGGCCGCCTCGACGACAATGTCGCGGAGCATCTCGAAATTGACGTGGTGCGAGCAGGTGAAGGTCATGAGAATGCCCCCCGGACGGAGCATTTTGAGGGCGCGGAGATGGATTTCCTTGTAGCCTTTGGAGGCTTCGCTGACCTTGAACTTGTTTTTGGTGAAGGAGGGCGGGTCGAGAATGATGGCATCAAATTGGCGTCCGCGGTCGGAAGCCTCGCGCAGGAAGTCGAAGGCATTGGACTCGACAAACCGGATCGCCGCCCCGTTGAGTTTTGCATTCTGTTCCGCCTGCTGGATCGCCGGACCCGAGACATCGACCCCCTCGACGCGGGAGGCACCCGACAAGGCCGCGTGCAGGGCAAAGGCTCCGTGGTAAGTGAAGCAGTCCAGCACCTCTCGGCCCTTGAAGTAAGGCATCGCCTGACGGTAGGCCGCCTGTTGATCGAGGTAGAGCCCCGTTTTCTGGGCGTCCAGAAAATCGAGTTCGAACCGGACCCCGTTGAGAGTGACGACACGGCGGGACGGACCCGTTCCCGCCAGAATTCCCGTTTTTGTTTCAAGACCCTCGGCCAGCCGTGAGGAGGAATCGTTGCGCTCCACGATCAGGTCCGGGGAGAGGGTTTTTTGCAGGATTTCCGTGATCAGAGCCTTGCGGTCATCCATGGCGCGGGTGAGCGTCTGGACCACCAGTGCCTGGCCGTAGCGGTCAATGATCAGCCCCGGCAACCCATCGCTTTCGCTGAAGACCACGCGGTGGCATTCGGGCAGGGGATTCCAGAGCCGGGAGCGGAGCGCCAGGGCGCGGTGAAGAGACTGGGTGATCCATTTTTCGCCCAGCATGTGGATTTCGGTGGTGAAACGGCGGACCGCAATCTGGGATTTTGAATTGTAGAGGCCCGTGCCCAGCGGACGGGCCCGCACGTCCTTGATGATGACCACCGCCCCATCGGGCAGGTCCTCCGGACGCCACTTGATCTCGCCCTGGTAGAGCCAGGGATGACCGTTCCAGAAGCGGGAACCGCGGACCGGCTGGGCGATGATGTGGGGGAGATTCATTCCGAAAAAATTCCAAATGAGGGGAAGGGCCGGGGAGGCAGGGTGCGGGTCAAACCTCGAAGATGATGTTGCCGATCTGCACCTTGTCGCCGGGATTGATGACCGCGACCCGGTCGATGCGTTTGTCGTTGACCTTGATCCCATTGGTCGACCCCATGTCCTTGATGATCAGGAGATCGTCCCAGAGCCTGACCGCGCAGTGGATGTTCGAGACACTCGCGTCGTCGATCTGCACATCGGCCTCCGCACTGCGGCCAAAGGTGACGGGTTTGTCCGAAAAGGAGATTTCCTGTTCGGCGACCGGGATGAGTTTTTTTTCCACGGGCCGACCCTATCAAAACTGGGGTATTGTCAAAAGCCCTATTTTCGCCAAAGTTTTGCGGATACCGGTATGACAGAACCTTCCGTTTACACCCTGGCCCATCTTCGTGAATGGAACCGGTCCGCCCCCTCCCTGGCCGTCATCGGCTCGCCCATCGGCCACTCCGTCTCCCCCGCGATGCACAATGCCGCCCTGGCGCAATTTGCGGACCTGGCCGGGTGGGAATATTTCCGATTCGAGATCACCCCTGCCGAGTTGCCCGAAGCCCTGGCGCAATTTGCGGCGCGGGGTTTTGCGGGGATCAACCTGACGGTTCCGCACAAGGTTTCCGCCTACGAACTGATCCCGGACCGGGATGCCAGTGCCTGCGAGGCCCAGGCCATCAATACGCTGCATTTTGCGGCAGGCCAGAAACCGCGCGGGTATTCGACTGACGGGTATGGATTGCTCCGGGGCCTGGCCGGGGATTTTGGGTTTGAGCCCGCGGGCCGGACCGTGCTTGTCCTCGGGGCCGGCGGGGCAGGGCAGAGCGCCGTCGTGGCGCTGGAAAAGGCCGGGGCGCGGATTTTCTGGTACAACCGCACGGCCGGAAAGGTCAGTGCCCTCATCCCCCGGCTCGGACTTGAAAACACGTATCTGGTCAATGCCGGGCAGATCCCGTGGGAGGAGACGGGGCTGGTCATCAATGCGACAAGCGCGGGACTTCGGGAGGGTGACGGTGTGCCCGTGGCGCTGCCGGCGGGGCGGAGGGACCTGTGTGCGTATGACATGGTGTACAAGCCCGCGCAGACCCCGTTTTTGCGGGAGGCCGCCGCGCGGGGTCTGCGGACAGCCAACGGACTTTCCATGCTGCTGCACCAGGGGGCCAAAGCGTTTGAAATCTGGACAAAAAAGGCGCCGCCCGTAGAAGTGATGGAAGCCGCCCTGAAAAAAACCGTTTATGACCCCTGACGAATTGTTGCACTCCTGGATACTGACGGCCTTCCTGTTTGTGTTTGGAACCTGCATTGGATCTTTCCTGAATGTGGTCATTTACCGGTTGCCCCGCGAGGACATGACCCTCAACAACCCCGCCCGGTCCGTCTGCACGACCAGCGGAAAAATGATTCCCTGGCATGACAACATTCCGATCCTTTCGTTTCTGATTCTCGGAGGCAAAAGCCGGTTTGATGGGAAGCCCATTTCGTGGAGGTACCCCCTGGTGGAGGCGTTGACCGGACTGTTGTTTGCCCTCCTGTGGACGGTGCACCGGGATGTCTGGCTGGTGGCCCTCATCTACATGGGAATCACCTCGGCCCTGATAGCCGCCTCCTTCATTGATCTGGATCATTACATCATTCCCGACGAGATCAGCATCGGCATGATCGTGCTGGGCATCGCCCTGAGCTGGGCGTGCCCGACCCTGCAGGGAGTCGGGGACCGCGGGACCGCCTTTGGATGGTCCGCCCTGGCGGCCCTGATCGGGTACGGGGTGTTTTTCATGATCGGGGTTTTGGGCAGGCTCGCCTTCAAGAAGGACGCGATGGGCATCGGTGACATGAAGCTGATGGCCGGGGTCGGGGCGTTTTTAGGCATCAAAGCCATTTTTTTTGCCCTGATCCTCTCTTCGTTTTTGGGGGCTGCCGTGGGCATGACGCTGATCGCGATGAAAAAGGCTGATAAAGGGGCCCGCATCCCGTATGGACCCTATCTGGCAATCGGCACCGTCTGCTGGATGTTGTTTGGGGAGCGGGTTTGGGACTGGTACATGCGGGTGACATTTGACGGGCTGGAACAGCCTGCGATGCTTCTGTGGCACGGATGGGTGGCGCGACTTTTCTAGAACCCGACACTTTCCGCATCCTGTGCCGAGATCCATCCGCGGCGGCCATCGGTCGTGGAGACCAGCCAGAAGTCGCCGTGCCGGCGGGCTGAGCGCAAAATGCTGCCATCGGTCAGACGCGTGACCTCTGCGGCCTTTTCGTAGGGGGAGATCAGAAGCGGGGCTTCCGGACGGGTGACCACCACCTCGTTGTAGAAGCGCACGCTGTACCAGGCCGTGCCGAAGCCGAGTGCCGCCAGCAGAAGGAGGGGGAGGAGGCACCAGCGGAGGCGCAGGGCCACGCCCGATTTGAAGAAGATGAAACAGGCCAGCAGACAGGAAGACATGACCGCCGCCGTGCCCAGGAGAGACCACCAGGGCGTGGGCAGCAGCCGGGCGAAGGCGTCCAGAACCCCGTCATCACTGTCGTAAAGCCCCTTGTTTTTGAGCGTGAACCCCAGGTTGGCGCGGAGATCCGGGTCGCGGGGGGCCAGAAGCAGGGCGCGTTTGTAATTGACGATGGCCTTGCCGATCTGGCCATTGCGGAAGTAGGCATTGGCCAGATTGAAGAAGACCGGGGCGGAGAGGGATTTGGAGCCGATCAGGGACTCGTAGCCACGGATCGCCTCCGGGTAGCGACCGTAGGCAAAATCCGAATTGGCCGCCGCAAACCGCTGTTCCGGGCTCTGGGCCCGGAGAGAAAGGGAACCCGCCATCAGGAGCATGAGGAGGAGGCAGACAGGGCGGTTCATTTGAGATTCTCCAGATTTTTGAGAATATTGAGCGTGTGTTTTTTCCAGGCCTGAAGCTGGACACTTTCGTAGCGGTCCCCCGAGTAACTGGTGGCATCCGCCGTCTCGAAGAGCTGGCGGATCGTGACACGGACCCCTTCGGGGATGCGCGGGGAGGCGTCGATTTCCTGGAGCGTGATCGAGGAGGGAGTGATTTTCAGGGAGGCCGAGAGCCGGTGCTGGACCGAGGCGCGGGCCGCCGCAAAAAACCCCTGTGTATCCGAGTGGCTGATCGCCCGGTCCATCGCCGAGAGCGAAGCCGCCACCGCCTGACCCGCCTGGTGGGAGCGCTGACGGTCCGGGTCCCGCAGATAACTTTCGCGGTGACGGGCCAGGAAAAAGCACAGCAGAGCCGCCAAAACCGCCGCCACATTGAGAGCCGCGACCATGACCGCCTGCGGGAAGGCCGACAGGGAATCCCGGGTATTGCCCAGGTCCAGCTTGTTGGAGACAAGATCGACCGCCGCCGGGGCCGGGGCGGAGCCCGTGGGGACGGATGTGCGGGAGGCCGGCAGGGAGGGCGTGGCCGACCCTGGTTGGACCATGACCGCGATGGCCTCGGATTTGAGCGAGACATAACGCCCCGCCTCCGGATCAAAATAGGAGAAGGACAACGGCGGGATTTCACGAATCTCCCGGGACTGGGGGACGAGGATCTGTTCAAAGATTTTCCGGCCCGAAAACCCCGTTTTATCCGTCGGATCAAATTTGACCGAGGGGGGATAGGATTTGAACCCCTGCGGGTTGGAATAGGCCAGATCGGTGATCCGGTCGAAATTCCCCGATCCGATGAGGGTGGTTTTGACCGTGACCGGGTCCCCCACGGTCAGTTGATTGGTGGAAACCGACGAGGCGATCTGGAAACTGCCGATGGCGCCGGAAAACGCGGTTGGTTTGTCCTTTTCCGGCAGCGGCAGGATCGTGACCTTCAGGGGGGGAGTCGTGACCCTGATCTGGCGGGCCTCCAGTTGCGGACCCGAGTTGAAAATCTGGTCGAAGAAAGGGTCGTTGAAGGGATTGTTTGCCTGACGTGTCCGCGGGGAGGGGAGGGCCACCGTGAGATTCATGCTTGCCGAGAGCGGGAAGTCGCCGGATTTGACCGTGCCGATGGTTGTGTTCCAGGTCAGGACATGGTAGGGCACCCCGTTGATTTTTTCGATGCCCTGATCCGGGTTCTGTCCCAGCGGGGCCATGGTAAAGGATTGGCTGGACATTTCCGGAAGGCGGGGATCACCCTGGACATCGGCGCGGAGGTAGAATTTGAGGGTCATGGGAATCTGTTCCCCTGCATAAAAACCGCGTTCCGGGAGGGACAGCTTCATGAACGAGATTTCCGTCGCCGCCGCGGAGGGAGCCGGAGCGCCTGAGGTCGGCTGACCCGGCATGGTGGGAACCGGCGGCGGGGCTGTGACCGCCGAGACCTTCAGGGAGAGGGCCGCACTTTTGAAGGTTTGGTTCTTGGCCTTCACGGAAATCGGGGCAATGGTGAAATCCCCCGCCTTCATCGGGATGACATGGTACACGAAGGTGACCGTGGTGATCGAGGACATGCGCCCGTTGACAATATTGACCTGCTGGGAGGATTGGTTGCCCGCCAGACGGATTTGCAGACCCTCGACCTTGGGGATTTCCGGGGCCTCCGCGTCGCTGAGATTGGTGGTGGAGACCTGAAGTTCGGCCGCCTCGCCCAGATTGATTTCCGGGGGGTTGAGAGTCGCCGAGACCCCCGGCTCCTGAGCTGACAGTCCCAGAATGGTCAGCAGGAGACAGATGAGGAATGTGGGGAGGGGGCGCATGGGAGGGGAGAGGTTACCAGTCTTTGAAGGTGCCGTCGTCCTTTTTTTGAGGGGACACCACCCCTGCCGGGGTTGCGGGAATTTTCTTTTCGGAATTTTTCAATGAGTTCAGGAGTTGAATCGCCTCCTCGCGGGTCATTTCCCCGTTGCCCGGTCGGGCCGCCGACGGTTGAGGTTGGCCGTCCGGGCCCTGTGGCTGACCTTCCGCGGGCTTTTGGCCCTGTTGGTTGCCGGCATCCTTCGTGCCGTCTTTTCCGGAATCCGCACCCTCCTTTTCCCGGTCCTTCCCGTCCTGGCCCTGTCCGGGAGAATCCTGGGGATTTTTTCCATCCTTCGGTTCTGGCTTTTGCGACTGCGGGTCCTGACCCGGTTTCTGGGGGGATTGACCCTGTTGATTCTGGCCCTGCTGTTGGGGGCTGTTCTGATCCTTCTGATGCTGGTCTTTTTGGTCCTTCTGTTGCGGGGACTGTTGTTGTTGGTCCTGCTGATTCTGTTTTTGCTGGTCCTTTTTTTGATCCTGTTGGTCCTTTTGAGATTGCTGCTGCTGCTGTTTTTGATCCTGCTGTTTTTTGAGTTCCTCGAGTTTTCTTTTGACCAGCTCGTAATTGAATTGTGCATCCGCGTCCTCCTTGTTGAGGGCCAGGGCCCCCTCGTAGGACTTGAGGGCTTCCTCCCACTGGGTGATGGTGGATTTGGGTTCGTTTTTTTCGGTTTGCTGACCGAGGCGGTAGAGACTGTTTCCGATGTTGTAGAGCGACTGTTGCTGCAGATCGACCTTGTCCGTCTGGAGCGATTTGCGGAAGGCCTCCAAGGCCGACTGGAAGTTGCCCGATTTGAAGGCCGCCGCCCCGAGATTGAACTGAAGCCGCGCATCCGCCGGTTTTTTCAGGGATTCCTTGCGGTAAGTCTCCTCCGCTTTCTGGTACTGACCCGCCTTGTACTCCCTTTCCGCCGATTGCGGAGAAGCGGCCAGCGGTCCCGCACCGAGCAGACCCGCCAGGAGAATCAATACCCGGAGGGCGGCGGGGCGGGGTTTGCGATACCAGGCCAAGAGCGCCCCCTTGCGGTCCGAGACCATCCATTCCAGGACCAGGAGCAGAATCGCCAGACCCAGGGGCCAGATGAAACGTTCCGTGTACACGCGGCTCATTTTGCTTTGGATTTCCTGTTTGGGCAACAGGGAAAGACCCTGGTCATAGATCGCCGTCAGCCCTTCACCCTGTTGGCCCAGCGGCTGGTAGAATCCGCCGGTTTCCCGGGCGATATTCGAGAGGAGGTCCGCATTCAGGCGGGACTTGACCGGTTGCCCGTCCGGACCCCGGAGCATTTCCGTGCCCCCATCCTCCTTGCGAAGCATGATCAGTTCCCCGTTGGGGGTTCCCACGCCCACGGTATAGATTTTCATGCCGCGTCTGGCAGCCTGACGGGCCGTGTTAAGGGCATCCCCTTCCAACTCCTCGCCATCGGTAATCAGGACCAGGATTTTGTGGTTTTGATCATTGTCCTTCATGGAGGCCAGAGCTTCGTTGATGGCCGCGCCCAGATTGGTTCCCCCTTTGGGGATGGTGGTACTGTCCAGGGACTCCAGGGATTGGCGGAAGGCGTCGTAGTCGATGGTCATGGGACACTGGAGAAAGGCCGTGCCCGCGAAGGCGATCAGACCCACGCGGTCGCCCCCCAGACGGTTGAGAAGGTCGAGGACCGCCAGCCGGGCGCGGGTGAGGCGATCGGGGGTGACGTCGGAGGCGAGCATGCTGCGGGAGGTATCGATGGCGAACATGATGTCGATGCCACGGCGTTTGGATTCCTGCCAGTGGAACCCCCATTGGGGGCGTGCGAGCGAGATGAAAATCAGGGCCAGGGCGCAGAGGAGCAGGCCCCGTTTGAGGAGACGGCGGGGCTGGGAGACATTGGCCGTGAGGGCCTCGAGCAGGTGATCCGAGGCGAACCGTGAGAGGATCGTGCGGCGGTTCCTTTCCGCACGGTGCAGCAGCCAGGCCGTGAGCGCCACCGCCACCGGGAGAACCATCAGCCAGACAGGAGCCGCGAATTGCATCTTAGGGAAGCCTCCGGAGAAGTGTGTGGGCCAGCAGCAGTTCGAGCCCCAGAATCAGAAGACCCGGGATGAGGAACCATTGGAAAAACTCCGTATAGGTTTCGAACTTCTTGATTTTGACGACCGTCTTTTCCAGTTGGTCGATCTGCTTGAAGACATTTTCCAGTGCGTCCGAATCCGTCGCCCGGAAAAACTTCCCACCCGTGAGCGCGGCGATTTTTTCGAGAGTCGCCTCATCGATGTCCGCCTGCATCGGGACCATCTGGTCAAAACCCATGCGGTTTTTGACGCGGACCATGATTTCCCCGCCCGATCCGAAGCAGATCGTGTAGACTTTGATTCCCAGCGCCTTGGCCGCCTCCGCCGCAATTTCCGGGGTGACCTTGCCCGCGTTGTTGGCCCCGTCGGTGAGGAGGACGACGACCTTGCTTTTGGCCGGCTGATCACGGAGACGGTTGACACTGGCCGCCAGCCCCGAGCCGATGGCCGTTCCATCGATGGCGACCATGCCGACCTCGATCCGGTCGAGGTTCATCTGAAGCCAGTCGTGGTCGAGCGTCAGGGGACTGACCAGGTAGGGCTGGCCCGCAAAGACGACCAGACCGATGCGGTCTCCGGGCCTCGAGTCGATGAACTTCCGTGTCATGGTTTTGACCGCCCGCATGCGTGTGACCGGCTGGCCATGGAGCGTGACATCCTCCGCCTGCATGGAGCCCGAGACATCCAGGGCCAGGACGATATCAATGCCGCTGGCGGTGATTTCCGTGTTCCCCCTGCCGATCTGGGGCCGGGCCAGGGCCACAATCATGAGAGCCAGGGCGAGGAACCGGAGGGAGGCGAGGAAGAGACCCGCCCGGGCTTTGCGCTGGAGCGAGAGGGATTTGAGAATTTCGCCGCTGGAATACTGGACCGAGGCGGACTGCCCCTTGCGCCCCTTGAGAAAGGCGAGGACCGGCAGCAGGGCCAGCAGCCAGAGCAGATGGGGGTAGGCGAAGGTCATGCAGGTCGGGGGCCGGTCGCCGGTTGGGGGTTTGGTTGGGGCACTGTCTGACGGACAAAATTCACAGCCCCCTCCTGGAGGAAGCGCATTTGTTCCTGGCCGGAGGCGAGGTTGGCAAATTTGACGAGATCGCAGAGAGCCAGGAAGTCACCCAGCAGGTCGTTGTAGCGGGCCAGGGGCGAATCGGATTTCTGGAGGATTTCATTGAGAAATTCCTCCGTAGTCTCGTGGGCCGCCCGCACCCCGAACCGTTCCTCGATGTAGAGACGGACCGTTTCGGAGACCTCCGTGCAGTAGTCCTTCGGTTTGTTTTCGAGGATCAGATGTTCCGCCCCCCGGAGCCGGAGCAGGGCGCGTTCGTGCGGGGGCAGAACCACCGTGGGTTGACGGCGCCGGAGGATCCAGCGGATCAGAAGGAAAAGCAGGACCAGCACCGCGACAACCCCCAGTGCCGCGAGTGCGAGGAGCCAGGGGTCGGCCAAGTGGATGGGGCCGCGAATGTCACGGATGTCCTCCTCTGCCGGCGCCGGGGGTGCCGTCGGAGAGGCGGGGGAGGGGTTGAACTGCGGGGCGTTCCGGACCGGCGCATTCTGGTCCGCCGGAAAGGCCGTTGAGGCCAGCAGGAAGAGGCAGAGCAGGGTGAGAATGGGGGAGGAAAATTTCATTTGCGTCGGAGGATGCGTTTGTCGAAGAACCGGACCACCACCGGCATGTAGGGTTCACCCGTGCTCAGTTCCAGAAAGTCCACGCCCGAGGCGAGCATCGACCGGCGGAGATTTTCGCGGCGTTCGGAGGAAAGCGCCTGGAACCTGTCCCGGACCGATTTGTTGGAGGAGTCGACCTCAAACTGTTCGCCCGTTTCCGAATCCTCAATGGTCAGCGTGCCGATATTCGGGAGGGCGTTTTCGTTGGGGTCGGAGATGGCCACGCCGACCAGATCGTGTTTGCGGGCCGTGAGCTTGATTTCGCGTTCGTAATTTTTGTCGAAGAAGTCCGAGACCAGGAACGTGACCGCGCGGCGGTGGGTCACCTGATTCATGAACTGCAGGGCCCGGGCGATCCGTGTGCCCCGGCGGGCCGGATTGAAGAAGAGAATTTCCCGGATGACCCGCAGGACATGGCGGCGGCCCTTTTGGGGTGGGATGTATTTTTCGACCTCGTCGGTGAAGAGGATCAGCCCCACCTTGTCGTTGTTGCGGATGGCCGAGAAGGCCAGGACACTGGCCAGTTCCGCCGCCATTTCCCGTTTGCTTTGCCGATGGGAGCCGAAGTGGCCCGAAGCGCTCAGATCGACGAGCAGGAGGATCGTCAGTTCCCGTTCCTCCGTGAATTTTTTGACGAACGGGTGACCCGTGCGGGCCGTGACATTCCAATCGATCGTCCGCACCTCGTCGCCCGGGGAGTATTCGCGGACCTCGTCAAAGTCCATGCCGCGGCCCTTGAAGACCGAATGGTACTGGCCGGTCAGCGAGTCGGTGACCAGGCGGCGGGTGCGGATTTCGATCTGGCGCACCTTTTTAAGGATTTCCCTGGTGTAATCGGCGGCGGGCATGGGAGGTCGGCAGGTTGGGAAGGGGGCGGAGGGAGGGACGCGACTAGGGGACAGGCAGCGTGTCAAAGATGCGCTGGACCACATCCTCGCTGGTGAGATTTTCCGCCTCCGCCTCGTAACTGACCGCCACACGATGGCGGAGGACATCCATGCCGATGGATTTGATATCCTGGGGCGTGACATAACCGCGGCCCTGGATGAAGGCCCAGGCCTTGGAGGCCAGGGTCAGGGCGATGGTGGCACGCGGACTGGCGCCGTACTGGATGTAGCCACTGAGATTGATTTTGTAGGCCTGGGGGTCCCGGGTGGCCCAGACCAGATCGACGATGTAGTCCTTGACCTTGTCATCGATGTAGATGGAATTGATGACCTCTTTTGAATCGAGGATATGGGAGGTGTCGATGACAGGATTGATGACCGGGAGCGGGGCCGTGGTGGCGGCGAGGTCGAGAATCGAGCGTTCCTCCAGGCGCGTGGGATAACCGATGCGCAGTTTGAGCATGAAGCGGTCCACCTGGGCCTCGGGCAGCGGGTAGGTCCCCTCCTGCTCGATCGGGTTCTGGGTGGCGAGGACGAGAAAGGGTTGGGGGAGCCCGTAGGTTTCCTGTCCGATGGTCACCTGTTTTTCCTGCATGGCTTCCAGCAGGGCGCTTTGGACCTTGGCCGGGGCGCGGTTGATTTCGTCGGCCAGGACGAAGTTTGTGAAGACCGGTCCGAATTTGGTGGTGAAGGAACCCTCGCGCGGGTTGTAGATGAGAGTTCCGACGATATCCGCCGGGAGCATGTCCGGGGTGAATTGGATGCGCTGGAATTTTGCCTCGACCGCCTGGGCCAGGGTTTTCATGGCCAGGGTTTTGGCCAGGCCTGGCACGCCTTCCAGGAGAATGTGGCCGCCGGTGACCAAACCGACGATGAGCCGATCCACCAGGTATTTCTGGCCGATGATGACCCGGCCCATTTCCTGTTGGAGAGGCCGGACCCAGGAGGAGGCACGTTGCACGTTTTCGTTGATGGATTGGATGTTGCTCATAGTTGTATTTTTGGGGAGAGGTTCGTGGATGAACGTAAGCGAATGAACAGAGACTGGCGAGAAAAGTTGTTTGGAAAAAACGTAAAAAACCGAGTGGTGCCGTGAAACTTTGGGAGGGGTCGTTTGTTGCGGATTGCCATGGGGGGATCTCCCGTTAGAGTGGCCCGATGCCGAATCGAAAAGTCGAACCCAAGTTTGTGATGTTAAAGCGGCTGCTGCTGGAGCGGATTCAGGCAGGGAAGGTCGGGGAGCAGCTGCCGAGCATCCGTGAGATGGAACAGATGTATTCCGTGACACGCCCGACCATCGACCGTGTGATGCAGGAACTGCGGATGGCCCGGTGGATCGATGTGCGGCACGGACGTGGAATTTTTATCGCCGAGGCGGCCCGGAAAAACTACACCGCGTTGGTTTTCGGGTCCGAGGTTTTGCATCCCGCGACCAGTCCGTTTTACCGGCTTTTGCTGATGCATCTTCAGGAACAGACCCGGAGCCTGGGGATTCCCACACACTATTTTCTGGAGGTGCCCGATTATAAAAACCCGGAGAATCCGAATTTTCATCATCTGGCCCTGATCGAGGGGCTGGAGCGGGGGAATATTTCCTCCGTGCTTTTCGGGCAGGTGGTCGATCCGGCCTTCATGCTTTCGATCCGCAACCGGGGGATCCCCACGGTGTATTTTGGACAAATGACCGGGGATTACGGCTCGGTTTTTTTGGACTTTCCGGGAATGATCTTTGAAGGGTTGAAGGCATTCAGGCAGATGGGCTGCCGGAGGGTGGGGTTGATTACGGCGATCTTTGAACGGAACCTTTCCGGGGTCGAACCCGCTGACGGATACAATAGGGATTATTTTGAGCGGGTCCATCAATTAGGCCTCGATACCGATCCCAGACTTGTCTGTGATTCCCAGGGGGTGGATATCCGAGAGATTCTGGAGAAAAGTTTTTATCAGCGCGGGGCGGACTACGTGGATTCAATTCTCAAAGAATTCGGGCGGGAAGATTATCCGGATGGACTCCTGATCACTGACGATGTATTGGCCAGTGGTGTATTGGACAGGCTGAATGTTGTGTGGCCTCGATGGAGGGAGGAACTTAAAGTGATGACACATTCCAATGAGGGGTCACCAATTATTTCTCATTATAATCCTTATATCATTCGTCTTGAGATAGAGATAGGTAAAATCGCATCAAGGATGATTTCTCTTTTGCAAGGGATTAAATCTGGAAATGAGAGGCCGGAGCCTGAACTGCTGCTGCCGCATGTGATCGGATTATAAGCAGGGCAATTTTTTTTATAATAATTGGTTGACCTTGATCTCTATGCTGTGTATACAGTCTTCATTGAACATACGAAAACGTATGGTTTCATGAAGAATATAAGGCCGAATTCCAATTATACGGATTAATAAATTTTAAGCTCACAAGAGTACGCACACATTTTGTTTGGATGTGCATGAATGATTGCCTTTTTTTCGGCGCAAATTCGGAGCTGGGCGGAAATTTTCATTTTTTAGGTTCATGATCATGAACAAAAGCACCCATCAAAATCAGACCCGCACACTTCATCAATGGAGACTGGCGACCTTTGTTTTTCTGTGTCTGTTGACCTCCTTTTTTGGGTTTTTCCCTGTTTTAATCATTGCCGGAACGTGGGACGGCGGCGGTGCGGATAATTTTTTGGGGACCGCCGGAAACTGGGTGGGGGACGTGGCGCCCAACAATGATGGCACCGCCAATTTCATATTTGCAGGGACCGTTCAAAGAACCAATGCACACGGGGCTGACTGGTCCATCAATTCCCTGACCTACAGCAACAATGCCGGTTCGTTTCTGACCACCAATTCTTCAGGGGGGCCCTTTTATCTGACGATCGGCTCGGGAGGCATCATCAATAACAGCACCAACACCCAGGCGATCAATTCCCCGATTGGATTTTCCGTAGCCCAGACGTGGCAGATGAATGCTGGTATGCTGATTCTGAGCAACGTGGCTTTTGGGAATACGCTTCCATTGACGGTCACCGGTGCGACCAATGGCACTCTGGTGATCCGGGGTGCCGGCAACTGGGGGCAGAACGGTGGGCTCAACACCTATTCCACCATCGTGAGCAATTCCAACTTTGTGGTCACCAACGGGGGGTCCATCACGCACTGGAACGACAATGTCCTGCTCAACAGCCGCGGGTCCCTGTTTTTGAGCAATGGAGGCGTCGTGGCCGTCAACCGGACGGATATCGGGTCGAGCATCGGCAGCAACAAGGTGGTGGTGACCGGCTCTGGCTCCGTGTTTTCCAATCAAAATGGCGTGTGGGTGGGCAGTCATCTTCTGGGCTCGCCGGGCAGTTCCTCGAACCTGCTGCTTTTGGACAATGGTGCAGTGGGCAAATCGACCGGTTTGTACATCGGAGCACGCGGATTTTACAGCAATGCCGTCATTCTCCGGGGCGGTTCGACCTGGAACGCCGGGGGAAGCACCGTGGCGGTGGGATGGATTGACCTGTTGGATACGGCAAACGGGCGCAATGTGCTGGTTGTCGACAACAGCCGCCTGACCAATGTGGTGGAACTGAGGGTGGGATATGAGATCAATACCGTCAGCAACTCCATGTACGTGAGCAACGGGGCGCTGGTGCAGGCCTCGGGGGTCCGGGTCGGGTACCGCTCGGATTACAACCTCCTGCAGGTGGAGGGCAGCACGACGCTGTTCAATTTTCAGAACAACTTTTTGAATATCGGCCATAAATTCAATTCGGATGGCTCTGTATCCCTGAGCAATCGGGTTGTTGTCAATGCAGCCACCCTCAGCAACATCAACACCCTGACCGTCGGGTTCGGAAACGATGTGGGAACCGAACTTCTTGCGACCAACGGTGCCCGGATTTATTCAACCAATGATCTGCTTCTTGGAAAGGAAAGTTCACAATATGCCCGTCTGACCCTTCTCAATACGGGGACTTTTCTGAGCAATACCGGGAATTTCTACGTGGGATCGGGTCTCTCCACAAGTCATGCCCTGTCCAATACGGTGACCGTCGCCAATGGGGCGGCCTTTACCAATTCCGGTTTTACAAAACTCGGGTACTTTTTCGGCGGATACAATACCCTCTATGTGACCAATGGGGGCAAATACAAGACGGTGGGAATCACCGTCGGCGAGCAACCCTCGGAATCCAACCTTCTGTATGTGGCCGGCAGCGGCAGTGTGTTTGACAATTCCGGGGGCGTCCTGGCCGTTGGGTACGGCCTGCTCAACAACTACTTTCCCAACAGCAACCGGGTGGTCATTGCGGATTCGGCTGTTTTTACCAACACATCCGTTGAGGTGGGGCGTGATGCCGCCAGCCGGAACAGCCTTGTGCTTTCCAACGGTGCAATCATGCATGCCACAAGCCTGACCATCGGTTACGGTCAGAGCCGCTCCAATCTTGTGCTGGTGGACGGGGCCTCGACGGTTTGGAACAACGGCGGGGGCAATGTGCAGGTCGGAAATTCGGGTTCCCTGGTCGGGGGGACCCGCTCGAACATCCTGTCGGTTCTCAACGGGGCATCGATGACCAATGTCAACGCCCTGAACGTGGGAAGAGATACTTTCGATTCTGACAACACCAACGGGGTGCTGCGGCTGCAAAGTGGCGCCTATGTCTCGGCCCGCAGCCTGCATGTGCGTCCGACCAACTATGTGGAGCATGGCGGGGGCACCCTGGTCATCGGCACCAACGGGACCATCTACAATACGACCCTTTACACCGTCGGCGATGGCACCCAGACGGCGGCCCTGGGAATGATGGGCGGCACCCATCGTTTCACCAACGGACTGACTGTCGCCGCCAACGGGACCCTCTTTGGAACCAACGGCACCGTGGACGTGGCCTCCGGGGCGATCACCAACAATGGGGTGATTTCCGCCGGGACCACCCAGGACAACACGGTCAGTACGTACGGCTCCATGACCTTTTCCGACAGCCTCTGGATGGGGTCGGGCTCCACCTCACTCTTTCAGTTTTCCAGTGCCTCGCTGTTTGATTCCAACCGGGTTTTCGGCACCCTGACCGCCGGCGGGTCCCTGAACCTTCAATTTGACTACGAGCCGCTGGACACGACGGGTTTTGTCATCTTCCAGACCGATGCCACCCCCGGGGGGACTTGGGGGACGATCAACTGGCTGGGGTCCGCCTCGTTTGGCACGGTCACAAACATCGGCAACAATGTCGTGGTCACCAACGTCGGTTTCTTTTCGATCTGGGACGGTGGCGGTACGGATAACAACTGGGGAACGGCCGACAACTGGGTCGGAAACCGGTCCCCGACCAATGTCGGCACGGCGCGCGTGGTGTTTGCCACCACCCCCAATCTGCGGACCAACAGTGTCGTCAACACCGCCTGGTATATCCGCAACCTGACTTTCAGCAATTCCGTGACCACCAATTATTATCTGACCGGCAGTGCCATTACGATGAACGGGTTTCTCGGCACGGGGATTGTGCAGAACAGCACGAGTTTCCAGACCATCAGCAACAATCTGATTTTGAGCAACGGGGCCCAGACCTGGTTTGCCAACAGCGGGGAACTGCGTCTGGCGGGCAATGTGAACATCACCACCAACAACCTGACTTTTGCCG